>NZ_CAJMZJ010000014.1:0-234865 GCF_905220295.1 Paraburkholderia sp. J76
GCGCGCGCTCATCTTTACCGCCGACGACTTTGGCCTGCACGAGCGTGTCAATGCGGCGGTGGAGCGGGCGCATCGCGAGGGCGTGCTCGACTGCGCGAGCCTGATGGTGGCCGCGCCCGCCGCGCCCGACGCCGTGGCGCGCGCGCGCCGCACGCCGGGTTTGCGTGTCGGGCTGCATCTGGTGCTGGCCGATGGCGCGGCGACGCTGCCGCGCGCGCAGATTCCGGCGTTAGTGAATGAGCACGGACGTTTCGGCGACAACATGGTCCGCGACGGCGTGCGCTTCTTCTTCCTGCCGCACGTGCGCAGGCAGCTCGCGAAGGAGATTCGCGCGCAGTTCGAGGCATTCGCGGCGACCGGGCTCGCGCTCGATCACGTGAACACGCACAAGCATTTTCATCTGCATCCCACGGTGCTTTCGCTGATCCTCGAGATTGGCCGCGACTATGGTTTGCGCGCGATGCGTCTGCCGCTCGAAGCCGGTGCGCCGTTCGCGCTGAAGCCGTGGCTCGCGCTCGTGCGCGCGCGTCTCGGGCGTGCCGGCGTCGCGCACAACGACTACGTGGTCGGCATCGCAAAGACAGGCGCCATGGATGAGGCCGCCATGCTCGACGCGCTCGCGCATCTGCCCGCGCGGGGCGTGGGCGAAATCTACTGCCATCCGGCGCTTGCCGGCGAAACGCACGAAGGCCCCATCACGGCTTCGATGCAGACGTATCGCCACGCCGACGAATTCGGCGCGCTGATCTCGCCGCGCGTGGCCGCGGCGCTCGCGCAGTCGGGCGTGCGTCGTGGCGGCTTCACGGACGTGTTCTTCGGCGCGGCTTCGGGCTGCGCGTGCGCCACATTGGACGGCCGCGAGGCGCAGGGGTCATGAAGTGGCTGCAATGGCTGGGCCTGCCGGTCGGCATCGCCATCCTGATCGGTCTCGTCGTCCATAACGGCGCGCACGACGTGCTGCGCGTGATCGGCACGGCGGGCCCCATGCTGCTCTGGCTCGTGCCGTTCCACGCGCTGCCGCTTCTGCTCGACGCGCACGCATGGCGCCTCCTGCTCGACAAGCGCGCGCCGCTCGCTTTCCTCTGGTGGACCGCGACGGTGCGCGAGGCCGTGAACCGGTTGCTGCCCGTGGTCGGCGTGGGCGGCGAACTGGTCGGCATTCGCCTCGCGCGCTGGAAGGTGCGTAATGCGAGCGAGGTGACGGCATCGGTGATCGTCGAGGTGTTCGTTACTATTGCCGTTCAGTACGCGTTCTCGGCGCTCGGCGTCGTGCTGATCGTTGCTGCGACCGGCGACGGCGGTTCGCTGCGCACCATCGTCACGATCGCACTCGCGCTCGTGCTCTCGGCGCCGCTGCCCGTGCTCGCCGTGCTCCTGCTGCGTCGCGGCGGTGTGTTTCACGCGATCGAGCGCTGGGCAGGCCGTCTGCTCGGCGCAAAAAACCCGCTCATGTCCGGCCTGGACGGCAAACAGCTCGACGCCGATCTCGACGCGCTGATGTCGCGCACCGGTCTCATGTTTCGCGCCTTCTTCTGGCAGCTTGCCGGTTACATGCTCGGCGCGTTCGAGACGTGGTGGGCGCTCGCGCTGCTCGGCCATCCGGTCCCGGCGGGCGACGCGCTCGCCATCGAGGCCATTACCCAGGCCGTGCGCCACGCCGCTTTCATGGTGCCTGCCGGTCTCGGCGTGCAGGAAGTCGCCGTGGTGTTGCTCGCGCAACTCTTTGGCGTGAGCCAGGACGTCGCGTTTTCGCTCGCGCTCGTCAAGCGCATGCGCGAAATCGTGTTCGGCGTGCTCGCGCTGCTGACGTGGCAGGCCGCGGAAATCGTTCGTGCGCGTCGCGCATTGCGTCGCGGCGCACAGTCTCGCGCGCCGTCGCGAGATACGCTGCCTTTCGTGGCGAGCGTACCGGCGCGCTCGGAGCGTGACTCACAGCACGATCAGCATCATTGACGGTACATTGTGGGCATGTCGATACGCGGGCGTTTCAGGCGCGTGTAGACGCAAGCCCATGCTGATGCGTTAGCAAGGACATGAAGCCCACGTTTTCATTTACGCGTTCGCTCGCGCTCGCGTGCGCCGCCATGGCGGCGTTCACGCTTTCCGGCTGCGACGATCGCCAGATCGATGCCATGCTCGACACCATCCGGCAGGGATTCAAGGCGTTCTTCGATTCGGTGAAGCCCGATGCGCTGCTGCTCAAAGGGCTCACGCCCGGCGTTTCCACGCTCGAACAGGTGCGCGAGCAAATGGGCAAGCCCGAAACCGAACGCGTGTTCGACGACGGCTCGCGCCGGCTCGAGTATCCGCGCGGCCCGCAGGGCCTCAAGACGTGGATGGTCGACATCGGGCCGAACGGGCGGCTCGTGGCCATTACCCAGGCGCTCACGGCGGAAAACTTCGCGAAGATCCGCGTCGGCATGAGTGAGGACGAAGTGCGGCGGCTGCTCGGCAGGCCGGGCCAGGTGGCCGGCTACCGCTTGAAGAAGGAGACGGTGTGGAGCTGGAAGTGGCTGGAAGGGGGCGTGACGCCCGAAGCGTATTTCAACGTGCATTTCGGACCGGACGGG
Organism: Paraburkholderia sp. J76; assembly: GCF_905220295.1. NCBI lineage: Bacteria > Pseudomonadati > Pseudomonadota > Betaproteobacteria > Burkholderiales > Burkholderiaceae > Paraburkholderia > Paraburkholderia sp. J76. Next base: position 2,571 of record NZ_CAJMZJ010000014.1, read on the forward strand.
CGGGTCACGACGACCTCGCGCTCGGACATCATTCGCGGGCACTGAACCGGTTGACTCAAGCACACGCAAGGAGGCGCGCATGATGAACCGGCGACGGCCCAAGCGTGTGGGGCTCGTGCTCGGCGGGGGCGCGGCGCGCGGCTGGGCGCATATTGGCGCGATTCGCGCGCTGGAGGAAGCGGGCATCAAGCCCGACGTGGTGTGCGGCACGTCGATCGGCGCGCTGGTGGGCGCGGTGTACGCGAACGGCGATCTCGACTGGCTCGAAGACTGGGTGGGCAAGCTCACCTGGCAGACCGTGGTGCGTTTGCTCGACCTGCGTTTCTCGGGCGGCCTGCTCGGCGGGCGCAAGGTGATCGAACTTTTCGCGCACCAGTTCAACGGCCGCTCGATCGATGACCTGGGGCTGCCTTTCACGGCGGTCGCCACCGAACTCGACACGGGCCGCGAAGTCTGGCTGCGCGAAGGCGGCGTGGTGGACGCCGTGCGCGCCTCGATCGCGATTCCCGGCATCTTCACGCCGATCTGGCATGACGGCGTGTGGCTCGTGGACGGCGGCCTGAGCAACCCGGTGCCCGTTTCCGCCGCGCGCGCGATGCGCGCCGACACCGTAATCGCCATCGACCTCAATCACGACATTCTCAACGGCCGCGACCTGGGCGGCGCGATCGACACGATGCCGCGCGAGTTGCCCGTGGAGGCGAGCGACGCGGCCGCGGCCGCGAGGGCGCTCGGCACGGTAGCCGACGGTGCCGATGGTACCGTCGGCGCCGAAGCGGCACCTGAGCCGCTGCGACGCCGCAACGGCAAGCGTTTTCCGCGCTGGTTGCAGCCGGCCGGCCCCGGGGCGGCCGGCGGCCCTGACGTGCGCGTGGCGCCGCCGCCCAGCACGCGCGTGCCTTCGGTGTTGAGTTCGGTGGCGCAGAGCATCGACATCATGCAGGTGCGCATTACGCGCAGCCGCCTCGCGGGCGAGCCTGCCGACGTGCTGATCCAGCCGCGCCTGGGCGGCATGGGCATCTTCGACTTTCATCGCGCCGGGCCCGCCATCGAAGAAGGGCGCGCGGCCGTGCAGTACATGATGCCGGCCATCAAGGCGCAGTTGGGCCTGGATTAGGCCCGACGCGTTGCGCTACAAGTCCAGAATGCCGGCGACGGCGAATTTCGCCGCCTCCAGCTCTTCGGCGGTTGCCGATTCTCCCTTGTGCCGCCAGATCCTGCCCGCGAGCGACAGCGTGGTGATCTGGTCGGCCATCGCCACGCAGGGCCGGGAAAGGCCGCTAATGGGGATTTCCGACTCCCAGCCGTGAATGGTGCTGGTGATGGGCAGCCCGACAAAGCGGGTGGTGAGTTCGTTGAACTCGGCGTCGGTGAGGACGAGGGCAGGGCGATAGCCGTCCTGCTCGCTGCCCGCGCCCGGCCCGACGTTGAGCCAGAGGATGTCGCCTGCTTCCGGTGTGCCGTTCTTCATGCGTTCCTTACCATAGGTCGAAACGCGTGGGGTCATCGGGTCCGCCGATTTCGGTCCCTTGCGGCCGGCCGAAGTCGACGAGCGGGTGCGCCTCGAGCTTCCTTTCGCGCAACTGCTGCAAATAGCGCTCGCGCGAAAAGCGCCGGATCGCCGTGTGCGGGCGAACCGTGAGCGACCCATCTTCGACTTCCACCTCGACTTCCTGCCCCTCCGCCAATCCGAGTTTGCTGGCAAGACTGGCCGGAATGCGCACCGCAAGGCTGTTTCCCCAACGCTTCAGGGTTTGTATCGCCATTTCGTCCTCGTACTGAATTAGCCGTTTGGCCAACATTCCACTGAGTTTGATGTCCATACCTGACCTCGGTGTATCTACGTGGTTGATACAGTCCGATGCTAGGCTTCGAATGAGTATGTGTCAACGTGTTGCTACGTGCAATGTGCGCGGCGCAGGTATGGAGATCAAGGAGTGCGGCTGCCATTTTCCTCAGTCCCTTGCCGCGAGCCAAACCCAGCCGTGCTGGGCGCGGCGTAGCGCCGCCACGCGAAGCGGCGCGATTTCGATTGCGCGAAAACTCGCCGACGGCGCGCCCAGCGCATGAAGGATCGCCGCGCGCATCACGCTCGAGTGCGTGAAGGCGATCAGGTCCGGTCCGGCTTCGGGCATCGCATCGAGCCAGGCGCCGACGCGCGCGCGGACATCGTCGAACGATTCGCCGCCTCCAGGCGGCCTGAAGCTTGGATCGCGCGTCCAGGCCTCAAGTGCTTCGGGTGCCTCCCGTGCAAGATCCGCGAGGCGTTTGCCTTGCCACGCGCCGAAGACGGTGTCGGCGAGCGCGTTGCATGACGCCGCCGCGGCGAAGCCCGTCGCGTGTGCGCTCGCTCGCGCGATTGCCGCAGGACTCGTCAGCGCTCGCGGCGCCTCGCCATCGCGCTCGCCGCGGAGCAGGCGTGCGCTCCAGCGCTCGCGCCATGCGGCGAGCGCCTCGATCGATCGCGCGTCGAGCGCTTCGTCCGCGTCATCGCCCGCTACGGGTGCGCGCGGGAACGTTCCCGCGCGCAGCGCGGCATTCGCCGCGTGACTCACCAGCCAGACTGTCGTCGGCATACTTTTCCTTACGCATCGCGTCTGCGTGGCTGACATTCCTGGCCGGCTTCAGGGCGGCATCCGGTCCGCGGCCAGCCGTTGCAGCGCGTAGAATACAGGCTCCACGACACGCGGAAGCCGGTGCAAGTCCGGCGCGGTCGCGCCACTGTAACTGGTTGCCGTCGATTCAATCGAGGCAACGGGAGTCAGACCTGCGCGTCGTGTACCTCTCTTTCAACGACCAGGCGGGGCGCGTAACCCCAGGAGCTGTCAGCATGTCCGAAACCTCATTCCCCTTGCAGCACGCACCGGCCGCGCCGGCGCCCATTCCCCTGCGGGAGATTCTGCCCTGGGCGATCTTCGGCGGCCTCATGCTGCTGCTGGCCCTGTACTTCGTGGGCGCCGAAGAAGGCGCAACCTCGCTTGTGCCGGGCATGTACGTCCACGAATTCGTTCACGACGGCCGCCATCTGCTCGGCTTTCCCTGCCACTGACCGGGAGCTGAACATGGTTGGCAAGTTGCTGGTACGCGGCATGCTCGCGGGCATCGCCGCGGGACTTCTTACGTTCGGCTTCGCGAAGATCGCGGGCGAGCCCCAGGTCGATCAGGCGATTTCCTTCGAGGAAAAGCTCGACGCCGCGAAGGGCGAGGCGCCCGATCCCGAAATCGTGAGCCGCAAGACCCAGGCGAGCATCGGGCTCTTCACGGGCGTGATGGTCTATGGCGCGTCGATCGGCGGCCTCTTTGCGCTCGTCTTCGCGTATGCGAATGGCCGCGTGGGGCGTCTTTCGCCGCGCGCGCTCTCGGTCTGGCTCGCGCTCGCCGCGTTCGTCGCGATCTACATGGTGCCGAACATCAAGTATCCGGCGAATCCGCCCTCTGTCGGCGACCCGGAGACGATCGGCTATCGCACCGGGCTCTTCTTCCTGATGATCGCGATCTCGATCGCCGTGTCGGTGTTCTCGCTCAAGGTGCGCGCCGCGTTCGTGCCGCGCCTTGGCGTCTGGAACGCATCGATCGTGGCGCTCGTGCTGTTCGTCGTCGTGATCGGCGCGGTTCAGCTTGCGCTACCGACGATCAACGAGGTGCCCGCCGCCTTCCCGGCCGTGCTGCTGTGGAAGTTCCGCACGGTGTCGATCGGCATGCAGATCATTCTCTGGACCACCATCGGCCTGCTGTTCGGCGCGCTCGCCGAAAAGCTGCTCGGCGCGAACGCGCGCGCGGGCAGCGCGCGCGCCACGCAAACGCGCGCCGCCTAAGCGCTGCGGGGTCGCCGGGTCGTTCCTCTACGCGGCTATCGAAAAAGCGACCCCAAACTTGCGTAAATGCTCCACGCGCCCCGCTTGCCGGGGCGTTTTTTTTCGCCTTTCAAATGCATCGCGCCCGCGGCTGCGCGGGCCGCACTCGCACGCCTGCCTGGGCGGCCGGGCAATGCTGCACTGCAATATCCGCGCCGCGCAGGTTTGAGCAATCACTTTTGCACTGAGACGATCCGCGCCAGTTCATCGGTTTGCGCGGCGCTCATGGGCCGCGCGAGGCCGCCTGAAAACGATAAAACGATTTGATCCGGAGACGCGCGTGATCCTTTACGGCTATGGCCCGGTGCTGCTCGCCGGCACGATCCAGACCATCGAACTTTCGCTCCTCTCGCTCGGCGCGGCCGTGTTGCTCGGCCTCGCGGGCGCGGCGGCGAAGCTCTCGTTCAACCGGCCGCTCGCCGCGGTGGCCACGGCCTACACTACGCTGATCCGCTCGGTGCCCGACCTCGTGCTGATGCTGCTGCTCTTCTACAGCATCCAGATCGGCGTGAACGAGGCCACTGACGCGCTCGGCATGGCGCAGATCGACATCGATCCGTTCGTGGCCGGCGTCGTCACGCTCGGCTTCATCTACGGCGCGTACTTCACCGAAACCTTTCGCGGCGCGTTTCTCGCGGTGCCGCGCGGCCAGCTCGAAGCGGGCCACGCCTATGGCATGAGCGGCGCGCGCGTGTTCGCCCGCATCCTCTTCCCGCAGATGATGCGTTTCGCGCTGCCGGGCATCGGCAACAACTGGCAGGTGCTCGTGAAGGCGACGGCGCTCGTCTCGATCATCGGTCTCGCCGACGTCGTGAAGGCCGCCCAGGACGCGGGCCGCAGCACCTTCAACCTGTTCTTCTTCCTCGTGATCGCAGCGCTCATCTATCTCGCGATCACCACGCTCTCGAACTTCGCGCTCGTCTGGCTCGAACGCCGCTATTCGGTCGGCGTGCGGCACGCGCAACTCTGAGGAAAACGCCGCCATGAACGAAATCATCCAGCAATTCGGTCGCGCGTTCCTCTACTGGGACGGCGAGCATGTCTCCGGCCTCGCGATGACGCTGTGGCTGCTCGTGATCTCCGTGGCGTTCGGCTTCGTGTGCGCGGTGCCGCTCGCCGTCGCGCGCGTGTCGAGCCGCCGCTGGCTGTCGATGCCCGTGCGCTTCTACACCTACGTGTTTCGCGGCACGCCGCTCTACGTGCAGTTGCTGCTCATCTACACGGGCGTGTACAGTCTCGCGTTCATCCGTTCGGAGCCGCTTCTCGACGCGTTCTTTCGCAGCGGCCTGAACTGCGCGGTGCTCGCGTTCGCGCTCAACACCTGCGCATACACGACGGAGATTTTCGCGGGCGCGATTCGCGCCACCTCGCACGGCGAAGTGGAAGCGGCGCGCGCCTACGGCATGAGTCCGTTCACGATGTACTGGCGCGTGGTTTTGCCTTCGGCGCTGCGCCGCGCATTGCCGCTGTACAGTAACGAAGTGATCCTGATGCTGCACGCGACCACGGTGGCGTTCACGGCGACGGTGCCCGACATTCTCAAGGTTGCGCGCGACGCCAATTCGGCGACTTACCGCTCGTTCGAGTCGTTCGGCCTCGCGGCGCTGATCTACTGTGCGGTATCGTTCGTGCTGGTGGCCGCGTTTCGCCGCGCCGAAAAACGCTGGCTCGGCCATCTCGCCGTGCGCAGCCGCTGATTCACCGGAACACTGGAAACTGGAGACCATCTTGGCTCAGACGCAATCCTCCGATAGCAAGCTCGTCGCGCGCGACATCCACAAGCGCTACGGCGACAACGAGGTGCTCAAGGGCGTCTCGCTCGACGCGAAGAAGGGCGACGTGATCAGCATCATCGGCGCGAGCGGCTCGGGCAAGAGCACGTTCCTGCGTTGCATCAATTTTCTGGAGAAGCCGAACGCGGGCGAGATCGTCGTGGACGGCGAGGCCGTGCGCACGAAGGCGGGCCGCAACGGCGACCTGGACGTGGCCGACCACAAGCAGTTGCAGCGCATCCGCACGAAGCTCGCGATGGTGTTCCAGCACTTCAACCTCTGGTCGCACATGAACGTGCTCGAGAACGTGATGGAAGCGCCCCTGCACGTGCTGGGCGTGCCGCGCAAGGAAGCCGAGGACCGCGCGCGGCAGTATCTGGAGAAAGTGGGGCTCGCGCCGCGCGTGGAGAAGCAATATCCCTCGCATCTTTCGGGCGGCCAGCAGCAGCGCGTGGCGATTGCGCGCGCGCTTGCCATGCACCCGGACGTCATGCTGTTCGACGAGCCGACTTCGGCGCTCGACCCCGAACTCGTGGGCGAAGTGCTCAAGGTCATGCAAAAGCTTGCCGAAGAAGGCCGCACGATGATCGTCGTGACGCACGAAATGGGCTTTGCGCGCAACGTCTCGAATCATGTGATGTTCCTGCATCAGGGCCGCACGGAGGAGGAGGGCACACCAGGCGATGTGCTCGGCGCGCCGAAGAGCGACCGACTGCGCCAGTTCCTCTCGGGCAGCCTCAAGTAAGCGGCGCTTTTTCCCGCGCCTCGTCTTGCCGATGGTTCGTTCCAGCGTTCCCCCTTCCGCTTCCTCTTCCGTTTCGGGCGCTGCCGCCGCGCCCGGCGGCCAGGCGCCGCTCGCGCGCGCCGGGCGCACCACTCAGGTCGCGATCGTCGCGCTCCCGCCCGTTTCGATGTCGGGCGTGGGCCCGATCGTCGACGCGCTCAATCTCGCCAACGAGATCGACGGCCGGGCGCTGTACCGCTGGCAGATGTGCTCGTGGAACGGCCGCCCCGTGCCGCTCGCGGGTGGCGCGCAGTGGCCCGCCGACTGCGCATTCGGCGACGCGGTTTCCGCCGACTGGCTCATCGTCGTGACCGAGCGCTACCAGCAGTTCGCCGACTACCGGCTCTTTCTCGCGAGCCTCGCGCGCGTGGGGCAGCGCACGCCGCTCGTCTCGGGCATCCACCACGGCATCTGGTGGCTCGCGATGGCGGGGCAGTTGCAGGGCTATCGCGTGGCCGCGAACTGGGAAACATTCCAGCAGTTCGCCGAGCAGTTCGAGCGCACCATCGTCACGCAGCACATCTACGAAATCGACCGCGACCGCGCCACCTGCTCGGGCGGCCAGGCCACGCTCGATTTCATGCTCGCGATGATCGGCCGCGACCACGGGGCGGAACTCGCCGAACGTATCGCCGATGCGCTCGGCGCAAGCACGCTGCGCAGCGGCGACGAGCGTCAGCGCATTCCGTTCGTGACCGCGCCCGGCGAGCGGCATCCGCGCCTGAACGACGCGCTCAAGCTGATGGAAGCGAATATCGAGGACCCGCTCACGACCGACGACATCGCGAATCTCGTAGGCGTGTCGCGGCGCCAGCTCGAACGGCTTTTTCGCCAGTACCTCGGCGCGATGCCGTCCAAGTACTACCTGGGTTTGCGCCTCGCCAAGGCGCGCTCGCAGTTGCAGCGCACCAGCAAGTCCGTGGTGCAGATCAGTCTTGCGTGCGGGTTTGCGTCGGCGGCGCATTTTTCGAATGCGTACCGCGAGCGTTTCGGCGTGACGCCGCGCGAGGATCGCCGCAACTGGATCGAGCGCCAGCATGGCGGGGCCGCCGCCGAACCGCGCGTGGGCGCGCTCGTCGAGCCGCCGGAAGTCCGGTAAGCCGGCGCGCGCTGCGGCGTGTCGTCTCGATCTTGCAGGTTCCACACGAAAGAACGCGTCGCGCCTGCGCAAGACGATTGAGGCCGACTTGCCTACACTGCATCTAGCTGACGCGAAAGGGCTGCGCCCCGACGCATCGACCCCGAATTCGACCCGCACCGCGGACTAAGGAAACCAGAGGAACCGCCATGAACGACCAGACTGTGAGCCGCAAGACCTTCGACGAAGTGATGGTGCCGTGTTTCTCGCCCGCGCCGTTCGTGCCGGACCGCGGTGTCGGCTCGCGCGTGTGGGACACCGAGGGTCGCGACTACATCGACTTTGCGTGCGGCATCGCCGTGACCTCGCTCGGCCATGCGCACCCTGAGTTGCTCAAGGTGCTCCATGAGCAGGGCGGCAAGCTCTGGCACATCGGCAACGGCTACACCAACGAGCCGGTGCTGCGCCTCGCGCGCCAGCTCGAAGCGCTCACGTTCGCCGACCGCGCGTTCTTCGCGAACTCGGGCGCCGAAGCCAACGAGGCGGCGCTCAAACTCGCGCGCCGCGTGGCGTTCGATCGGCACGGCGCGGACAAGTCCGGGATCGTGTCGTTCACGCAGTCGTTCCATGGCCGCACGTTCTTCACCGTGAGCGTGGGCGGGCAGCCCAAGTATTCGGAAGGCTTCGGCCCCGTGCCAGGCGGCATCACGCATCTGCCGTACAACGACATCGAAGCGGCGAAGCGCGCCATCGGCGCGCAGACCTGCGCCGTGATCGTCGAGCCGGTGCAGGGCGAAGGCGGCGTGATTCCCGCCGATCCCGCGTTCCTGCGCGCGCTGCGCGAAGCGTGCGACGCGCACGGCGCGCTGCTGATTTTCGACGAGGTGCAAACGGGCGTGGGTCGCACGGGCCGCTTCTATGCGTACGAAGATACCGGCGTCACGCCCGACATTCTCACGACGGCCAAGGCGCTCGGCAACGGCTTCCCGATCGGCGCGATGCTCACGACCGAAGCGATTGCCGCGCACTTCAAGGTGGGCGTGCACGGCACGACCTATGGCGGCAATCCGCTCGGTGCGGCGATTGCGGGCAAGGTGGTCGAACTCGTGAGCGATCCGGCGCTGCTGGCGGGCGTGCGTGCGCGCGGCGAAGCGATTCGCGGCAAGCTCGCGAAGCTCAACGAGCGCTTCGATATGTTCAAGGAAGTGCGCGGCAAGGGCCTCTTGATCGGCGCCGAACTGAATGCGCGCTTTGCGGGCCGCGCCAAGGATTTCAACGCGGCGGCGGCGAATCGCGGCGTGATGATGCTGATTGCCGGGCCCGACGTGCTGCGCTTCGCGCCGTCGCTCATCATTCCCGAAGCGGACCTCGACGAAGGCTTTGCACGCTTCGAGCAGGCCTGCGCAGACGTGATCGGCGCACGCTGATCCGGGCACACGCGTAACCGCACACACAGGACCGACGATGCTATTCGTTCGCCCCGCCAGGCTTTCCGATCTCGACGCGATCGCCCATATGGCGCGCACCGCGCAGCCGGTACTGCACTCGCTGCCGCACGACCGCGCGGCGCTCGAAGCGCGCATCGCGCTTTCGGAAGATTCGTTTCGCGCCGACGTGGACTTCCCCGGTGAGGAGTTCTATCTATTCGTGCTCGAAGATTCCGCCACGGGGCGTCTCGTCGGCACGTCGAGCATCGTGGCGGCGGCCGGCTACGCCGAGCCGTTCTACGCGTTTCGCAACGACGCGCTCATTCATGCGTCGCGCGAATTGCATGTGAACCGCAAGATTCACGCGCTCACGATGTCGCACGAACTCACGGGCAAGAGCCGTCTCGCGGGCTTTTATATCGAGCCGACGCTGCGCGGCGACGCAGCCGCGCATCTGATGTCACGCGCACGCATGATGTATGTCGCGATGAATCGCCGGCGCTTCACGCCGGAAGTGTTCACGCTGCTGCTCGGCGTGACCGACGACAAGGGCGCGTCGCCCTTCTGGGAAGCCGTGGGGCGCAAGTTCTTCGGGCGCGATTTCAAGGACATCGAACTGGCTTCGGGCGGCCGCAGCCGCACCTTCATCGCCGAGGTGATGCCGGCCTATCCGCTCTATGTGCCGCTGCTGCCGGAGCCTGCGCAGCGCGTGCTCGGCGAGCCCGACCCGAGCGCGTTGCTCGCTTACGAAATTCATCTGGAAGAGGGCTTCGAGCCTGACCGCTACGTCGATATTTTCGATGCGGGTCCGGTGCTCACGGCCCAGGTGGATCGCACGGCCTCGGTGGCCGGAAGCGAGACGCGCACCGCGCGTGAAGTTGCGCCCGCAACGAATCGCGAAGGCGCGGCGTATCTGGTCGCGAGCCAGCGCGCGGGCGAATTCCGCTGCGTGCTGGCGGCGCTGCCGCAGAGCGAGCCGGGCGCGGGCGCGAAAGAACGAAGCTTCGCGCCGCTCGACGCCGCCGCACGCGCGGCGCTCGGCGTGCAGGAAGGCGAACCGGTGCGCTGCGCGCCGCTTTATCGCGCCACTTCGCAAACAGAGGACGACGCATACATGGGAGACGCACAATGATCGTGGTACGCGTCGTGCAAACGGGCGACGTGGACGCGCTCGTCGCGCTCGCCCAGGAAACGGGCCCCGGCCTCACCACCTTCAAGCCCGACCGCGAGGCGCTCAAGGCGCGCATCGAGCGCGCGCGGCGCACGCTGGCGGGCGAGGCCGAATCGCGCGAGGCCGGCTACTTCTTCGTGATGGAGGACACGGCCACGGGCGACGTGGCCGGCGTATGCGGCATCGAAACGGCCGTTGGGCTGGAGCAGCCGTTCTACAACTACCGCGTGAGCACGGTGGTGCATGCGAGCCAGGAACTGGGCATCTGGACGCGCATGCGCGCGCTCAATATCTCGCACGATCTCACGGGCTACGCCGAGGTGTGTTCGCTCTTTCTCTCGCCGCGCTTTCGCACGGGCGGCGTGGGCGGGCTGCTTTCGCGCTCGCGCTTCATGTTCATCGCGCAGTTTCGCGAACGTTTTCCCGAGCGCCTGTGCGCCGAACTGCGCGGCCACTTCGACGCGCAAGGCACGTCGCCGTTCTGGCGCGCAGTTGGTTCGCACTTCTACCAGATCGATTTCAACGCCGCCGACTACCTCAGCTCGCACGGACGCAAATCGTTCCTCGCGGAACTGATGCCGCGTTATCCCGTGTATGTCGAACTGTTGCCCGAGGAAGCGCAGGCGTGCGTCGGCCTCACGCATGCCGACACGATTCCCGCGCGCCGCATGCTCGAAGCCGAGGGGCTGCGCTACGAGAATCACGTCGATATCTTCGACGCGGGTCCGGTGCTCGAATGCCATATCGGCGATCTGCGCACGGTGCGCGACAGCGTCGTGGTGCCGGTCGAAATCGGCGAAGCACGCGCCGAAGAGGGCGTGCGCTCGCTCGTCTCCAACACGTCGCTGGGCGATTTTCGCGTGGGTTTCGCGCCGGGCGTGGTGCACGACGGCGTATTCACGCTGAGCGAGAAAGAGGCGGCGGCGCTGAACGTCGCGGCGGGCGATCCGGTGCGCGTCCTTGGGCCCGCATCGAAGCAAAAATAAGGATGACCATGAACGAGCTTTACATCGATGGACAATGGTGCGCGGCCTCTGGCCCGGCGTTCGCTTCGCGCAACCCGGGCACCGGCGAAACCGTGTGGAGCGGCAATGCCGCAAACGCGGACGATGTCGATCGTGCCGTGAGCGCCGCGCGCCGCACGTTCGCCGCGTGGTCGCAAACGCCGCTCGAAGCGCGTTGCGAGATCGTGAAGCGCTTCGCCGCGCTCGTTGCCGAAAAGAAGGAAACGCTCGCGCAGGCCATTGGCCGCGAGACCGGCAAGCCGCTCTGGGAAGCGCGCACCGAGGCGGCGTCGATGGCCGCGAAGGTGGCGATATCGATTACCGCCTACGGCGAGCGCACCGGCGAGAAGCGTGCGCCGATGGCAGACGGCGTGGCGGTGCTGCGTCATCGCCCGCATGGCGTCGTCGCCGTGTTCGGTCCGTACAATTTCCCGGGCCATTTGCCCAACGGCCACATCGTGCCGGCGCTGATCGCGGGCAACACTGTCGTGTTCAAGCCCTCGGAGCTGGCGCCCGAAGTTGCGCGCGCAACGGTCGAGATATGGCGCGAAGCGGGCTTGCCCGCGGGCGTGCTCAACCTCGTGCAGGGCGAGCGCGACACCGGCGTCGCGCTTGCGAATCACAAGCAGATCGACGGGCTCTTCTTCACCGGCAGTTCGGACACGGGCGCGCTGCTGCATCGCCAGTTCGGCGGGCGGCCCGAGATCGTGCTCGCGCTGGAGATGGGCGGCAATAATCCGCTCGTCGTGGCGCCGGTCGAGGATATCGACGCCGCCGTGCATCACGCGATCCAGTCGGCGTTTCTTTCGGCGGGGCAGCGCTGCACCTGCGCGCGCCGCATTCTCGTGCCGGCGGACGCGTTCGGCGAGCGTTTCCTTGCGCGCTTCGTCGAAGTGAGTTCGCGCATTGCGGTGGGCGAGTACGACGCCGAGCCGCAACCGTTCATGGGCGCCGTGATCTCGGCGCGCGCGGCGGCGAAGCTGATGAGCGCGCAGACGCAGTTGCTCGAACGCGGCGCGCGCGCGTTGCTGCCGATGACGCAGCGCGACCCGGCGCTCGGCTTCGTGACCCCCGCGATTCTCGACGTGACCGGCGTGGCCGACTTGCCCGACGAAGAGCACTTCGGGCCGCTCGCGCAGATCATCCGCTACGCGGGTTTCGACGACGCCATCGCGCAGGCCAACAACACGGCGTACGGTCTTTCGGCGGGCCTGCTCGCCGACGACGAAGCGCTGTGGCAGCGCTTCACGCGCGAGATTCGCGCGGGCGTGGTGAACTGGAACCGGCCGACCAATGGGGCGTCGAGCGGCGCGCCGTTCGGCGGCGCGGGCCGCTCGGGCAATCACCGGCCGAGCGCGTACTACGCCGCCGACTACTGCGCCTACCCGATGGCGTCGGTGGAAAGCGCGCAACTGCAGATGCCCGCGAGCGTTTCGCCGGGCCTTCATTTCTAAGGAACGACGATGACAACCCCTGGTATTACGCTCGAAGCCAACTTCGACGGACTCGTCGGGCCCACGCACAACTACGCCGGGCTCTCGTTCGGCAACGTCGCCTCGCAGAACAACGAGAAGTCCGTGGCGAACCCGCGCGCCGCGGCGCAGCAGGGCCTGCGCAAGATGAAGCGGCTCGCCGACCTGGGCTTCGCGCAAGGCGTGCTGCCGCCGCAGGAGCGGCCGTCCATTCGCTTGCTGCGTGAGCTGGGCTTCGGCGGTAAGGATGCCGAAGCGATTGCGCGCGCCGCGAAGGACGCGCCCGAGCTGCTCGCGGCGGCAAGCTCCGCGTCGGCCATGTGGACTGCCAATGCGGCCACGGTGAGCCCCTCGGCGGATACGCCCGACCGGCGCGTGCATTTCACGCCCGCCAACCTGTGCAGCAAGTTGCATCGCGCGATCGAACACGAGGCCACGCGCCGAACGCTCTCCACGGTGTTCGCGAACCCCGCGCATTTCGTGGTGCACGAGGCGTTGCCCGGAACGCCCGCGCTCGGCGACGAAGGCGCGGCCAACCATACGCGTTTTGGCGCGCAGTATGGCGAGCGCGGCGTGGAGTTCTTCGTGTATGGGCGCAGCGAGTACCGGCGCGGGCCGGAGCCCAAACGCTTTCCGGCGCGCCAGACGTTCGAGGCGAGCCGCGCCGTTGCGCAACGCCACGGCCTGACCGACGCGGGCACCGTGTTCGCCCAGCAGAATCCCGATGTGATCGATGCGGGCGTGTTCCATAACGACGTGATCGCCGTGGGCAACCGCAGTACGCTGTTTTGCCATGAGCGCGCGTTCGTCGATCAGAAAGCGGTGTACGACGAACTGCGCGCGAAGCTCGCGGCGCACGACGCGCCGTTCCACGTGATCGAAGTGCCCGAAGCGCGCGTGAGCGTGGCCGACGCGGTGTCGTCGTATCTCTTCAACAGCCAGTTGCTGAGCCGCGCCGATGGCACGCAGATTCTCGTCGTGCCGCAGGAATGCCGCGAGAATCCGCACGTGGCGATCTACCTCGACGAACTGGCCGCGAGCAGCGGGCCGGTGGACGAAGTGCTGGTGTTCGACCTGCGCGAAAGCATGAAGAACGGCGGCGGCCCCGCGTGCCTGCGTTTGCGCGTGGTCCTGACCGAAGAAGAGCGCGCGGCGACGACGCCCGGCGTGTGGATGAACGACGCGCTTTTCACGCGCCTCGACGGCTGGATCGAGCGCCACTACCGCGACCGGCTCGCGCCGCAGGATCTGACCGATCCGGCGTTGCTCGCCGAGTCGCGCACGGCGCTGGACGAACTCACGCAGATTCTCGGCCTCGGATCGCTCTATGACTTCCAGCGCTGATCACCCGCTCGCCGATTTTCTTGCGTACACGCTAGCCGGTACGCGCCCGGCCACGCCGGCAGCCGCGCGCGGCGAATGCGCGGACGGCGTGCGCTGGCAATGGATCGACGAGGGCGTGCTGGAACTGGAACCGGCACGCGTCGAAGAGACGACGCGCAGCGTGCTGCTTTCGGCAGGCGTGCACGGCGACGAAACCGCGCCGATCGAACTGCTCTCGCAGCTTGTGGCCGACATCGCTGCGGGCCGCGCGCCGCTCGCCTGCCGCGTGCTCGCGGTGCTCGGCAACGCAGGCGCGATGCGCGCGGGCGAGCGCTATCTCGACGACGATCTCAACCGCCTGTTCGGCGGCCGCCATGCGCGCGTGCCCGCAAGCCGCGAGGCGCCGCGCGCCGTGGCGCTCGAAGCGGCGGCGCAGCGTTTCTTCGCGAAGGCCGCGAGTTCTGCCAGGGCGCCGTTCGCGCGCTGGCATCTGGACATGCACACGGCGATCCGCGCATCGGCATTCGAGCAGTTCGCGCTGCTGCCGCACACGGGCGAGCCGCCCGCGCGCGCGATGCTCGAATGGCTCGCCGACGCGCGCATCGCGGCCGTGCTGATCCACACCGAGAGGGGCCCGACCTTCTCGTCGTTCACGGCCGAAACGTGCGGGGCGCTTGCGTGCACGCTCGAACTGGGGAAGGTGCGGCCGTTCGGCCAGAACGATCTGGCTCGCTTCGCGGGGGCCGACGCCGCCGTGCGCCGTCTCGTGGCGGGCGAGATGGCGCTGCCGAAGGGCGCGCAGATGCCACGCATCTTCACGGTGATCGGCCAGATCACGAAGCAGAGCGACGCGCTCAAGCTCAACGTGGCCGCCGACGTGCCCAACTTCACGCCGTTCCGGCGCGGCGAGGTGCTGGCCGAGGACGGCGCGTACCGCTACGTGGTGCAGCACGACGAGGAGCGCATCGTGTTTCCGAATCCGGGCGTGAAGCCGGGCTTGCGCGCGGGTCTGCTGGTCGTCGACACCACCCGCGAGACGTTAGGCGTGCTCGTTTGAGCGCGTGCCGGTGCGCGCCGGGGCGCGGGCGGCATCGCGGTACAATCGCGCCCTCGCGGTTGCTGCGGCGCGCCATACCCGGTGCGCGCCATCGATCCGCGACTTGGCGCAGCAATCCTGCGCCGGCGCCGGAATACCGATTTTTAGCAGCAGATCGAAGCAGGAAGCTGCACAAACGGGGCACGTTGGCGCACCCAAACTGACTGGAAAGAGACACTGATGAAGATGAACTGGAACAAGCTGGCGACGCTCGCATTCTGCGCGGCCGCCATGACGGCAGGTGCGGCGGGCGCCGCGCACGCCGCCGATATCAAGGAAATCCGCTTCGGCCTGGAGGCGTCGTACGCGCCGTTCGAGTCGAAGTCGCCCGCGGGCGAACTGCAGGGCTTCGACATCGACGTGGGCAATGCCGTCTGCGCGAAGCTCAAGGCAAAGTGCGTGTGGGTGGAAAACTCGTTCGACGGCCTGATCCCGGCGCTGCAGGCGCGCAAGTTCGCCGCGATCAATTCCGACATGTCGATCACGGACCAGCGCCGCCAGGTCATCGACTTCACGGACCCGATCTACGCGATTCCGAACCAGATGATCGCGAAGAAGGGCAGCACGCTGCAGCCTACGCCGGAATCGCTCAAGGGCAAGCACGTGGGCGTCCTGCAGGGCACCATCCAGGAAACCTACGCGAAGGCGAAGTGGGCGCCCGCGGGCGTGGACGTCGTGCCGTACCCGACGCAGGACCAGATTTACGCGGACCTCGTTTCGGGCCGCCTCGACGCTTCGTTCCTCGACGCCGAGGCCGCTTCCAAGGGCTTCCTGAACAAGCCGCAGGGCGCCCCCTTCGCGTTCGCGGGCCCGCAGGTAGTGGACGCCAAACTGCTCGGCGAAGGCGTGGGCTACGGCGTGCGCAAGAACGACGCGGCGCTCAAGGCCGCGCTCAACGGCGCGCTCAAGGATCTGAAGGCGGACGGCACGCTCGACCGCATCGCAGCGAAGTACTTCGACGTGAAGGTCGTGCTCAAGTAACTCGCCGATGCAGGCAGACCGGCCGGCTGGACGACATCCAGCCGGCGTTTTTTTTCGCGCATTTGGTTCGGATTACGTATTAAATCATTCGCGCGTCGAAGGGCAACGCCGCGCCGGCAAGCGTTATCGCGCCCAGGAAACCGCAAAAAATCCCGCCGACGAGGCAGAACTTCATTTCCGCGCCTTACTTGCCAGGATAAAATTGCGACAAGAAAGTGCCGCATCCGGCGCGCCATGTATGCGTCGCGCAAACGGTTGCGGCATGCCAAAAACCAGGACCAGGGTGCCGCCATGCGCGCGGCGCCGCGCGGGGGACACCATGAGCTTCAACGCCGCAGACCGGCCGCAGACGTCAGATGTCGCGGGCAGCACACCGTCGCCGGAACATGCCGAGCCGCCCATCGACGTGTATTTCGCGCGTCAGCCGATGCTCGACCGGGACGGCCTGCTCTGCGCGTTCGAAACACTGCCGCGCCTTGTTGACCGGCGCGAACGCGCCGACATCGAGCGAGAGGCCGAAGCCGCCGCCCACGACCGGGCCTCCGGCCTGACTCCCCAGCCTTTCGCCGCGAGCGCTGCGCTCTTCAAGGCATTCGGCGCGCCCGCGTTGCGCGGCTCGCTCGCAGGCCATCCCGCATGGCTCGACATGACGCGCGAAGCGCTTTTTCACGAAAGCCTGCAGCGTGTGAGCCCCGAGCGCGCGATGCTCGAATTGCCCGTGAGCATCGGCGCGGACGCGGATTTGATCGCGCGGCTTGTCGAGCTGCACCGTCGGCGCTACCGTTTCGCGCTCGACCATGTCTCGAAGGCCGATGAGTCGCTGGCGAAACTGCTGCCGTATGTGGACGCCATCAAGATCGATATTCGCGAGATCGCGCCTGCGGTGCTGCCGAAGTTCGCGAGCGTGATGAAGTCGGCGGGCAAGCTGCTCGTGGCGATGGGCGTCGAGACGCAGCAAGACTATCAGCGCGCGCACGACCTCGGCTTCGACCGCTTCCAGGGCTATTTTTTCGCGAAACCGCATGGCGGCGCGCGTCGCTCGAGCGCGCCGCGCCAGGCGCTGCTGAACCTGCTGCATCTGCTTGCGGCCGAGCCCACCGTCGCGCAACTGGAAGCCGAACTGAAGCTCAATCCCGTGCTCGTGATGCATCTGATGCGGCTGGCCAACTCGGGCAGCATGAACATCGGCCGCAAGGTGACGACGCTGCGCGAGGCGATCAACGCGACCGGCACCAACGCCATCGCGCGCTGGACCCAACTGCTGCTCTACGCGGACGGCCGCAAGATCGCCGCCGAAGACGACCCGCTGCTGCAACTCGTGGCGACACGCGCGCGTTTCATGGAGGTCGCCGTGACGCAGCTTGCGCACGCGCATCTCGAAGAGGAAGACGCGGCGTTTCTCGTGGGCGTGTTCTCGTTCGTCGAGGCGGTGTTCGGCGGTCCGCTCGAAAGCACGCTCGAAGTGCTCACGCTGGCCAAGCCGATCCGCACGGCGATCGTGAAGCGCGAGGGCGCGCTCGGGCGGCTGCTCGAACTTTCCGAGGCGCTGGAGCGCGCGGACTGGGAACGGGTGGATGCGCTGTGCGCGGAACTCGCGCCGCTCGACGCCGCGACGGTCGCCGCCCTCTCGCTGACGGCCGCGGAATGGGCCGGCACGTCGGGCCGCGACGCGCAAGACGAGGGGCTGGAGCGGATCGAAGACTAAAGGGCAGGCGGGCGCCGCGAGGGAACGCGGCGCCGCGCCCGGTTCGAACTCAGGCGGTCTGCGGCGCGTGGTGGAAGAAGCGCGCGAGTTGCTGCGCGAGATCGTTCAACGCGCTCATCTCTTTCTGCGAAATGCGGCGCGGCTCCTGGTTCACGAGCCAGTCGCCGTACATCAGCGCAACGGGCTCGACGCCGGGCGCGCCCACGGGCAGCAGGACGAACGCGCGCGCGTCTTCGAAACTCGATCGATACCAGCCGGGCAGGCGCGCGAGAATCTTCGCGTCGCGCGCATTCTCGATGAAGATGCCGACCTTGTTCGCGATGGCGAGGTGGAACACGTCGGGCTGGAACGCCGCGGAGAACGCGAGCTTGGGCAGCACGTCGCCCATGTGCGGGCCGAAGCCGTGCTGCGCCTCGAACATGTTCGCGCCGCGCCGCACGAACACCACGCTGCGCGCGAAACCGAGGCCCGCGAGCACGGTTTCGGTCGCGAGCGTGAGGGCGGTGCTGAGCGCGCTGTCGGCGGGCAGGGCGCGCAGGTCCTCGACCCCGGCCGCGATGCGCGCTTCGGGATCGAGCGCCTCGCGCGCGATGGCGTCGGCGTTGGCGCGCAATTCGACGATCTCGCGCATCACGCCGTCTTCGGCCTCCTCGCGGGCGAGCGCGAGGCTCATCTGCACGAGCACGTCGGCGTCGGTCGAAAGCGCGCGGCCGTAGTGCTGCGCTAGCTCGGCGATATGCGTCTCGCGCATCTCATCGGTGAGGCCCGCCGTGGTCAGCACGCGCGCCACTTCGGTCGAGTAGTTGGTGATGGCGCGCAGCCACTGCACGTCGCGCGGTTCCTTGTCGGCCGGGTCGTACTGGCGCATGCCCGCGCGGATCGTGTCGGGCAGGCGCCAGCGCGTGGCGGCTTCGAGGCCGAGTTCCTCGAAGGTCACGCCGAGCACGTCGAGGCACGCCTCGTCGTCGCTCGATCCTTCTTCGATTTCACGGCGAATCTGGTCCCACTCGGGTTCGAGATAGAACACCACGAGGAGCTTGCCCACCTGGCGCATGAGCGTGCAGACCACGGCCTCTTCGCCCGCGCGCAGGTCGCCGTGCTCGGTGAGCTTGCGCGCGACGCAGCCGGAAAGCATGGTGCGGTTCAGTTCGAGCTTGGCGTCGATGCGGCGCGGCGCGCTGTGGTGGAAGTGATCGACGATCTTCAGGCCGACGACGAGATGGCCGACGGCGTCCATGCCGAGCACCATCAACGCGCGCGTGACGGTCGTGATGTTGCCGCCGAACGCCATGTACATGGCCGAATTCGCGAGCCGCAGCACTTTCTGCGTGAGCGCGAAATCCGAGAGCACGACCTTCACGAGCGCGCTGAAATCGTAGTCGTCGTTGGTCATCGCCGCGACCGTGGTGCGCAGCGATTGCGACAGCAAGGGGAAGTCCCCGCGTTCGTTCATGCGGGCCCACAAGCGGTCTAGCAGGACGGCCTTTACCATCTGAACCATGTCAATTTCGCGAAAGCCCTGCTGTTTGCGATGCCCGCATCATTGCACCTCGTGCACGTGCAATGCACCCGACACGAAGCGCTGCTGCAATTCTTCCGAAGGCAGCGCCTTGCAGACGAGCCATCCCTGGATGTGCTCGCAACCCATATTCGTGAGCAGCTCGCGCTGCGCCTCCGTTTCCACGCCCTCGGCCACCAGTTCGAGATCGAGCGTGCGCGCGAGCCCCACCACCGCGTTCACGATCGCCTGATCGTTGCGCGAAGTGATGAGGTTCTCGACGAAGCTCCGGTCGATCTTCAGCTTCGAAAGCGGGAAGCGCTGCAGGTACGCAAGGCTCGAATAGCCCGTGCCGAAGTCGTCCACCGCGAAGCGAATGCCGAGCGACGTGAGTTCTTCGAGCAGCGTTTTCGCATGCTGCGGATCGTGCATGAGCAGGCTTTCGGTGATCTCGAACACGAGCCGGCGCGGATCGACTCCGGTCAGCTCGATGGCCTCCTCGACACTTTCCCTGAAACGCGGATTGCGGAACTGCTGGGGCGAGACGTTGACCGCCACGTACTGCAGCCCGATGCCTTGCTCGTCCCATTGGGTCAGTTGCATACAGGCGGCCTTCAAAACCCAGTTGCCGAGATAATTAATCAGGCCGACGGATTCCGCAAGCGGAATAAATGTTGAAGGCGGAACGAGGCCGTGCAATGGATGTTGCCAGCGGATCAGCGCCTCCACGCCGACCACGCCGCGCGACGCGCTACTCGTGATGGGCTGGAAGTGTAGCGAGAATTCGCCGTTGCGCACACCGTCGTAGAGGTCCGACTCCAGCTTCAGGCGCATGGCGTCGGTGGGGTCGTCGACGGGCACGTGCAGCGTGAGCGTGTTGCCACCGATGGCCTTGGCCTGCTGGAGCGCCTGGTCCGCGCGGCGGATGAGCGGCGTGGCGTCGGCGCTGTTCTCGCCGCCGTTATCGGCGTCGCTCGCGACCGATGCATCCGGCCGCTGGTCCGGATGGAACGCAATGCCGATGCTCGCCGAAAGATGCACAGGCTGGTTGCGAAACGAGTACGGCTGGAGGATCGACGTGAGCAGACGCCGGCCGAGCGCTTCGGCGGCGGCGCGCACTTCGTCGGGCGCGGCGTGACGTTGCGGCGTGATCAGGATGGCGAACTCGTCGCTGCCGATGCGCGCGATCATTTCGCCTTGCAGCGCGAGATGGGTGAGGCGCCGCGCGGTTTCGCGCAGCAACTCGTCGCCGGCGTCGTAGCCCAGCGCGCGATTCACGCGCTGGTAGTCGTCGAGGTCGAGCAGCAGGAGCGCCACCGGTACGCCGAAGTGGTCCGCGTCGGCCTGAGCGCGCTGCAAGGCGGGCGCGAGCGCGGCCTGGTTGGGCAGGCCCGTGAGCGGATCGTGATGGAGCGCGTGGGTGAGCGCGGCCTCGGTGCCTTGCCAGCCGGAGACGTCGAAGCCCGCCACGGCGAAGCCGCCCGTCTCGCCGTAGTGGGCGCGCTGCACGCGCAGCTCCACGGGCAGCGGGTAGGTGAGCGCCTTGACGAGATCGATCGTGTCTTTTTCCACGGCGCCGCTGTGCGCGGCGCGCGCGACGAGCGCTTCGAGCCGCGCGTGATGCTCGGGCGTGACGATGTCGGCGAGCGTGGCGCCGAGCAGGAATTCGCGGTGATAGCCGGCGAAGCGCAGGCTCGCGTCGGAGACGTACAGAAAGTGCAGGTTGGCGTCCACGTGCACGAGGAAGTCCACCGCGGCTGCCGTATTCTCGAACGAGCGCGAAATGGCGTCCGCGTAATCGGGCCCGGCTACGGGAGGCGAGGAGGGCGAGGGCGGCACGAGCGGCGCGGCGCCTTCGTCGTGCGCCGCGTGCGCGTCGCGAGGCATGGGCGGGTCGCCGGCATGGCTGCCCAGGCCGGCAAGCGCGTAGAGCCGGTCGACGACCGTGCGCAACCAGCCCTGGCGGGGCGCGGAGATCCTGTTCGCTTCCATGTCTGTCGCTGGCAACCCTTTGTTTGTCTGTGGCGTCCCGGCCGGTTTCCGTGTCCGGCTAAAGCCGCCCATCAGAGCAAGTTATCGACCTGGGACGAGAAATCTTTAGCGGCGGCGACGGAAAAAACGCCTGATGCATAAAGGCGACGGCGGGGCGGTGCGGTGGCGTCCAGATTCGGTTAAAGTGGCGCCGGTCGAGACGCCGTTCGCCATGCGCGATGGGTCGGTGCGCGCAAGCGCCCGTCTTGCCGGTCGCCGGGGCGGCCCGGCGCGTCGGCGGCCATTACCGGCCATTCCATCCGTACGAGTCATCCGCCATGTCCGATTCATCGTCAGCGTTTGCCGCGCCGGCAAGCGAGGCTGCGCGAGACGATGCGGGCAGGGGCATCCCTGGTTCCGCGCCGTCCATGCCGTCAGCTTCGCAACCCGGCGCCGCGCCCGGATCATCGACCGGTTCGCAGCCGTTCGTCTATCTCGGGCGGCAGCCCATCCTCGATCGCCATGGCGCGCTCAACGCCTACGAGCTGCTGTTTCGCGGCGGCACGCAGAACCGCGCGGATGTCGACGACGACGCGCTCGCCACGGCCCAGGTGATGACGCGCACGATCGGCCAGCTCGGCGTGCCCGCGGTGCTCGGCCGTCACTACGGCTACGTCAACATCAGCCGCGAACTGCTGTTCGACGACATCGTGCATTTGCTGCCGCCGGGCCGCTTCGTGCTGGAAGTGCTCGAACACGTGCGCTTCGACGCCGCGGTGCTGGAGCGTCTCGCGCAACTGCGCCGCGCCGGCTACCGCATCGCGTTCGACGATGTGAGCGAGATCACGGAGAACCTGCTGCGCGCGTTGCCCTATGCGGACATCGTCAAGGTCGACCTGATGCAGATCGAGCGCGCGGCATTGCCCGAACTGGTCGCGAGCCTCGCCGCGCACGGCAAGACGCTGATCGCCGAGAAGGTCGAAACGGGCGAGGACTTCGAACTGGCCTCGTCGCTCGGCTTCGAGCTTTTCCAGGGCTACTTCTTCGCGCGCCCGCAGGTGCTGCGCGCGCCGCGCGTGCGCGCCTCGCGCCTTGCGCTCGTGCGCCTGCTCGCGCTCGTGGCGAACGACGTCGGCACGGCCGAACTCGAACGCGAACTGCGCAGCCATCCGGGCGTCGTGGTGCAACTGCTGCGTCTCGTGAATTCGAGCGCGTACGCGCCCGGACGGCCGATTTCGTCGCTGCGCGAAGCGGTGCTCGCGGCGGGCACGCGCCAGATCGCGCGCTGGGCGCAACTGCTGCTGTACGCAAGCGGACGCGACCTGCCCTGGGGCTCGGACCCGCTGGTGCAACTCGCGGGCACGCGCTCGCACTTCATGGAGCTTGCCGCGCGCAGCCTGAGCCCGCAGGACCCCGATTTCGCCGATGCCGCCTTCATGACCGGCATCTTCTCGCTCGTTCACGTGCTGGTGGGCTCGACGCCCGAGCACACGCTCGATCGTCTTGGCCTTGCGCGCGAGATCGTCGATGCGGTGGACGGACACCGCGGCGCGCTCGGCACGCTGCTGCGCATCGCGACGGCGGCCGAGTGCGGCGATCACGACGGCGCGCAGCGTCTCGCTCGCGAGGCGGGCGGCATGTTCAACGCGCTCACGCCGCCGCTGCTCGGCGAACTGAACCTGTGGGCCGGCGCGTGGTTCACGGCGTACGCCGAAGGTTGAAGGTCAGTTGTAAGGCTGTCGTGGCGCGCGCTGCGAGCGCCGGAGTTGTGTGGTCCAATAACGCAATCGCTGCGCCAGCGTGGCGATCTAACTCGAGGACATCCGACATGAAACCGAGGTTCTTTGCGGCGGGTGCCGCGGCGCTTGTCTGCGCCGGGCTTGCGCTCTTCACGCTGTCTGCACAGGCGACGCTCAAGCCGGGCGATGCCGCGCCCGACTTCACGACCCAGGCGTCGCTGGGCGGCAAGACCTACACGTATTCGCTCGCTTCGGAGCTGAAGAAGGGGCCCGTGGTGGTGTACTTCTATCCGGCCGCGTTCACGAAGGGCTGCACGATCGAAGCGCACGAATTCGCCGACGCGGTCGATCAGTACAGGCAGTACGGCGCAACCGTGATCGGCGTGTCGCACGACAACATCGACACGCTCACGAAGTTTTCGGTGAGCGAGTGCCGCAGCAAGTTCCCGGTGGCCGCCGACGAAGACTCGAAGATCATCAAGTCGTACGATGCGTCGATGCCGATGCACGAGTCGATGGCCAATCGCGTTTCGTACGTGATCGCGCCGGACGGCAAGATCATCTACGAATACACGAGCCTCTCGCCGGACCAGCACGTGGCGAACACGCTGCGCGCCGTCAAGGAGTGGGCCGCGCAGCATCCGCAGCAGTAGTCGTCGCGAGTCGCGTCGCGAGCCGCAGTGAAAGGCGAGGCCCGCTACACGCGCGGGCCTTGTCGCGATCGCTTCCGGTCGCCCCTCCGTGCTTTGTCCTCATTTCGTTCTCGCTTCGTTCCCATTTCGTCCTCGCATGCCGGCATGGGCGCGCCAATCCCTCGCCCCGGCACCGCTCTCCCCCTGGAATACCCGCATGCCGATCGTCGTCGTTCTGATTGCCTTTGCCGCGCTCGTGTACGGCGCGTACTGGTCCTTCAACGCCATTGCGGCGCACTTCGGCATGGGCGTCGCCGTGGGCGCGGCGGTAGTCGCCGCGGCGCTGTTCGTGGCGCTCATCGCCTGGTGGCTGCGCCGCATGCGCGACGTCGCGCCCAATGTGCGCGGCGAAGGCGACTGGACGCACCGCGTGGCCGGCGCCTGGGGCGAGGCCCGTCTCGCGGCGGGCAAGCGCTTTTGCGAACTCACGCAAGGCGGGGCGCACGGCGCGTATATCTTCGCCGACCTGCAAGGCGCGCAACCCGCGCGCGACGCGAACGGGTGGCACGTGGCGCTGCGCGTGGCCGATCCGAAACGCCCGCTCTGGGAACTGCCGATGCCGGACGAGCGCGAAGCGAAGCGCTGGGCGCGCATTTTTACGCTGGCGATTGCGCAGAAGCTGTAAGGGTTGCAGAACATGCGCTTTATCAAGCGGCCCTGAGATTGTCCGGCGAGTGGAACGAACGTTGCGCGGCCAGCACTGTCACAGCGATTTCCCTTCCGCGTAACTGAATATGTCCCGCAAACCCTGGATAGCGGCGGCGCTGATCGCCGCCTGTGCCACGCTGCTCGCGGCGTGCGACCAGCAAAAGGTCGCCGATGCGCTCAATGCGGTCAAGCCCGATTCGATGGCGTTCGGCGGCCTGCAGATCGGCGTTTCGACGGTCGAGGACGTGCGCCAGAAAGCGGGCAAGCCCGACATGGTGTGGGAGGACGACGACGGCGCGCAGCGCCTCGAATACCCGCGCGGCCCGAACGGGCTCACCACGTGGATGCTCGACTTCGACGCCAACGGCAAACTCGTGGCGATGACTCAGGCGCTGACGGCGCAGAATATCGCTCAGGTCGTGCCGGGCATGACGCAGGACGAAGTGCGGCGTTTGCTCGGTAAGCCGGCTACAGTAGCAAAATATGCGCTGAGCCACGAGGAGGTCTGGAGCTGGCACTGGGCCGAAGGCGGCGTGGCGGGCGACGGCATGTTCAACGCCCATTTTTCGCCGGACGGCCTCGTGGTGAGGACGTCGCGCTCGGACGCCCCGGGCCACGAGCAGCATTGAGGCGGCCACGTCGGCCGCCGCGAGGAGGAAGCAGATGAAACGTATCGCGTTGCTTTGGAATGTCGTGAAGGGGGACGCGCGCGTGCTGTGGCACGCGCTGCGCCAGCCGGAGCGCCCCGTGTGGCTCATGCCCGCCACGGCGCTGCTCGCGCTCTACGCGCTCGACCCCTTCAATATCGCGATGCCGCTCGCCGGGGTCGTGGATGACGGTGTCATCGTTCCGCTGGTGCTGCATCTGATCGTGCGTTGTTTGCCGGGGCATTTGCGGCAACCTCGCCCGCGAAGCGCGCGCGCATAAAAAAACGGCTGAAGCCACGCTTCAGCCGTTTCCAGGCGCACAAACCCTCACTCCACCGTAACCGCCGGCGCCCCGCGTCCGCGCTTTGCGTCCCACCACACACGCAGACGGTCCATGTAGAGATACACCACCGGCGTCGTATAGAGCGTAAGCATCTGGCTCACGATCAGGCCGCCCACGATCGAGATGCCGAGCGGCGCGCGCAGCTCGGCGCCTTCGCCGCGCCCGAACGCGAGCGGCAGCGCGCCAAGCAGCGCGGCGCAGGTCGTCATCATGATCGGCCGGAAGCGCAGCAAACACGCCTGATAGATCGCATCGCGCGAACTCAGGCCCTCGCGCGACGCCTGAATCGCGAAATCCACCATCATGATCGCGTTCTTCTTCACGATGCCGATGAGCAGAATCACGCCGATCAGCGCGATGATGCTGAACTCCGTCCTGAAGAGCAGCAGCGCGAGCAGGGCGCCCACGCCCGCCGAGGGCAAGGTGGAGAGAATCGTGAGCGGATGGATGTAGCTCTCGTACAGAATGCCCAGCACGATATACACGGCCGCGAGCGCCGCGAGAATCAGCAGCGGCTGGTTATCGAGCGACTGCTGAAAAGCCTGCGCCGTGCCCTGGAAGCTGCCGTGAATCGTCGCGGGCATGCCGATCTGGCCCATGGTGTCGTAGATTGCGGCCGTTGCATCGGAGAGCGACTTGCCGGGCGGCAGGTTGAACGAGATCGTCGAGGCCACGAACTGGCTCTGGTGATTCACCGAAAGCGGCGTCGTGCCGGGACCGAACGAGGCGATCGACGAGAGCGGCACCATCGTTTCCTTCGACGTGGACACCGCCGCGCCCGACGACGCGCTCGACTTGCCGCTCGCGGCGAGCGAGTTGGTCGCGAGGTTGCGCGCGGAGTCGGCGGCGAGGGAGGCGGCGCTCGTCGCCGTGGTGGCCCCCGTGCCGCCTGTGGACGCGGCAGTCGGCCCGCTCACCGTGCCCGCCGTCGCGTTGGTACTCTGCGCGCCGCTCGCCGTGCCGCCCGATGTGCTCACCCAGATCTCGTTGAGCATGGCCGGGCTCTGCCAGTACTTCGGCGCGACTTCCATCACGACGTGGTACTGGTTGAGCGGGTTGTAGATCGTCGAGACCTGACGCTGGCCGAACGCGTCGTAAAGCGTGTTGTCGATCTGCGAGGGCGTGATGTTCAGCCGCGCGGCGCTCGCGCGGTCGATGTTGATCATCGATTCGAGGCCGCCTTGCTGCTGGTCCGAGTTCACGTCGGCGAGTTCGGGGCGCGCCTGGAGCGCCTCGGTGAGCTTC
The DNA here is from genome assembly GCF_905220295.1 of Paraburkholderia sp. J76. Taxonomy (NCBI): domain Bacteria; kingdom Pseudomonadati; phylum Pseudomonadota; class Betaproteobacteria; order Burkholderiales; family Burkholderiaceae; genus Paraburkholderia; species Paraburkholderia sp. J76. The sequence goes on from NZ_CAJMZJ010000014.1 coordinate 29,021, forward strand.
GGCCCCCACTTGTAGAGGTCGGCGGTGTTGTCGGCGAGCAGCGTGAACTGGTACTGCGCGTTCGATTGCCGGCCGCCCACGCGAATGTCCTGCACCGCTTGAAGGAAGGTGCGCGCGCCCGCCACGTTCGAGAGCGGCCCGCGCAGTTGCGCGATCACCTCGTCGGCGGAAACCTTGCGCTCGCTCTTGGGCTTGAGCGAGACGAACATGAAACCCGAGTTGGTCGCGCGCCCGCCCGAGAAACCAGCGACGGAGTCCACCGCCGGGTTTGCCTGCACGATGCGCATCATCTCGGCGAACTTCACCTTCATCGCCTGGAACGAGGTGGACTGGTCGGCCTGGATGCCGCCGACGAGGCGCCCCGTGTCCTGCTGCGGGAAAAAGCCCTTGGGCACGATCACGTAAAGCGCGACGTTCAGCGCGATAGTCGCGACGAGCGTGAGCAGGATGATGAACGGATGCGCCAGCGCCCAGCCGAGCGTGCGCTCGTAGCCGCGCTGCATGCGCATGAAGCCGCGTTCGAGCCACTGCGCGAAGCGGCCTTCTTCCTTTTTCTCGTGCGCCTCTTCGAGCAGGCGCGAACACATCATCGGCGTAAGCGTGAGCGAGACGGCCAGCGACACCGCAATGGCGAGCGAAAGCGTGAGCGCGAACTCGCGGAACAATCGCCCGACAATGCCGCCCATCAGCAAAATGGGCAGGAACACGGCGACGAGCGACACGCTGATCGACAGCACCGTGAAGCCCACCTCGCGCGCGCCGAGCAGCGACGCCTCCATGCGCGACTTGCCGTTTTCGATGTGACGCGAGATGTTTTCCAGCACCACGATGGCGTCGTCCACGACGAAGCCCGTCGCGATGGTGAGCGCCATGAGCGAGAGGTTGTCGAGCGAGAAGCCCATTAGGTACATGGCCGCGAAGGTGCCGATGATCGAGATGGGCACGGCCACGCTCGGAATGAGCGTCGCGCGCCAGTTGCGCAGGAACAGGAACACCACCATCACGACGAGCGCCACGGCGATCATGAGCGTGTGCTCGGTGTCCTTGAGCGACGAGCGGATCGTGACCGAGCGGTCGGACGTCGGGATCACTTCGACGTCGGCGGGCAGCGACGCTTTTAGCTGCGGCAGCATCGCGATCACGCGGTCCACGGTCTCGATGATGTTCGCGCCCGGCTGGCGGTAGAGGATCACGAGCACCGAGCGCTTGCCGTTGGCGAGACCGATGTTGCGCAGGTCTTCCACCGAATCGACCACTTCGCCCACGTCCGAGAGCTTCACGCCCGCGCCGTTGCGATACGCGACCACGAGGTCCTTGTACTGGCTCGCCTTGCTCGCCTGGTCGTTGGTGTAAAGCTGAAAGCGCTGCGGGCCGAATTCGATGTCGCCCTTCGGGCTGTTCGCGTTGGCCGAGGCGAGCGCCGCGCGCACGTCTTCGAGGCCGATGCCGTAGTGAAAGAGCGCATGCGGTTCGAGTTCCACGCGCACGGCCGGGTTCGCCGAGCCGCTCACATCCACTTCGCCCACGCCGTCGACCTGCGAGAGCGACTGTTGCAGCACCGTGGCCGCCGAGTCGTAAAGCTGCCCCGCGCTCAACGTGGGCGAGGTGAGCGCGAGAATCAGAATAGGCGCGTCGGCGGGATTGACCTTGTGGTAGGTCGGGTTCTGCCGCAGGCTCGTGGGCAGGTCGGCGCGTGCGGCGTTGATCGCGGCCTGCACGTCGCGCGCGGCGCCGTCGATGTCGCGGTTCAGGCCGAACTGCAGCGTGATGCGCGTGCTGCCCACCGAGCTTTGCGAGGTCATCTCCGTGACGTCGGCGATCGATCCCAGGTGCCGCTCCAGCGGGCTCGCCACGCTCGTCGCCACCGTTTCGGGGCTCGCCCCCGGCAAGCTGGCCTGCACCGAAATGGTGGGAAAGTCCACCTGCGGCAAGGGCGCGACCGGCAGCTTCGTGAACGCGAAGAGGCCGGCCAGCGCAATGCCGATGGCGAGCAGCGTGGTCGCGACGGGGCGCGAGATGAACGGGCGCGAGAGATTCATCGCGTCAATTCTCCGTCGATGCCGACGGCGTGCCGCGGCCGAAGCGCTCGCGCAAACGCTGCGCGATGCGGTCGAACGCCAGGTAGATCACCGGCGTCGTGAAGAGCGTGAGCGCCTGGCTCACGATCAGGCCGCCCGCGATCGCAATGCCGAGCGGCCGGCGCAGTTCGCTGCCCGCGCCGTAGCCGAGAATCAGCGGCACGGCGCCGAGCAGCGCCGCCATCGTCGTCATCATGATCGGGCGAAAGCGCAGCAGACACGCCTGGTAAATCGCCTCGCGCGGGGACTTGCCTTCGTGGCGTTCGGCTTCGAGCGCGAAGTCGATCATCATGATGGCGTTCTTCTTCACGATGCCGATCAGGAGCACGATGCCGATGATGCCGATGATGTCGAGATCGTGCCCGGTCAGGATCAGCGCGAGCAGCGCGCCGATCCCGGCCGATGGCAGCGTCGAGAGAATCGTGATGGGATGCACGAAGCTCTCGTACAGCACGCCGAGCACGATGTACATCGTGACGATGGCCGCGAGGATCAGGAACAGCTCGTTGGAAAGCGACGCCTGGAACGCGAGCGCCGCGCCCTGGAAGCGCGTCTGGAACGAGGCGGGCAGATCGATGTCCTTTTCCGCCTGCTGGATCGCCTTGACCGCCGCGCCGAGCGAGGAGCCCGGCGCCAGGTTGAACGAGACCGTCGTGGCCGGGAACTGCGAGAGATGCGTGACGAGCAGCGGCGCGGGCCGCTCGTGGAACTTCGCGATGGCCGAGAGCGGCACCTGGCCCGTCGTGGAGGTCGAGGAGGGCAGGTAGATCGAGTTCAGCGCGTCGGTGTAGTGCTGGAGCACCGGGTCGGCTTCGAGAATCACGCGGTACTGGTTCGACTGCGTGAAGATCGTCGAGATGATGCGCTGGCCGTACGCGTCGTAGAGCGCGTTGTCCACGGTCGCGGGCGTGATGCCGTAGCGCGCCGCGCTCGCGCGGTCGATCTCGATGAATACGGAGCTGCCCTGGTCCTGGAGGTCGGTCGCGACATCGGCGAGTTCGGGCAATTGCTGCAGGCGTTGCACGAGCTTCGGCACCCAGGTCGTGAAGTCCTGGATGTTGGGCGTGGTGAGCATGAACTGATACTGCGTGGGGCTCACCGTCGAGTCGATCGTCAGATCCTGCACCGGCTGCATGTAGAGCGTCGCGCCCGGCACGTGCGATGTGCTGCGTTGCAGGTCGCGGATGATCTCGCTCGCCGTTTCGCTGCGGTCGTCGCGCGGCTTGAGGTTGATCAGCATGCGCCCGCTGTTGAGCGTGATGTTGCTGCCGTCCACGCCGATGAACGACGTGAGGCTCTCGACGTTCTCGTTCTTCAGGATTTCGGCGGCGAGCGCCTGCTGGCGTTCGGCCATCGACGTATAGGACACCGACTGCGGCATTTGCGTGATGGCCTGGATCACGCCCGTGTCCTGCACGGGGAAGAAGCCCTTGGGCACGATCACGTAGAGAATGCCGGTGAGCACGAGCGTGATGAGGAACACGATCATCGTGAGGCGCTGGCGCGCGAGCACCCATTCGAGCGCCACGCCATAGCGGCCGATCACATAGTCGAAGAACGCATGCACGCGCGCCTCGAAGCGGTGGCTTTCGGGCGGCGGCGTGTGGCGCAGCATCTTCGCGCACATCATCGGCACGAGCGTGAGCGAGACCACGGCCGAGATCACGATCGTCACCGCGAGCGTGATGGCGAATTCGTGGAAGAGGCGGCCCACCACGTCGCCCATGAAGAGCAGCGGAATCAGCACGGCGATGAGCGACACCGTGAGCGAGATGATGGTGAAGCCGATCTGCTTCGAGCCCTTGAGCGCGGCTTCGAGCGGTGTTTCGCCGTCCTCTACGTAGCGCGCGATGTTCTCGATCATGACGATGGCGTCGTCCACCACGAAACCTGTCGCGATGGTGAGCGCCATGAGCGAGAGGTTGTCGAGCGAGAAGCCGCACAGGTACATGACCGCGAGCGTGCCGATGAGCGAGAGCGGCACCGAAAGGCTCGGGATGATCGTGGCGTAGATGTTCGCGAGGAACAGATACATCACGAGCACGACGAGCACCACCGACATCAGCAGTTCGAACTGCACGTCGCGCACCGAGGCGCGGATCGTGGTGGTGCGGTCGGTGACGATCTGCACGTCGAGCGAGGAGGGCAGCGCTTCCTGCAACTGCGGCAGGAGCGCCTTGATGCTGTCCACCACCTGGATCACGTTCGCGCCGGGCTGGCGCTGCACGTTCAGGATGATCGCGGGCGTGCCGTCCGCCCACGCGCCGAGCTTGGTGTTCTCCGCGCCCTGCACGATGTTCGCGACGTCCGTGAGCATGACGGGGCGGCCGTTGCGATAGGCGATCACGGCGTCCTTGTACGCGTCGGCGTCGGTCAACTGGTCGTTCGCGTTGATCGTGTAGGCCCGCGTGGGGCCGTCGAAGTTGCCCTTCGGCGTGTTGACGTTCAGGTTCGAAATGCTCGTGCGCAGGTCGTCGAGGTTCAGGCCGTAGGCCGCGAGCGCGCGCGGGTTCGCCTGGATGCGAACGGCCGGGCGCTGGCCGCCCGACAGGCTCACGAGGCCCACGCCCGCCACCTGCGAGATTTTCTGCGCGAGGCGCGTGTCGGCGAGATCCTGGATCTGCGTGAGCGGTAGCGTTTTCGAGGTGATCGCGAGTGTGAGGATCGGCGCGTCGGCGGGGTTGACCTTGGCGTAGATCGGCGGCGCGGGCAGGTCCGAGGGCAGCAGGTTGCCGGCGGCGTTGATGGCGGCCTGCACTTCCTGTTCGGCCACGTCGAGCGGCAGGTCGAGACTGAACTGCAGCGTGATGACCGACGAGCCCGCCGAGCTTTGCGACGACATCTGGTTGAGCGACGGCATCTGGCCGAACTGGCGCTCGAGCGGCGCCGTGACCGAAGACGTCATCACGTCCGGGCTCGCGCCCGGGTAGAAGGTCTGCACCTGGATGGTCGGGTAATCGACCTCGGGCAGGGCGGAAAGCGGCAGAAAGCGCAGCGCGACGAGGCCGACGAGCATGATCGCCGCCATGAGCAGCGCCGTGCCGACCGGCCGCAGGATAAAGGCGCGGGATGGATTCATGCTGGCTTACTGGGCTTGCGTCTGCGATGCGTGGCGGTGGCCATGACCGTGACGCGCGCCCGAGGCCGCGCCGGCCCACGATGCGCCCGAGGCGCCCGACGCGCCCTTCGCGTGCTGCGGATGCTCGGCGGGAATCGTGATCTTCGCGCCTTCGCGCAGGCGGTCGGAGCCGTCGGTCACCACGCGCTCGCCCACGGCGAGTCCCGAGGCGATGCTGGTGCGTTCGGCGTCCACGGGGCCGACCTTCACGAGCCGCACGGTCACCGTGTTGTCGGGCTTCGCGACATAGACGTATTGCCCCTGCGAGCCGTTGAGCACGGCCGAGGTGGGGACGATCACGGCGTTGTGGATCGTATCGACGAGCAGGCGCGCGTTGACGAACTGATTCGGAAAGAGCCCTTGTTCGTGATTCGTGAAGCTCGCGCGCAGCTTGACGGTGCCCGTGGTGGTGTCGATCTGGTTGTCGAGGGTCTGGAGCGACCCGGCTTCGAGCAGTGTGGTGTTGCTGCGGTCGTAGGCCGTGACCGGCATTTTCGTGCCCGCGCGCAATTGCTTCATGATGGAGGGCAGGTTGTCCTCCGACGTCGTGAAGATCACGCTGATCGGTTCGAGCTGCGTGAGGACGACGATGCCGTTGGTGTCGCCGGGCGTCACGTAGTTGCCCGGATCGACCTGACGCAGCCCCACGCGGCCCGAAACGGGCGCCGTGATGCGCGCGTAGGTGAGGTCGAGCTTGTAGGTATCGACGTTGGCCTGATCGGACTTGACCGTGCCCTCGTACTGCTTGACGAGCGACGCCTGGGTGTCGACCTGCTGGCTCGCGATCGAGTCTTGCGAGAGCAGCGTCTGGTAGCGCTTGAGGTCGAGGCGCGCCGTGGTGAGCAGCGCCTGGTCGCGCGCGAGCTGGCCCTGCGCGTTGGCGAGCGAGATCTGGTAGGGGCGCGGGTCGATCTGCGCGAGCACGTCGCCCTTTTTGACCATCTGGCCTTCCTGGAAGTACACGTCCTGAAGCGTGCCCGATAGTTGCGTGCGCACCGTGACGTCGGCAAGCGGCGTGACCGTGCCGAGCGCGGTGATGACGATGGGCATGTCGCCGGCCTGGGCGGTGGCCACGCTCACGGGCTGAGGCATGTTGGCCGCGGCGCCCGGGCCGCCGTGACGCATGCGCGCGCCGGCCGCCGGTGCGGCGTTGCCGCCCGAAAGCGCCTTGTTCCACGGTTGCCAGCGCGCGAGCACGATGCCGGCGATCACGATGACCACACCCAGCGCGATGAACTTGCCCTTGCCGCGCCTCGCGGCGACCGGAGCGGGGGACTGCGGCGTCGTATCTTTACGGGGGGAATCCGGGCGCTTTTCTTGTTGATCCATCGGTCAGGTCGGTAACGGGTTCTCGAAAGCTCTCGGGCGAGCGGATTATGGAGTGTCGGGCTCGACGCGCGCGGGGCCGGCGCGGCGGGTGCGCGCCGATGCTACGCATGTTGTGCGCAGGCCGGATGTCAGGGCTCGCCGCGCCCGGGCCCGACACCGTGCGATTTCCGCGGGCATGGGCGGCTGCGGCGCCGGCTGGCCGGCCTTGCACACGCGGGGCAACGCGGCAGGCCTTTGCCACCAAAAAGCATGATGCTACGTTGCCCCCTTCGTTACAGTCCAGTGCCGTTTCTTTCGAGACGTTACGAGCGTTACATCCTTCGTGTTCTTTTTGTAAGGCGAGGGCGTTCGGGCTGTCAGGTTGAGTGAGGCAGGCGCAGGGCGCCGCCGATTTCGTCGACGATGCGCGCGACGCATTCCCGCATCAGCGGCGCGACATGGGCGACGAGCCACTCGCGCGGGCACTGCTGAGAGGCGCCGCCGCAGTTGATGGCGTAGATCTCGCCATTGGGACCCGCGAACGCCGTGGCAATGGCGTTGAGCCCCTCGTACCACTCGCCGGTCGCGAGCCCGTAGCCCGTGACGGCGGTCTCGGCGAGCGCGGCGTCGAGCCGGCTGCCGAAAACGCCCCAGTCGTTGCCGGCGCTGGCCTGCAACGCGGCGGTGAGTTCCGCGCGCGCATGGGAGTCGAGCGCGGCGAGGTAGGCGCGCCCGACGGCGGTGCGGCCCATGTCGATGCGCGAGCCGACCTCGAGGCGCGTGACGAGCACGGCCGTGCGCGGGCGGATCGCGTCGATCACGACCATGTCCAGCCGGTCGCGAACCGTGAGATGCACCGAAAGCGCGGTGCGCTCGGCAAGCCGCGTGAGAAAAGGCCGGGCGCGGCTGCGGATGTCGGAGTTGCGCAAAAAGCCGTTGGAGAGCGCCAGCACCGAGGACGTGAGCACGAACCGCTCGCTGTCGGGCAGCCGTGCAAGAAAGCCCGTGCTCACGAGCGTGCCGGTGAGCCGCGAAAGCGTGGGCTTGGGGATGCCGGTGAGTTCGGTCAGTTCGCGGTTGCTGAGCGGCGCATCGGCGGCAGCGACGCAGCGCAGGACGGCGAGTCCGCGGGCGAGCGCGGTCACTTCGTCGGCGCCGCCGTCTTTGTCGCGCGGGGTTTCGTCGGCATTGCGCGAGTCGGGTGCGGAAGTCATGGGCGGAACAATTTTCCGAAACAGGGTTTCAAATTTCGCTTTCACGCACTGCGGCCGTGATCGATCCCGGGCTCTGAGTGCGAAACGGCCTTTTGCGTTCAATCAACATCACGCTCGTTAAATTAGGGCGCACAATTCGCGACGATTGTAATGGATGCCAGATGCTGGACGATTGGCGTATTTTGGCGAGATTTTGCTTGACTTAGTCAGCAGGTAGGTAAAAAATGGAACCCGATTTCGGCACTACGCCCTGACCCCGCCGCTGGCGGGGTTTTAATGTGCTCGGGAATATGCAATTCGCATAATTGCGTATCTTTTTCCGATGGCGCGGGTGAGCCGAATACCGTCTCTCAGGTTCTAGCACGGCCCTCGGAATGGCTAGAACTTTTCAACGCGCCACGTGCAAACGTGGCGCTTTTTTTTCGCCCGCCGCGAGCGGACGTCAGCGGACTCAAGCGGACTCAAACGGACTCAAAGCGGCGGATCAGGCGACCTCGCCACTAAAGCGCTCGCGCAACTCCCGTTTGAGCACCTTGCCAATCGGGCTGCGCGGTAATGCGTCGACCATCACGACGTCGGCGAGACGTTGCGTCTTTCCCAATTGTTCGTTTGCCCAGGCGGCGAGCTGGCCGGCTGCCAATGCGCAGCCGCGCCGGAGTGTGACGAAAGCCACCGGCGTTTCGCCCCATCGCTGCGACGGCACGCCGACCACCGCGCATTCCACGATGTCGGGGTGCCGGGCAAGCACCTGTTCCAGATCGCTTGGATAGATGTTGAAGCCGCCCGAGATAATCATGTCTTTCTTGCGGTCCATCAGCACGAGGAAGCCGTCTTCGTCGAAGCGGCCGACATCGCCGGTGCGAATGAAGCGCCGGCCCTCGCTGTCGTACCACTCGGCTTGCGCCGTCTTTTCCGGTTGCCGGTAGTAGCCGGTCATCATGGCCGGCGAGCGGCCGACGATTTCGCCCGCCTCTCCGGCTGCGACCTCATGTCCGTCTGCATCGATCAGGCGCATTTCATGGCCGTTCAGCGGGCGGCCAACCGTGTGCAGCTTGTCGGGAAACTCGTCGGCGCAAAGCTCGCAGGACGCACCGCCTTCGGTCATGCCGTAGAACTCGGTGAGCTTGCCCGGCCATCTGCGCAGGGCGTCCGCCTTGACGCCGGCCGGGAACGGCGCGCTCGTGCAGAACTTCGCGCGAAAGCTGGACAGGTCGTAGCGATCGAAGTCCGGATGGCCGAGGATGCGCTGGTATTGCACGGGCACCAGCATCGTATGCGTCACACGCTCGCGCTGTGCCAGTTCGAGATATTGTTTCGTATCGAACCTGGGCATCAGGACGACCGTCCCGCCGAGCGCCAGCGTCGGGAAGAAGCTCACCAGCGTCGTGTTCGAATAGAGAGGCGTGGCGATCAGGGTGACGGCGTGCGGCCCGTATCCGCGCTCGAGGCTTCGCAGCGTGTACGCGTAACGCATGGCGTGCGACTGGACGATCCCTTTGGGCGCGCCGGTCGTGCCGGACGAGTAAATGATGTTGAACGCCCACTCCGGATGGATTTCCACGTGGGAGGGCGCGGCGCCCGCCGGCGCGAGCCACGCGTCGTACTGCCCGGACGCACCGATATTGACGACGCGCAGCGCGGGCGGCAGCGCGACGCCCGAAAGCAACTGGCAGACAGCGTCGTCGGCGAAGAGAATCCGCGCCCGCGAGTTGTCCAGCATGGCGACGAGGCTGTCCGGATGCGTGGAGGGCGATAGCGGCGCGACCGCCAGGCCGGCCCGGAGCGCGCCGAAGAATACGGCGGCATAGGAGATGGAATTCGATGCGCAAATAGCGACGACGTCTTCAGGTGACAGTCCATCGCGTTGCAGCGACGCAGCGCAGCGCTCGATCATCGCCTGAAGCGCGGCGAACGTCACCGTCTCATCCTCGCAGACGATGGCGGCACGGGCGCCGAGTTCGTGCGCCCGTTGGCGAATCATGGCGGTCAGGTCGACGAAGCCGGCGGCAGACTGAGCGGCAAACCGCGCGGCAGACGGTGAATCGGCTGATGGGGACTTCACTGACATGGCAACGCTCTCCCTTCGGATTGGCCCGGTCACGCTGGATAGTTTGTGAACGCGCGTTCGATTCTCTGACGGGCAAGGACGCTAAACAACGACAAATTTTATGGACAGACCGTCAAGGAGAGTTTGACAGTCCGCGCTCGCGCGGCGGCACGTAAAGCGACTCGCGACGCGTTTCTGCCCTACCATCGGCGGATCACCCGTTCGATGGAGTCGCACGTGCTTTCCGAGGACGAACTGGCGTTGCTCGACGCCATCCGCGAAACCGGCAGCCTCTCGCGTGCGGCGGCACGTCTGAACAAGGCGCCTTCCACGATTTCCCATGCCGCGCGCCAACTCGAAGCGCGCTTCGACGCGCTGCTTTTCGATCGCCGGCGCTACCGGCTGCAGCTTACGCCCGCCGGGCATCTGCTCGCCGAGGAGGCGAGCCGCCTGATGCAGGACGTTGCGCGCATGACGCAGCGCGTGCGGCAGATCGCGAACGGCTGGGAGGACCGCCTGTGGATCGTCACCGACGAGATCCTCGAATTCGAACTCTTGATGCCGGTGATCCGCGACTTCGACGCGCTGCAGTCGGGCGTCAAGTTGCGTTTTGCGCACGAAGTGCTCTCGGGCACCTGGGAGGCGCTGCGCGAGGGCCGCGCCGATCTCGTCGTCGGCGCGACCAATGAACCGCCCGCCATCGACGCCCTGCACTGGTTCGAACTGGGCGTGATGGAGTGGGTGTTCGCGGTGTCACCGCGCCACCGGCTCGCGCGCGAGAAGGCGCCGCTCACCCGCGAGCACATGCTGGCCGAGCGCGGCGTGGCGGTGGGCGATTCGGCGCGGCACGCGTCCGGTCGCGGCTACGGGCTGGTTGGCGCTCAGGAGGTGCTGGCGGTGCCGTCGATGCGCGCCAAGATCCTCGCGCAGCGCGAGGGGCTGGGCGTGGGCTGGGTGCCGAGGCAGCGCGCGGCGAAGCTGATCGAGCGCGGCGAACTGGTCGAGAAGGCCACGGCCAACCCGCGCGAGCCGAACGTGCTTTATGTGGCGTGGCGCGGCGAACACGTGGGGCGCGCCCTGCAATGGTGGATCGACAAACTGCGCGAGCCGCGTCTGGCGAAGCGTCTCGTGGAGGGCGTCGCGGTCACGGGTTGAGGGCGGCTTTCCGCGCAGATGGGCGCAAACGTTCGACGGCTTCGAACGTTTGCGCCAGGACCGTCGTACGGCAGGCGGCGTGCCGGCCGGCAATATGGCATCACAGTCTCAGATCGAGGCTATCCCCTTCAAGGAGAACGTCATGAACCGCTTTGCCAGCAAAACTGTCCTCGTCACCGGCGGATCCAGCGGCATTGGCCTCGCCGCCGCGCTGGCGTACGCCGCCGAAGGCGCGCACGTCATCGTCACCGGCCGCGACGAAGCCGGCCTCGAAGCCGCGCGCGAGTCGCTCGGCCCGAACGCACGCGCCTGGCGCAACGACGCGGCCTCGCTGAGCGGCGCGCGCGAACTGGCTGCCGCCGTGCGCGACGCGGGCCTGCGCCTCGACGCCGTGTTCATCAACGCGGGGGTGGCAAAACTCGCGCCGTTCGAGCAAGTGGACGAAGCGCTGTGGGACGTCACCTTCGACACCAACGTGAAGGGCGCGTACTTCCAGATTCAGGCGCTCCTGCCCGTGCTCAACGACGGCGCGGCCATCGTGCTCAACGGCTCGATCAATGCGCATATCGGCATGCCCACTTCGTCGGTGTACGCGGCGAGCAAGGCCGCGCTGATCTCGCTCGCGAAGACGCTTTCGGCGGAACTGCTGCCGCGCGGCATCCGCGTGAACGTGGTGAGCCCGGGGCCCGTGAAGACGCCGCTCTACAACAAGTTCGGCATGGACGCCGCCGCGCTCGCGGCGGCCGAGGAATCGATCCGCGCGCTGGTGCCGCTCAAGCGCTTCGCGACGGTGGAGGAGATCGCCTCGACGGTGTTGCATCTGAGCGCGGCCGAATCGGCGTTCATGATCGGCACCGAAGTGATCGTCGCGGGCGGGATGGGTCAGCTTTGATGAGCGCCTGAGTGGTTGCTGACCGAATGCGGGCGGCAGGGCGCCGCCCGCGCGAGCAGTGTGGCGCTCACGAAACCGTTTCGCGTTCCGGCGTGGCTGTGATCTTGTGGATCGACAGGTCGGTGCCGTTGAATTCCTGTTCGCGATCGATGCGCAGCCCGACGAACTTGCGCAGCAGGCCATACACGACAAGGCCGCCAAGGAAGGCGATCACGATGCCCGCAATCGTGCCGACGATCTGCGCGCCGAGCGAAACGCCGCCGAGCCCGCCCAGCCAGCGCTGGCCGAAAATCCCCGCGGCGATGCCGCCCCACGCCCCGCACAGGCCGTGCAGCGGCCACACGCCGAGCACGTCGTCGATGCGCCAGCGGTTCTGCACGCAGGTGAACATATAGACGAACAGCGCGCCGGCCACCGCGCCTGTGACGAGCGCGCCGAGCGGATGCATGATGTCCGAGCCCGCGCACACGGCCACGAGCCCCGCGAGCGGCCCGTTGTAGGTGAAGCCCGGATCGTTGCGGCCCGCGAACCAGGCGGCGAGCGTGCCGCCCACCATCGCCATGAGCGAGTTGACGGCGACGAGACCGCTGATCTTGTCGATGGTCTGCGCGCTCATCACGTTGAAGCCGAACCAGCCCACCGCGAGCACCCACGCGCCGAGCGCGAGAAACGGAATGCTCGACGGCGGATGCGCGGCGATGCGTCCGTCGCGCGTGTAGCGGCCGTGGCGCGGCCCGAGCAGCAGCACGGCCGGCAGCGCGATCCAGCCGCCGAACGCGTGGACCACCACGGAGCCCGCGAAGTCGTGGAACGGCACGCCGAACACGTGCGTCATCGCATCTTCGAAACCGAGACGGTTGTTCCACACCATCCCCTCGAAGAACGGGTAGATGAAGCCGACGATCACGAAGGTCGCGAACAACTGCGGGTTGAACTTCGAGCGCTCCGCAATGCCGCCCGACACGATGGCCGGAATGGCCGCCGCGAAGGTGAGCAGGAAGAAGAAGCGCACGAGGGCGTAGCCGTTGTGCTCGGCGAGCACGTCGGCGTGCGAGAAGAACTGCACGCCGTAGGCGAGCGTATAACCGATGAAGAAGTAGGCGATCGTCGAAATCGAAAAATCGACGAGGATCTTCACGAGCGCGTTGACCTGATTCTTCTTGCGCACGGTGCCGAGTTCGAGAAACGCGAATCCCGCGTGCATGGCGAGCACCATGGCGGCGCCCAGCAGCAGGAATAGCGTGTCGGTGCCGGTCTTGAGGTTGTCCATCTGCGTACCCGGTTTGCCCAAAATGGGCGCATACAAAGCAAGGTGCGGGCCAGCTTCGGCGCCAAAGCAGGGAATTTATGGGTTCTCAAGGCGTCAAGCCGGTGCGGCCGTGCACCGATGCAGAAAGGCCGGGCTCCTGCGTTCTGGATACAGGTGCCGTGATGTGGGGCGCATGCACCACGTCCCGACACGTTGAGTGGGTGCGCGCGCAAAGGTGGGGAAAGTGCGCGCCAGAATAGGGCGATTCATTCGATTTCCCTTTCCGTATCAACTTACTGTCGGCTAATCGAAATAATCGCGGGGTTCGGGCGGGCAAAGGCCGGGTCGTGCCAGAGACGCACGTGAAGCGCACATAGGGTGCAAACGCCGACATAATGGCCGGATTGCCACCTCCCGCAAGTCCGGTCGCCCGGTACTCCGCCACGCAATGCGCCTCACGACCAAAGGGCTTCTGCTGATCGCGATTCCCGCCGTATTCGAACTGAGCCTGCTGTCGGCCATCGTGAAGGCCGAGGCCGACGCCGCAGCCGCCGAACGCTGGGGCCAGCACAGCCAGGCGGTGCTCGCGCAGGCTTCGCGCGTGCTCGAACCGGTGCTGGTCGAATCGGTGAAGCTGCGTGGCGCGGTGGCGGCCAACGACACGAGTTACGCCACGCCCGTTTCGATGTGGATAGACGTCGACCGCCGCATCGACGGGCTCGCCGAACTCGTCGCCGACAATCCCACGCAGGTCGAGCGCGCCGTGCAGATTCGCCACGCGGTGCAGAACTATCGCCAATGGTCGGACCGCGTGCAGGACCTGCTGCGATCGGGCCGGCGCGCCGACCTCGCCGAGCGCTTTCGCGAGCTTATGGCCGCCGACGTGCTCGACCGCGTGCGCGCGCAGATCGTCTCTTTCCAGACCGAGGAGCGCCGCCTCGACGTGTTGCGCGTTTCCGCCGCCGAAGCGGCGCGCGCCCAGCAGCAGACGCTCGTGGTGGCGGCCGTGCTCGGCTCGATCGTGCTGGTCGCGCTCGCCGTCTGGGTGTTTACGCGCGGCGTGCGCGGGCGGCTCGACGCGCTGTCCGACAACGCGAACCGGCTGGCCGCGAACGAACCGCTCGCGCCGCTCACGGCGGGCAACGACGAAATCGCCGAACTGGACCTCACGCTGCATCAGATCAGCCAGCGACTGATCGAAGCCGAGCGGCTGCGGCTGGGCTTTCAGGCCGACCTCGCGCGGCGCGCGGACCAGCTTGCGCGCATCAACGAAAACCTGCGCCTGCAGACTCAGGAAAACGAGATGTTCATCCACGGCGTGTCGCACGATCTGCGCGCGCCGCTCGTGAATCTGCAGGGTTTCTCGCGCGAGCTTGACCATGCGTGCGACGCCCTGCGCGAGCGCATTGCGAAGTCTTCGCTCACGCCGCAGGCGCGCTCGCGCATCGAGCGCACCATCGACGAGGACATCGGCGAGGCGCTGCGCTACCTGCAGACGGCCGTGCTGCGCGCCTCGCACATCATCGACGCGCTTTTGCGGCTCGCGCGCGTCGGACGCGTGGAGTACCGGCGCCAGCGCGTGAGCGTCCAGGAGCTGGTGCAGCGCGTGGTCGACGCGATGCATGCCTCGATTCGCGCACGCGGCGCGCAGGTGAGCGTGCAAACGCTGCCCGACGTGTGGGGCGATCCGACGGCGCTCGAACAGGTGTTTGCAAACCTGATCGGCAACGCGCTCAACTATCTCGATCCCGCGCGCGACGGGCGCGTCGAGATCGGTACGGCGCACGCGCCGCCGGGCGTCGAGTCGCTTCAGATTTTCTACGTGCGGGACAACGGACTCGGCATTCCCGAGGTGGGCTTGCCGCGGCTCTTTCAGGCGTTCCAGCGCATGCACGGCAATGTGGCGCCTGGCGAGGGCATCGGGCTCGCGCTCGTGCGCCGCGTGGTGGAGCGGCACGGCGGCCGCGTGTGGGTGGAGTCGACGGAAGGCGAGGGCACGACGTTCTATCTATCGCTGCCCGATGCGCTTGCGGTCGCGCCGCCTTTGCCCGGCGACGCGGAACAGCTCATCAGCGCGCTCGAACGCGCGGAGCGAACGGAAGGATCGCCCGGCGGCTTCGGAGGATACGGCGCAAGCGATAACGCCAGCGGCGCGAGCGGCGCCAATGACGAGGAAGGGGCGAACGCGAAAGGCAGCGTTCGAAGCGAGTTGCGGGCGGCGTCCGCTACGGCGCTGCGGCCACCCGCGGGCGCTTAGTACCCGCTTATGCACCAGGCGCGGTCGCGACGCGCTCAGCAGGTGCTGAAAATGCGGCGCGGCTTGAGCAGCCGGCTCGCGCGAAACGACCAGAGGGCGCCCACGCCCGCGAGCGCGAGGGCGGTGGCGAGCATGGCGTGAGGACTCATGGCGAAGCCGAACGGCACGTTGAGCGGCAAGAAGCTGCGGTCGAACAGGAGCAGCGCGGCCCACAGCGCAAACGCGCCCTGCAGGAGCAGGCGCGTGCCGTGCAGATGGCGCGCCCGGTCGGTCAGGCTACCTGCGCGGCCGTTGCGCTTGCAGAAAAAGAGAATCGCCGCCAGGGCGATCGCGAGGATGACCAGCCAGTCCGTTAGATCCACGACACGCACTCCGTACTCCAGAATAACTGGCCGTTATTCTGGCGAGCAGCGCAGTGCGATGAAATCAGACCAGTCCGAAATGGGAGCGGCGGCCGGTCGGCGCTCCCGCGCCCCTATGCGAACAGACGCGCAGAACAGGCGCGGCGCGAATGGATCAGCGTTGGCTCACGGCTCGATGCGCGTACCGAGCAGCGCGAGGAACTGGCGCAGCCATTCGGGATGAGCGGGCCACGCCGGCGCGGTGACGAAAGGGGCGTCCGTCACGGCGCTGTCGATGGCGATCTCGGCGTATTCGCCGCCCGCGAGCCGCACTTCGGGCGCGCAGGCCGGATAGGCCGAAATGCGCTTGCCGCGGATCACCTCGGCTGCGGCGAGCAGTTGGGCCGCATGGCAGATCGCCGCGATGGGCTTGTTCGCCTGGGCGAAGTGACGCACCATCTCGATGACCTTCGCGTCGAGGCGCAGGTATTCGGGCGCGCGGCCGCCCGCGATGGCGAGCGCGTCATAGCTGGCGGCGTCGATTTCGTCGAAGGTCGCGTTGAGCGCGAACTGGTGCCCGGGCTTTTCGGTGTAGGTCTGGTCGCCCTCGAAGTCGTGGATCGCGGTCTTGATGCGCTCGCCGGCCTTCTTGCCGGGGCACACGGCGTCGACGCGGTGTCCAATGGCCTGCAGCGCCTGAAACGGCACCATCGTTTCGTAGTCTTCGGCAAAATCGCCTGTGAGGAACAGGATCTTCTTGACGGCCATCGTTTGTCTCCAGAGGTGGACGGTGGAACAGATCGTGCGCGAGGGCAGTCTACTCCATCATGTTTGACGATTTCGCAAAGCATGGCGTTACGGATGCCCCACCGCCATCCATCGGCTGGCGGCGCTACGTGCCGGGCCGCGATGCGGGCGCGCTGGCGGCGTTGTTCCGCGCGTCGGTGACCACGCTCGCGGTCTCGTGCTACGACGCGAGCCAGCGCGCGGCGTGGGCCGCTGCCGCGGACGATCTCGCGGACTTCGACGCGCGCCTCGCGCGCGGCGTGACGCTCGTGGCGCAGTGCGACATGCAGTGTGGGCGTACCGCCGTCGCGTTCGGACAGCTCTTTCCGCTCGATCAGGTCGAGATGCTGTACGTCGCGCCGGGATGGTCGCGCCGCGGACTCGCGACGGCGCTGCTGGCGCGCCTCGAAGCGCTCGCGCGCGAGGCGGCCTCGACGGTATTGAGCACCGATGCGAGCGCGGTGTCGCGGCCGGTGTTCGAGCGCGCTGGCTTTTCGCTCATTTCGTCGGAATGGGTGGTGCGCGACGGCGTATCATTGCCGCGTTTTCATCTATGCAAGCCGCTTCATGCGGCGAATTTTTCAGGATGACCATGGTTTCGAAGGTTTCGACGCAAAGGCTGATACTGGCTTCACTGCTCGTGAGTGCGGCGCTTGCCGCTGGCTGTAACAAGCAGGACGCTTCCTCGCCCGATCAGAACAAGCAGTCCGCCGACGCCGTGAAGCAGGCCACGCAGGACGCCGCCAACCAGGCCGCGCAACAGGCGGCGCAAGCGTTCGGCAAGGCGGCGAGCTATGTGAACCAGCAACTCGGCGCGGCGCAGCAAAAGCTCGATTCGGCCGCATCGCAAAGTCAGCAGGCAAGCGCCTCCTCGGCCGATCTGGCTTCGTCGGCGCAAGGTCAGTTGCGCGGCGCGGCGAGCACGGCGCAAGCGTTGCTCGGCCAGGCCGCCGCGGCCACGGGCACCGGCTTGACGAACGCAGGGCACTCGTTGCAGCGCTGGGCGAGCAATGCCGCCGAGGCGGCATCGGCGCCTGCGCCCGCATCGGATGCCGCGAAGTAAGGCCGCCGCGCGCAGGATGACTGGCCGGTTGACGCTTCGAATTAATGTAATTATGATGGTTACACTTTTGGGTGCGCGGGTCGACTCATTCGCGCGCCGCTCAGCAGTGGCAGGTTCGCCGTGAATACGAGTAGCCGTTTCGCCTTCGCCGTTCACGTGCTTGCGCTGCTGGCGCAGCAGGAGGGCGCACCGCTGTCGTCGGAGATCATCGCGGGCAGCGTGAACACGAATCCCGCGCTTATTCGCAGGCTTTTGTCGATGCTCGCCAGCGCGGGGCTCACCACGTCGCAACTCGGCGCGGGCGGCGGCGCGTTGCTGGCGCGCGAGCCGCAGGCGATCACGCTGCTCGACGTCTATCAGGCAGTGGACGACGCGCAGTTGTTCGCCATGCATCGCGAGGAGCCGAATCCGGCTTGCCTCGTCGGGCGCCATATCCAGCAAACGCTGCGCGGAGTGATCGACGACGCGCAGCGCGCCATGGAGGCGTCGCTCGCCACCCGCACGCTCGCGGACGTCGTCGACGACATGGCGCGCAGCGAGCGCAAACTCGAACGCGCGCGGGCGAGGCGGGCATGAGCGGATAGCGCGGCGGCAGATTCATCAGCGGGGCATTGCCCCGTTTTTTCACCCCTAAAATGTAACTTTTGTAGTTACATAAATACCGGAAGACAGGAGTCAGTTCATGAGCAAGACGCTGAAAATCGCGCTCTTTGGCGCAACGGGCATGATCGGTTCGCGAATTGCCGCCGAAGCGGCGCGCCGCGGCCACCAGGTGAGCGCGCTCTCGCGCCAGCCCGAGCGCGTGGCCGCCGCGCCGAACGTTCACGCGGCGAAGGCCGATCTGCTCGACGCGGCGAGCGTCGGCGCGGCGGTGCGTGGCTACGACGTGGTGGCGAGCGCCTACGCGCCGCCCAAGGATCAGCCTGGCGATGTGCTGGTCGCGAGCCGCGCGCTGGTCGAGGGCGTGCGCGCGGCCGGGCTCAAGCGACTCGTGGTGGTGGGCGGCGCGGGTTCGCTCGAGGTCGCGCCCGGCAAGCAGCTTGTCGATACCGACGGCTTTCCCGATGCGTATAAGGCCATCGCGCTTGCCCACCGCGAGGCGTTCGACTACTACCGCACGGTGAGCGACCTCGACTGGACCTTCTTCGCGCCCGCCGCCATCATTGCGCCCGGCGAGCGCAAGGGTACGTTCCGCACGGGCGCGAATACGCTGATCGCCGACGCGAACGGCGAAAGCCGCATTTCTGCCGAGGACTACGCGATCGCCTTCGTCGACGAACTGGAGCAGGGCCGCTTCATTCGTCAGATCGCAACGGTGGCCTACTGAGGCCGCGGCGCGAGGCGGCGTCGCCTTCGCGCTGACAAACTGTTACGCACCCGCAAGGCGTGCGGAGGCGGAGTGCGGCTAAACTGGAACGTCCTGTTTTTGCCCCTCCGCCATGAATACCAGCATCGGACGCGATAGCGCGGGCGCCGGGCCGTCGCGCATGCGCTTCGGTGCGGCGGATCGTGCACCATTTTCGCGCGGCGTGTCGGCGCGTTTGTGCGTGCGCGCGCGGGTTTGCGCAACGATTCGCGCGCTACTGCTTCTAGCAAGCCTCGCTGCGTGCTTTGCCGTGCCCATACGAGCCTCGGCCCAGGCAGTGCCGGCGCCTGTGCTGCCTGTGCTCAAAAGCATCATCACCGGCGCGCCGGCCGCCGCCTCGGGCGCCTCCGCAGCCGAGGCGGCATCCGCGCCTTCCCCCGCGAGCGAGGCCGAGTTCACGCGCTCGCTCGACAGCGTCATCGCCACGCTCGACAACGAGCGCCAGCGCACCGCGCTCCTCAACCAGCTCAAGAAGCTGCGCAGCGTGTCGCAAAACGTGGCGCCCGCGCCCGCCTCGGGCGCGGCGGCCACCTCGGGGTTGCTGGGCGCGATCGCGTCTGGCCTCGCTTCGGTCGAGGCGGACGCGCGCCGCGGCCGCAGTCCGTTTCACTACTGGGCCGGGCGCTTCAGAGCGGCCGGTCTTGAGCTTTATGACATCGCTTCGGGCGGGGAAGGGGAAAACCCCGGCCGCATCGTGTTCGATCTCTTCGCCATGCTGGCCGGCTGGGGCGCATGCGCGGCGGTGCTGCGCTGGATCGAGCGGCGCCTGCTCAGGCGTTTCGACGTCGAGACGGGGCTGCGACCCGATCCACGTACCGTCGATCTGCTGATTTTCGTTGTGCACCGCGCGGCGCCGTGGATCGTGGCGTTCGTCGGCGCGCTCGTGGTCGAGCGCTCGCTGCCGGACGCCCTCGGGCGCACGCTCGCCCTCGTGATCGCCTACGCGATCGTCGCGGGCGCGGTGTTCTCGTCGATCTGCCTCATCATGTTCTCGCTGTTCGGCTCGGGGCACCGGCGCGCGGCCGTGCGCCTCCTGATCGCACGCTCGCGCCGGCTGCTCTTCGCGATCGGCGTGCTGGCCGCGCTCGGCGACGCCGCGACCAATTTCGAAGTCGCGCGCCAGTTGGGCGTGAATCTGGCCGCGCTGGTGAGCACCGCGGCGAACATGGCGGCCGCCGCGCTGACGGTCGCATTCGCCATCGCGTTCCGGCGGCCGGTCGCGCATCTGATCCGCAACCGCGGCTATACGCTGCGCCACCGGCACAAGGCGCTCACCGAAGTCCTCGACGTGCTCGCCTCGCTCTGGCAACTGCCGATGCTGCTGCTCGCCGGCGCGTCGATCGTCGCCACCTTCGGCGGCATCGGCAGCCGCGACGACGTGCTGCAGATTTCCGTGGTCTCCGCGCTCCTGCTCGTGCTCGCGTTCTTCCTCTCGGCGGTCGTGCTGCGCATCACGCGCCCGAATCCGGCGCGCGTGCGGCGGCGCTCGCCCTATCTGCGGCGTCTGCTGCGCTTCGCGGGCACGCTGCTGGTGGTGTTCATCTGGTTCGCGTATTTCGAATCGTGCGCGCGCCTCTGGGACATCTCGCTTGCCGCCATCATCGAGGCCAGCGTGGCCGCGCGCGGCATAGCGCATGCCATTTTCGCGATCGTGTCGACGGTGTTTCTCGCGTGGCTCGTCTGGATCACCATCGATACCGCGATTCTCGAAGCGCTCAACCCGACCGGCGCGCGCACCAAGGGCCGCGCGCCCAGCACGCGCGCGCGCACCATGCTGCCGCTCGTGCGCAACGCCGTGCTCGTAACGATTCTCACCGTCACCGGCATCGTCACCGCGGCTAATCTCGGCATCAACGTCACGCCCCTGCTCGCCGGCGCGGGCGTGATCGGGCTTGCCATCGGCTTTGGTGCGCAGTCGCTCGTGGCCGATCTCATTACGGGCCTGTTCATCATCATCGAGGAGACGATCTCGGTGGGCGACTGGATCGACATCGACAACGGCCATGCGGGCACGGTCGAGCATCTGTCGATCCGCACCGTGCGGCTGCGCGACGGGCAGGGCGCGATCCACGCCATTCCGTTCTCGCAGATCAAGATCGTGAAGAACCTCTCGCGCGATTTTGCGTTTGCCGTGTTCGAAGTGCGCGTGCCGTTCTCGGTCGATCTCGATACCGTCACGCGCATGATTCGCGAAACCGGCGCGGAACTTGTGGCCGACTTTCGCTATCGCCGCGAGATACTCGGGCCCGTGGAAGTGTGGGGGCTCGACCGCTTCGATCCGAACTGGATGGTCGTGAAAGGGCAGATCAAGACGCGGCCGCTGCAGCAGTGGAGCGTGGCTCGCGCGTTCAATGCGCGCCTGAAGCGCCATATGGACGAAGCGGGCATCGAGATGCCGGTGCCGCAGATGCAGGTGCACATGTCCTCGCGCAGCGGCGATGCCGACGAGCTGCATGGGGAGGCGGGCGCGGCGCAGGGCCATCCGCATGCGTCCGCGGCGCGGGCGGCGGGCGGCGTGGCGCGCGATGCGTCGCACGAGCCGCGGCCCGCGCCGCCGCCGACAGCGGGTCCCGAGGGCGCGCCGCCGCAGATTCCCACGGCGGGCAGCCGCGGCTGAACGGTTGTCTGTTTTAGCTGCCCATGGCGCTTTCGCGCAGCAGTGGCAGCACGTCGTTGACTTGCGTAGCGATATGCTCGGCGGCGACGCCGTACACGTGCAGCGACACCGCCTGCGCGCCGCTACCGTTGGAAAGCCGGTGGATGCCCGCGCGCCCGCGCCCGCCGAACGCCACCGCGCCGCTTGCGCGCGGATGCGAGCGAACCACGTCGGCGCCCTGGCGCGCCTCGTCCCATGCGTAGAGTGTTTCGGTGAGCGTGCCGTCGAGCACGGCGTAACCGCACCACGTGTGATGCGCGTGGATCGGGCTCGCGTGGCCAGGTTGCCAGACGAGTGCCGCTACCGTATAACGGCCGCGGCTGTCGGTCGCGATGACATGACGCCGGTACGTGTCCGCGCAGCCTTCTCGCTGCGCGCTCGTGACGAGCGCCGGGTCGGCGAGCGCGTGCGTGAGCGCCGCGCGCAGGCTGCGCGCGAAGCGGGCGCAGCGCGACGGGTCGTCGGGCGTCGCGCAGGCGTCGAAGGCGGCGTCGAGTGCGGCGGTGAAGCGCGCCACGGCCGCGGCGTGCTGCTCCGCGGTGTGGACGGCGCTCAGCAGAGCGAGTTCGGCTGGGGCGTTCATGGCGTTTTTTCTTCCGTTTCCTGTAGGAAGATTTATAGCCGTTTGCGCGTGGAAAGAGTTTTCCTATTCTTTTCCCGTTTTCCCGTCGTGTAGAATAAATTTCTACGCTTCGGGGGGTGCGGAAATGGATCTTATCGACAGAAAGCTGGTTGAGCTGCTTCAGCAGGACGCGACGATGCCGGTCGCCGAACTGGCGCAGCGCGTCAATCTTTCGCAAACGCCGTGCTGGAAGCGCGTGCAACGGCTGAAGGAAACGGGCGTGATCCGCGCGCAGGTCGCGCTGTGCGATCCGCGCAAGCTTGGCGTGGGAACGACGGTGTTCGTCGCCGTGCGCACGAACCAGCACACGGAAGCCTGGGCGCAGACTTTCACGCGCGCCGTGCAGGAGATTCCCGAGATCGTCGAGGCGTATCGCATGAGCGGCGAGACCGACTACCTGCTGCGCATCGTGGTCTCCGATATCGACGATTTCGACCGCGTCTACAAGCAGCTCATTCGCGCCGTGCCGCTGTTCGACGTCAGTTCGAGCTTCGCGATGGAGCAGCTCAAGTATTCGACGGCGCTGCCCGTGCGTAGCGGCACTTGAGGCCCGCGCAGGCGCCTCGTGGCGCAAGCCGTCTGCAAGGCATGGCGGCGTAGAATGCCCGTTCCTGTCATCCAATTCCTATTCGAGGCTGGGCACGACCGATGAGCGAACCGCGCAAGAAAAACCCCACCGTCGGCGTTGCGGTGTTCATCGTGGTGGTGGTGGTGTTCGTGATCGGCACCGTGCTGTTCAACGCGCTGAAAAGCAAGCGCGAGTACGAAGAATCGGTGGGCGCCAGCGGGGCAAACGCAGCCGCGAGCGCGGGCGCTTCGCAGGCCAGCGGCTCGGCGCAGTGACGCGCCGGGCGCTTTGCTTTTTATTCCTCCGGCAGGCGGATGATGCTCGCGTCCCGGCGAATGAGCCAGGACGCCGCGATCATCTGCTTGCATTGATGCGCGAGCAGCTTGAGTTCCTGCGCAAGCTCCGCCGTGGCGCCGAGCGCGCGCTCGGCTTCCACTACCATCGCATCGAGTTCCCGCGTGAGCTGCTTCGTGATGTCGGTTTGATCGAGCGGCGCGGGCGTACCCGCTTCGGCGGCGACGAGGTTCTCGTGCACGCACGAGAGCGCGCGCTCGAGTACATCGAGCTTGATTTCCGGTTGATCGGGCCGCGCCGTGCTGCGCAGCAGCGGCGCGGTGGCCGTGATGTGCGAGGCGAGGACGTGGCTGCGCACGAGCAGGTCGTTGAGTTCGGGCACGAACCTCTGCGCGGCCTTCGGTTCGAGCATCATGCGCTGGAACGCCTGGCCGAGATTCGCAAACGCCACGTGTACGTTCTTGCGCGCGAGCCGGTAGCGGAAATCGCGCGCCAGCGAAGGCGCCGCTGCGGCTGCGCCCGCCGTGGAGTGCGCGGCCTGGGCGGTGGCTTTCGCGCCTACGGCTGAAACGGGCGAACCGGGCGCGCCGGCGGTGGGCGAATGGTCGATCGTCGCCGTGGCCGAGGCGGTTGCGGCTGCGGCGGGCGGGTCGTCAACCGCCTGCGCAACCGCTTCGTCAACCACGGTCGCCGCATTCGCCGAGGCGCTCGTCATTGCGCTCACGCTGCCCGAAACGCTGTTCGCGAGGCCGCCCGCATCGACGGCTGAAGTTGTAGTGGCGGTTGTGGCGGTCGCGGCGGCATGCGCCGGCACGCCTGCGCCTGCCTCGCTCGCCACGGCTCCCGCGAACGCGGGCTGCGGCGCGCTCGCGCGCCCGCTCCACCACCAGCTCGCCTCCAGATAGCTGCGCGTCGCGGCGATCATGTCGTGCACGAGTTTGCCCATCAGGCGATATTCCCAGTACGGGAACAGATGACTCGCGGCGATGGCGATCATGCAGCCCACCACCGTGTCGATCGCGCGCTCGCCGATGATGCGCAGGCTGCCCGGCGCGAGCAGGTGGAACATCAGCAGCACGTACGCCGACGTGAACACCACGCTCGCCGTGTAGTTGAAGAGCAGCAGGCTGTAGCTCATCACCATTGCCGCGAACATCGAGACGAGCAGCACGAGCGGCTGCTTCACGAGCAGGATCAGCGCAATGCTCGCGATGCAGCCGATCAGCGTGCCGACGATACGCTGCGCATTGCGCTGGCGCGTGAGCGAGTAGCCGGGCTTCAGGATGATGATGCTCGTCATCACGATCCAGTAGGCGTTGGTGAGCGGCAGCAGCCGCCCGAGCCAGAAGCCCACCGCCACGGCGATCGTCACGCGCAATGCGTGGCGAAAGCTCGGCGAGGCCATCGTGAGATTCGAGAAGATCTGCAGCCAGGACACGCGGCGGTTCGTCACGAAGCGCGCGAGCGCCTCGTCGATGCGCACCTCGGTTTCGGTCGCCGGCACTTCGCTCGCGAGATTGCGGCGCATGCGGTCGATCAGCCGCGTGGCGCTCCAGATACGCCGGAACGACGCCGAGATCGCCGCATAGACCTCGGGGTCGCTCGCGGCCAGATCGCGCTTCTTCAACTGATCGAGTTCGTATTCGATGGCGCGCAGTTCGGCCTTCACGTTCACGCTCGCGCGCGGCGCTTCGTTTTGCAGCACCGCGAGGCCGATGTCTTCGAGATCGGCGGCGGCCTTGCGGATCAGGTCCCGGTAGAACACGAGCAGGTCGGAACCGCCGAACGTGTTGCGCACGAGCGGGTAGTCGGTGTGCGCGCCCACGAACAGTTCATGCAGATCGACCGTGTTGATGAACAGGTTGAAGTGCATGGCGCGCCGCGCGTCGATCTTGCCGGCCCGGAGTTTGGGCAGGTTGCGCAGCACGATGTCGCGTGCCGCGTCCTGTCGCTCGACGGCGGCGATCTGCTTCGCGACGAGGTTGCGATAGCACTCGTCGAGGTCGTTGTCGAGATCGAAGAACTGGGCGCGCGCGAGCAGATAGTCGGCGCACGCGAACACGCTTTCGGCGAGCGCCTGCTGCTCGATGCGATCGAGCAGCAACTGGCTGATCAAGGTCGACCACGCCGTGTACCAGAGGCCGCCCAGCAGGATCCACAGCGCATTGACGAGCGCGAGATGCGGCGTGAAATGCTCTTCGAGCGTCATCACCATCATGAAGAGGGTGGCGAAGCTGATCTGCGGCCAGCGGTTGCCGTACACCACGATCAGCGAGAGCACGAAGGTGAGCGGCACCACCGTGGCCCATAGCGCGATGGGACTGAAGGTGGCGAGGCCGGTCGCAAAAGCGGAGAGAAACCCGATCGCACTGCACGCGAGCATTTCGTTGCGCTTGTACTTGAGCGGCCCCGGCATGTCGACCACGCACGCGCCGAGCGCGCCGGTCGAGATGGTGAAGCCCAGTTCGCTCTTGTGAAAGACGAACAGGCACAGGACGGCGGGAAGCGAGATGCCGATCGCGATGCGCAGGCCGCCGTAAAAGTACTGGCTATAGAGGAATTTCCTGATTTCTACGGAGTAGCGCATCGACTGCCGGGAAGTTCGAGAGCGGACGGTACGCCGCGGACTGTGGCGCTGAGTCTAACGTATTTCGGGCGCGATCTGACCGCTGGTGCGTGCCAGACCGCGTGTCTTCAGTCCACGCTCAACGTGCTTGTGTTCGCGCTGGCGGTTGCGTGCGCATCGCCGAGCAGGCCGTGCGTGCCATGGATGCGCCGCATGCGCGTGCGATACCAGAAAGTCCAGGCCATCAGGGCGCCGAATACGCCATAGCCGATGATTGGCGAGACGACGAGAAAGCGCTCGATGGGCCAGGTGGCGGCGAGATAGGTGCGCAGCGCGGAATCGAGACACAGTCCAAGGCCCCAGATGAACGTGAGGAGGCGCATGGCCGCGACGAATCTCGCGTTCTCGTTCCAGAGCTGTTCGAGCCGCGCGACGCCCTCGCGAGTCTCGCGTGCGACCGTGGCTCGCGTGAGATAGAACACGAGCGGGCGCTTCGCCAATAGCGAGATCAGGAACGCGGCGCCGATCGCGCCCGAAGCAAGACTCTCGCGCATCAGCAGCACGCGCGGGCCGCCGCCGAACGCGACGGCCAGCAGCGAGAGCACGATGCCGAGCAGGATGACGGCCGAGAGCGCATCGACGCGCCGAAAGCGCACGAGTTCGACCATGCTCCAGGCAAGCGGCGGCGCGGCCGAGGCAACGAGGCCGCCGACTTCGCCCCAATACGGCTCGGCGAGACGATAGGCGACCCACGGAAGCAGCAGGTTGACCGCCAGTTCGGCGACGAATGCTGGACGCAGCTTCATGGGTTGCGTGCTCCTGTGGTTCTGAGGAGGGAATGACGCCAGTATGGTTCATGCGCTGCGCGGCGGCAAACTGGCTGCCTGGCCGCCCGAGCGGCTGTTTGCACGCCGCATGCCCGCGGCGTATCAGGCGTATCGGCTTGCCGGCTTTGCGCTGGGCCGTGCTGCGCGCGCGGCGTGCTTGTGCCAACCAGGCCGCGCTGTGCGACACTGCCGCGTGCTCTCATTTACTTCGCCCATGACTGCCCGCGCGCCCATCCCGTTGCAGGAAATCGAACTCGTCGCCGTTCGCGCACAAGGCGCGGGCGGCCAGAACGTCAACAAGGTGTCGAGCGCGATTCATCTGCGCTTCGACATTCGCGCCTCGTCGTTGCCCGAGGTGCTCAAGATGCGTCTGCTCGCGCTCGCCGACCGTCGGATTACGGGCGAGGGCGTCGTGGTCATCAAGTCGCAGGAATACCGCACGCAGGAGCAGAACCGCGTGGCCGCGCTCGCGCGCCTCGAGGAACTGGTCGACAGCGTGAGCGTGACGCGCAAGGCGCGCGTGGCGACGCGCCCCACGCGCGCTTCGAAGCTGCGCCGGCTCGACAGCAAGGCGCGCACCGGCGAGCTGAAGGCGGGGCGGCGGCGCATACCCGAATAGCGGTGCGCAGGCGGCAGGCTTGCAGGCGGCAGGCTTGCAGTCGGATTGGCCCGCTGCGCGTCACGGCCGCTCGCGCGGCCCGTGCTCGGGCGGAAAGTCCGCGCACAACACGTGCGTCGCGCCGCCGTAGTCGAGCGCGATGGCGCCCGTGTAGCAGAGTTCGCCGTCGTTGAGCGAATAGTGCGGACCCATCACCGCGACCCGGCCGGGCGTGGCAAGCGCACGCCGGAAATACTCGCGGCGCGACCAGTTGCTGTCGGTATCGGGATAGAAAGGCGCGAGGCGCGCGGGCGGCCCGACGCCTGGCATCGTAATCGAAGGTTCGTGCTGCTCGCCGTGTTCGTCCGCGGTGAAGACGCGCTGCGCGCGGCTGGCGCCGTCGCTGAAGATCGCGTTGGCGGCGGCCTCAAGCGTTCCGCCGCCCGTGAGCACCCGCGCGCCGCACAGCATGGCGTGCGAGAGCGCGCCGAAATTGACCTGTTCGATGATCTCGGTGCTGCGCTGGTAGTCGGCGAAGCGCCGCCACATCGACTGCGCGAGCGCGGGCGCGGCGGCCCCGGCTTCCCGTACCGAAGCGCGTGGCTCGCCGAACCAGAAGCCCTGCACGAGATCGATGTCGGCCTGCATCAGCACCATGAGCTGCGACTCGGTCTCGACGCCTTCGGCGAGCACCATCGTGCCCGCGTGATGAAGGATCGACACCAGCTCCGAAATGAATGCCACGTGACTTTCGCCGCTGGCCGCGCGCGTGACGAGCGAGCGGTCGAGCTTGACGATGTCGGGCCGGTAGCGCCACACGCGATCGAAATTGGAGAACCCGGCGCCAAAGTCGTCGAGCGCGACGAGGAAATCGCGGCCGCCCGCAGGCGGTCGTTCGTCGACGAACGAGCTGTATTCGTCGCCGCCGCGCTGCTCGAGAACCTCGATCACCACACGTTCGCGCGGGAAGTCGAAGTAGCGGCACAAGCCGTCGATGGCGGCCTGCGCGGGATCGGCGGCGCGTGCGCTGCGCGGCAGGGTGTTCAGGAAGATCCAGCCGGTTTCCACGCCTTGCTCGACGAAATTCGCGAGATGCAGGCAGCGGGCGAGTTCGTCGAGTTGCTGCGCCTCGGCGCCTTCGACCGTTGCGAACAGATCGGGCGGGGCGACAGCGTGGCCCGATGCGTCGGTCACGCGCAGCAACGCTTCATAGCCGACCACGCGCTGGTGCGTGATGGAGAGCACCGGCTGGAACGCGCTGTCGAGCGCGCAGCCGCGCCATTGCGCGCCCCAGCCCGCAGCGCGCGGCTGGAGTTGGGCGAGCAGGCTGGCGGCGGCAACCGCCCTGGCGTTCGACGGATCGTTCGGCATGGCTCGGGACGCGCGGCGTCGCGCGCGGTTCGTGAGCGTTTGAACCCGCAGGCCCGCGGGCCGCGCGACTGCCGTTTGTCGCAGGCGCCAGCCCGACGGCGATAACCGGCGGGGCCTGTCGTCAAGTGTACGGACTATCGGAAAATATTGCTCGCCTCGGTCGTGCCTGGCGTGGCGAGACGGAACGTGCCGCTCAGTGCGCGGTGTCGGGCACGTCGAGAATGAGGATGATGGTCCAGTCCGCGTCGCCTTCGTGATGGTACTGACGTTCGGCGACGATGAACGGCTGCTGCTTGCCGGCCGGCCCGAGGAACAGCACGTCGCCTTCCATCGGCAGGCATTCGACGGGAGGCAGCGCGAGATATGCGTCCTGGTTGCCGCCGCGCGGCATCAGTTTTTCGATCTTGCGTGAGGCCGCTTCGGTCCATTCGATATCGAGCTGGATGTTGCTCATTGTGTCTCTCCGCGCGTGGCGCGCACAAAAGGTTGGGTCTACGCCGACCGGGCGTTTTCGAGGTGCGCGACTTTAGCATACCGCGCCCGCGGGCCGGCGCGGTGGCCATGCGCACGAGGGCCGGGGCGACGAGGTGGAAGCGGATAGAAAAAAAGCCGATGACGGCAAACGCCGCATCGGCTTCATGGTTGCGGGTGAGGGGCTGCCCGCGTGCGGCCAGTCCTCGCCCCGGCTTACTGGGCGGGAGCCTTCTTGTGATGCGAATGCCCCGACTTGTGATGCGTCATGGGCGCCGGCGCCGGTGCGGGCGCGGCTTCCTGTTGCTGCTGCAGGGCCTGGGCGCGTTGCAGGACGTCGTCTGCCCTGGCCGGATCGGTGCTCATCGTGATGCCGTTGTCCGACTGCGCATACGCAGCGCCCGTCAGTGCGGAAAGCGAAATCAGGACTGCGAGGGACACTTTTTTCATCTCTACCTCCGAAGGAGCGGTTTATGGACCCAGCCGGTACCTGTCCAAGCAGGATGGACATGTCATTCTAACGATCAAATACTCGCACCAGATGACATCGCATAAACCGTTCCCACGGGAGTTACATCTCGTTACACCTGGTGGCGTCACGCGGTGACGCTAGAACCAGCCGATCATCCGATAGACATAAAACTGGGCAACCCCAATCGATTCATGGAGCGCCGTTTCGGCGGACCTGAGGTTGGCCACGCGCGGCAGCAGACCGCGCTCGACGTGGCGCACGCTCGATACCGCCGGCAGCGGGTGCATGTCGAACCGGTGAAAATCGAGCATCGCGCGGCGCATCTGGTACGAGGACGTCACGAGCAGCAGCGTTTCGTCGTTGCCGGCCCGAACGATGGGCGCGACGTTGCGCGCGTTTTGATACGTCGTAAGACTCTGGTTTTCGAGCACGAGATCGGCGCTCGGCACGCCCGCGCGCAGCAGGTAGGGCGCGTAGTTGTCGGCCTCGGCGCTTGCGTGACGCTCGGGGTTGCCGCCGCTCACGATCACACGGCACGCGCCGCCCGCGCGCGCGCACTGCGCGTGCAGTTCGGCGGCAAGGGCGATGCGTGCGTACACGTCGCGCGCGGGTACCAGTTCGCCGTCGCGCGATTCGGTGCCTCCGCCCAGCATGATGATGGCGGTGCGTGGACCGAAGCTCGCCGGGCCGATCTTCGTTTGATCGTAGGGAGTGCGATACAACGCCGGCTGGGCGAAATCGAGCAGCGCCCCGGAGAGCCAGCCGGTTGCGAGCAGCCAGAAGACCGCCGCCGCGCAGGCTGCGACACGCCATCGCGCGTTGCGCCACAGCAGGCCGAGCGCAATAAATAGCGCAAACAAAACGATTAGAATCAATTTGGATGAGGTAACGTATTGTTTTCGGGAAAAAGTGCGTCCAACCGACCTTTGCGCCGCGAGCGTGGCGCGGCGTTGGCCGTGCGGGAAGCGGGAAACCCGCTTTCACGGGGGACCGGATAACCTGGACTGCATTTTAAGAAAGAAGTGAGATGACCACGTATTCCAACGAAGCAGTACTCGAAGCGCTGCGGCGGGTGCAGTACCGGCAGGTCCCGTGGGCGCGTCGTCCTGAAGTGTTCCAGTATTTGCGCGATCTCGGCATGATGGACATCGTCCGGCAGCGCACCGTTGCGCCGGCGCCGGGCTTCCACGCGCCGGTCGACATCGCCGTGCTAACCGATCGCGGCCGCGCCGAATTCGCCCGGCTCGCGCGCGACGAGCGCACGCTTCAGTGGAGCGCGCACCGAGTGGCCGATTACGTCGCGGAGCGCGTACCGCAATCCGGACTCGAAGCGAGCCAGTAACACGCCACCATTCTCCACCCGCCAAAAAAAAGCCCGCATCGAAAGACACGGGCTTACCGGAATTACTGCTGCCACGCTGTGCTTGATGGCGTTAGGGTAGACCACACGTGAGGCGCGGTGGTTCCCCGGGGCAGGGTATATGCTGAGCCGCGGTCCTTCATGGCGCGTTTGCGGCCCGCTTTCGCGGTCTTACGGTCATTTACGGTCATCGCCTCTCCTTCCTCGGCTCCGACTGTTTCCTCATTGATGTTTCGCTGGCCGGCTCACCGCCGTTGCGTTTGTTCGGGCTTCTGCGGCGGCTGGGACGCGCTGCGGCGGGCATTGTCCGCTATGTCGCCGCGCAAGTCGCCGCGCGGCACCGGCGGGTTGCCCGCGCTGGGGCCAGGCGCCACCGGCGGAAGCGGGGCATGCGCGCCGGTGCGCGACATCGACCATGCCGGTACCGAAGCATGCGGCGGCTGGGCCGCGGCGCTAAACGACACGAAAGACGCCGTTGGCACAAAAAGGGCGAGGGCGGACAGCGAAACCATGACGCCCCGGATGTGGAGGTTCATGGATTTCATGGAGGCTCCCGTCAATCCAGTTTCTTGACGTTAATGGACATGCTCCTACGGTAGCGTCGAGCACGAAAGCGCGCTGTAAATATTGGTAAAGAGATGTATCGCGCAATGCCGATCGCTTCGTTGCGTACGCAGCGATGTCCAATGCGGCCTGGATCAGCCCGAACGGGCGTCAGTGTGGATGCGGTCCGGCAGGCGGTCCGCTGCGCTCAGGAAGCGTGGAAGAGGGGAGAAAACGCGCCGGACGCACGAGGCGCCCGGCGGAAAAGCAGGTTCAAGCGTGGCTCAGGCCATCTTCACCGGCGCGCGCCACGATTCCGGATTCGTCCAGAACGCGCCACGCAGGCGATCGCGGCTCGGCGGCGCGGGCGGCTTGGTCGCCGTCGCGCCGATACGGCCGCGCAGCGAAATTTCACGCCCGTTCGAACCCAGTCGCTTGACGATCTCGGCAAGCGTGCCGTCTGCCTGCCACTCGTCGAAACGGCGGCGGCAGGTCGGCGGCGAGGGGTAGCGGCCCGGCAGCTTGGACCAGCCTTCGCCCGTCGAAAGCACCCAAAGCACCGCGTTGACCACAGCACGCGCTTCGACGCGAGGCCGCCCGCGCCGTTCGCTCCGTGCCGGTTCGGCACAGAACAACGCCTCGACCAGCGCCCATTCGTTGTCTCTCAAATCGTCGAACAGCATCATGTTTCACCTCAGCGAAGCTATCTCCGGTGCGCTGCCCCGCGCTGCGCACTCTTCATGGACTCCCGGCCGGATGCCGGAGTACCAGGCGGGCCCGGCTGGATCGTCCCGGACTGCATGCGTCCGGAGGCGTCCATCGAACCTGTGCGTGCCTTAATGCGAAAACCGTGCCAGCACGTACGTTCTCGTCTTGAAGCCGCGTGGCGCCAAGCCCGCGCGGGAGATTGCCAGGGGCGTATAAGACTCGAAAACACTTGTCGAGAAAATCGGGAGAATCACCAATCTTGTGCACACAAGCCCGTCCTGCGTGCGTTTGCGCCGTATTGCTGCATTGCGGCGAACCATGGTCGATGGGGTGTCCCCGCCCTCAACCACGGGTGGCCGGCATAAAATCGCATGAAAATTGACAATTCATGAGGCGAGCGGATGAATGTGACGCTGCGGCAGTTGCGGGTGTTCATCGAGGTCGCCCGGCTGCAGAGTTTCAGCCGGGCAGGCGACGAAATCGGGCTCACGCAGTCGGCGGTGAGCCGCTGTGTGCGCGAACTCGAAGCCGAGATTGGCGTGAAGCTCGTCGACCGGACCACGCGCGAGGTGCAGCTCACGGATGTCGGCGCGAATCTGATCGCGAGCATTGCGCGCCTTCTCAACGATCTGGATGACGCCTTGCGCGAAATTCGCGAGATTGGCGAGCAGCGCCGCGGCCGCGTGGTCGTGGCGGCCAGCCCGACGGTCGCGTGCCGCTTGATGCCGCAGGTCGTGGCCGCGTGCGGGCGGCAGTTTCCCTACATCACGCTCGGATTGCGCGACGACGTGCAGAGCGACGTGGTTCGCAAGATCCGCTCGGGGGAGGTCGACTTCGGCGTCATCATCGGGCCCTTTGATGCCGAGGATCTCGAAACGGAATGTCTGACGACGGACTCGTTCTGCGTGGTCGTGCGCGGCGATCACGCGCTCGCGCTGAGCCAGGAAGTGTCGTGGCGCGAGCTGGACGGCGAGCGGCTCGTGATGCTCGACTACGCCTCGGGCAGCCGGCCGCTTATCGACGCCGTGATGAGCGAACAAGGCGTGCACGCCCGCGTGGTGCAGGAGCTGGGCCATCCCGCCACGGTATTCGGCCTCGTCGAGGCGGGCGTGGGTATTAGCGTACTGCCCTGGCTCGCGCTGCCCGTGCCGGCGGGCGCGCCCTTGCTTGCGCGGCCGCTGGTGCCGCGCGCGGAGCGCACGGTCGAACTGGTGCGGCGGCGTGACCGCTCGCTCTCGCCGGCCGCCGAGGCGGTCTGGTCGCTGATCCGTCAACTCGCCGGCCAGCCCGAAGCGCAGCACTGAAGCGGGCGCGTTGAAGTCGCCGATCCGGTGCATGCCGGCGCGGACCTCGCGCCGCCCGGCCGCGCGCTAAACTTCACGTTTCCCCACATTCCGCGATCCGAAACCCGATGAGCGATCCCGATTCGTCGTCCCCCGTGTCCCTGCCGCGCGAAGCAGTGCGCGCCCTGCGCTCGTCGCAGATTCGCGAAGTGGCGAACGCCGGGTTCGGCGTGCCCGACGTGCTGCCGTTCTGGTTCGGCGAATCCGACCGCGTAACGCCGCCGTTCATCCGCGAGGCGGCCGCCGAGGCGCTCGGGCGCGGCGACACGTTTTACACGCACAACCTCGGCATCGCGCCGCTGCGCGAATCGCTCTCGCGCTACGTGAGCGGGCTGCACGGCGCGACGCCGGTGGACAACCTCGCGGTGACGAGCGCCGGCGTGAATGCGCTGATGCTGGCGGCGCAGCTCGTCGTGGGCGCGGGCGACCGGGTTGTGGCGGTGACGCCGCTGTGGCCGAACCTCGTCGAGATCCCGAAGATTCTCGGCGCCACGGTCGAGACGGTTTCGCTGAGCTACGGCGCGCACGGCTGGACGCTCGATCTCGACCGCCTGCTGGCGGCGCTCACTCCCGAGACGCGGCTGCTCATGATCAACTCGCCGAACAACCCGACCGGCTGGGTGATGACGCGCGACCAGCAGCGCGCGGTGCTCGAGCATTGCCGGCGCCTTGGCATCTGGATCGTCGCCGACGAGGTCTACGAGCGCCTTTACTACGGCGATGCGAGCGAGCGCACCGCGCCGTCGTTTCTCGACATTGCGTCGCGCGAAGAGCGGCTGATCTGCGTGAATTCGTTTTCGAAGGCGTGGCTCATGACCGGCTGGCGGCTTGGCTGGATGGTCGTGCCGCGCACCTTGACCGACGATCTGGGCAAGCTGGTCGAGTACAACACCTCGTGCGCGCCCTCGTTCGTGCAGCAGGCCGGCATCGCGGCGCTCGAACACGGCGAGCCCTTCACGCGTTCGCTCGTCGCCGATCTGCGCCACTCGCGCGATCACCTCGCTGCGGCGCTCGCGAAGCTGCCCGGCGTCGACGTGAAGGTGCCGCACGGCGCGATGTACCTCTTTTTCCGGCTGGCCGGCGCGCAGAACAGTCTCGCGCTGTGCAAGGCGCTGGTGCGCGATGCGGGACTTGGGCTCGCGCCGGGCAGCGCGTTCGGAGCGCAAGGTGAAGGCTTCGTGCGCTGGTGCTATGCGTGCGACCCGGCGCGGCTCGATGCGGGCGTCGAGCGACTCGCGCGCTACCTGGAGGCGGTGGGAGCGCATTGAGCCGTTAAAATGGGAGCGCTCGGGCAAAACGGCGTCTTTACGCACCCCGCGTTTTTGCGTAATATGGCGCTCAGTCAAGCGATTCCCTGCGGGAATTTCGCGGCTCCCTCCGGCTGGGTCTGGCTCTGTGCCTGCATTTCGGCCCCCCGGTGCGTGCTCCCATCAATATGACCGATCAGAATCGGGCGAGCGCGTCTCCAAGTTCCATATCGTCTTTGTCTGTCTGATCCGGTTCCTTGAACCTGATTTACCTTACTTAGGGTCTGACCTGGCTGCATGAATACCCAAGAGGCGAAAATCGTCCTCGAGACTGCATTGATCTGCACGCAGGAGCCGTTGAAACTCGGCGAACTGCGCAAACTGTTTGCCGACGACATTTCGGCCGACACGGTCCGCAACCTGCTCGAAGACCTGCGGAACGAATGGTCCGGGCGCGGCGTCGAGCTGGTGGGGCTCGCGTCGGGCTGGCGCTTTCAGAGCAAGCCGGCCATGCGGACGTATCTTGACCGGTTGCATCCCGAAAAGCCGCCGCGCTATTCGCGCGCGGTCCTCGAAACGCTCGCGATCATCGCGTACCGGCAGCCGGTCACGCGTGGCGACATCGAGGAAATTCGCGGCGTCACGGTCAACACGCAGGTCGTCAAGCAGCTCGAGGACCGCAACTGGATCGAAGTGATCGGTCATCGCGACGTGCCGGGCCGCCCGGCGCTCTACGCAACGACACGGGAGTTTCTCGACGATCTCGGACTGAAGTCGCTCGACGAATTGCCGCCGCTCGACGATCCGTCGAGCCAGTTCGGCGAGCAACTGCTCGCCCAGCACGCGATCGAGTTTCCCGAGAGCGCCGCGGCGCAGTTCGTCGCCGACGGTCAGCCCGAGGCGGCCATCGAGGCGGCGGGCGTGGAACATGCGGCAGCGGAGGGCGTCGATGCGCTCTTGCAGGCCGGGGGCGAGGCGCCCGGTGTTCACGCCGCGCACGAAACAGAGCAAACGCACGAGGCAGCGGGCGCAAACGTTGCATATGCAGCCGATGCATCGGGCGACGCGGTGCAAGACGAAGCAAGCCTCGCGCAGGACGGGCCGGCCCCGGACGCTCGCGCGCAGGGTGCCGCGCACGAAGCAGATGCGGCGGGCGAAGAAGAACACGAAGACCGCCGCGACGCGGCGCAGGACGACCCCGTCTCGACGACGGACGACGAAGCCGCACGACGCGGCATCTGAAGCAACACGCTTTTTTGACGCGCCCCGCAAGCGGGCGCGCAACCTGACATTTTGAGGTTGTTTTGACTGATATCCACGACACCGATTCGACCGACGCGTCCGAATCCGCGCGCCGCGCGTCTTCCGCGCGCGACGACGACACGCGCGCTTCGCAGGTCGAAGGCGAAGCACAGGGCGGCGAAGGCGAAGAGCGGCCGCGCCGCGGCCTGCGCCGCGGGCCGCGCAGCCTGATCGCGCGCCGCCGCGCAGGCGCGAAGGCAAAGTCCGAAGGCGCTGAGGGCGCGGACGTGTCCGCAGCGCCCGTTGCCGCACCGGAAGCCGCGCCTGAG
Source organism: Paraburkholderia sp. J76 (assembly GCF_905220295.1). Classification (NCBI taxonomy): domain Bacteria; kingdom Pseudomonadati; phylum Pseudomonadota; class Betaproteobacteria; order Burkholderiales; family Burkholderiaceae; genus Paraburkholderia; species Paraburkholderia sp. J76. The sequence goes on from NZ_CAJMZJ010000014.1 coordinate 65,112, forward strand.
CGCGCGGCCGCCGCACGCCCGCCGCGCAAGGACGCCGGCGCGAAGAAGCCCGGCCGCCGCCAGAATGCGGGCGGCGCCGCTCAGGGTGAGCGGCAAGGTGAACGTCAAGGCGAGCGCCAGGGCGAACGTCGGGGTGAACGTCAGCAGGGCGCGGGCAAGCGCCAGAAGGGCCAGGGCCAGGGCCGGGGCGAAGGCCAGCCGGCCGCCGCCGCGGGCAACGCTCAGGACGACCTGTTCCTCTACGTGACCTCGCCGGCGTTCGACGCCGACAATGGCGACGGTTCGGGCGTGCACGCACCGATGCTGCGCCGCGGCCGCCCACAGCAGCCCAAGCGCGTGCTGAGCCCGGACGACGACGCGCCGAAGCTGCACAAGGTGCTGGCGGATGCAGGCATGGGCTCGCGCCGCGACATGGAAGAGCTGATCATCGCCGGGCGCGTCTCGGTGAACGGCGAGCCCGCCCATATTGGCCAGCGCATCCTGCCGACCGACCAGGTCCGCATCAACGGCAAGCCCATCAAGCGCAAGCTGCAGAACAAGCCGCCGCGCGTGCTGATCTATCACAAGCCGACCGGCGAAATCGTGAGCCACGCCGATCCGGAAGGCCGCCCCTCGGTGTTCGACGGCCTGCCGCCGATGAAAACGGCGAAATGGCTGGCCGTCGGCCGTCTGGACTTCAACACCGAAGGTCTGCTGATGCTGACGACCTCGGGCGATCTCGCGAACCGCTTCATGCATCCGCGCTACAGCGTGGAGCGCGAGTATGCGGTGCGCGTGGTGGGCGAGCTGAGCGAGGGGATGCGCCAGAAGCTGCTCAAGGGCGTCGAACTCGAAGACGGCCCCGCGAGCTTCCTGCGCATCCGCGACGGCGGCGGCGAGGGCACGAATCACTGGTATCACGTCGCGCTGGCCGAAGGCCGCAACCGCGAAGTGCGCCGCATGTTCGAGGCGGCTGGCTTGATGGTGAGCCGGCTGATCCGTACGCGTCACGGCCCGATCGCCCTGCCCAAGGGCCTCAAGCGCGGCCGCTGGGAAGAGCTTGAGGACAACCAGGTGCGCGCGCTGATGGCAGCGGTGGGCCTGAAGGCGCCGGCCGAAGAGAAGGGCGGTCGTGGCGGCAAGGAGCAGGAGCGTCGCCAGCCCGATCCGATGCAGACCTCGATGGGCTTCATCGATCGTGAGCCGGTGCTGAGTTCGCACGGTGCGATGGGGCAGCCGCGTCAGGGCCAGGGCCACGGACGGCGCGGTGCGGCGGGCGGCTTCGGCGGCGGCGCGGGCGCGGGTCATGGCAACTTCGGCGCGGGCTCCGGTTTCGGCGGCCGTGGCGGCAACCGCGCAGGCGGCCGCGAGGTGGACGGCAACCGTGCGCCCGGCGCGCAAGGCAAGCGAGCAGGCGGCAATGCCAATGGCAATCGTCGCGGCGGTCCCGGCAACGGCGGCAGTGGCGGCAATGCCAACCCCAATGGCAATCGCGCTGGCGGCAATAGCCGTGGCGGCCCGCGTGGCGCGCCGCGCAACCGCACACGCGGCCACTGACCCGCGAGGCGCGCGCCGCTACCGCTGGTGTTTTAAATGCGCGTAGTCGATGCGAGTCGTTAGCGAGCAAAAGCGCCGGCAAATCCTCTTCCCAGGCCCATAAATAACGGCAAAAGGCCGTTTGGGCCTGGCCGCGGATTTGCGTTAATGTGCAAAAAAGGCTAGAATCACAAAGTCGCTGGGCGTGCGGCTATTTATCTGCGCTGTAATACGCGCCCCAGGTGCGACCACCTGGCTAAGTGAGAAGATGGGCGTTTCGCCCATTTTTTTTTGGTTTCGCCCCAAATTGGTTTCAAACAGATGCCGACGTTTCACGTTCGGCATTGTCAATTTGGGGGGCGTTCAACCATCCAGGTCGTTCGTCATCGTGGGGCCGGTAGGTGAGAAGCGCGCGCTCACCTGGCGCGCGGCCCGCGAATCCCTGGCGAAGCAGAAATGAAAGCTGAGGAAGTTGCTGGCCCGCTGCGCGGAACATCTGGAGTGGGCATTGTGCAACTGACGGAACTGATTGAAACCACGGTCACCGGGCTCGGTTACGAGCTGGTCGACCTCGAGCGCACCGGGCGCGGCATGCTGACCATTTTCATCGATCAGCCCGCGGGGATCGCGATCGAGGACTGCGAGAAGGTCACGCGTCAGCTCCAGCACGTTCTGACGGTCGAGAACATCGACTACGAGCGGCTCGAAGTTTCGTCGCCCGGTCTCGACCGTCCGCTGAAAAAACTGGCGGACTTCGAACGCTTCGCAGGCTGCGAAGCGGTAATCACGTTGAAAAAGCCATTGGACGGACGGAAATCGTACCGGGGCATCGTGCATGCTCCCGAAGGCGAGTCCATCGGTCTGGAATTCGAAGGGAAGGCGGGTCCTGCGATGCTCGATTTCACGCTCGCGGACATCGACAAAGCACGCCTTGTCCCCAAAGTTGACTTTAGGAGCCGCAAACAATGAGTCGCGAAGTGTTGATGCTGGTGGATGCGCTGGCACGCGAGAAGAATGTCGACAAGGACGTGGTGTTCGCCGCCCTTGAAGCGGCGCTTGCGTCGGCCTCCAAGAAACTCTTCGACGAGGATGCGGATATCCGCGTGCATATCGATCGCGAAAGCGGCGAACACGAAACGTTCCGCCGCTGGCGCATCGTGCCGGACGAAGCGGGCCTGCAGGAGCCGGACCAGGAAATCCTGCTGTTCGAAGCCCGCGAGCAAGACCCCGAAGCGCAGATCGACGGTTTCGTCGAGCAGCCGGTGCCTTCGGTCGAGTTCGGCCGCATCGGCGCGCAGGCCGCCAAGCAGGTCATCCTGCAGAAGGTGCGCGACGCCGAGCGCGAGCAGATCCTCAACGACTTCCTCGAGCGCGGCGAAAGCATCATGACCGGCACGGTCAAGCGCATGGACAAGGGCAACTTCATCGTCGAATCGGGTCGCGTGGAGGCGCTGCTGCGCCGCGACCAGTTGATTCCGAAGGAAAACCTGCGCGTGGGCGACCGCGTGCGCGCCTGGATCGGCAAGGTCGACCGCACCGCGCGCGGCCCGCAGATCGAACTCTCGCGCACGGCGCCCGAGTTCCTCATGAAGCTGTTCGAAATGGAAGTGCCCGAAATCGAACAGGGCCTCCTCGAGATCAAGGCGGCGGCGCGCGATCCGGGCGTGCGCGCCAAGATCGGCGTGGTGGCTTACGACAAGCGCATCGATCCGATCGGCACCTGCGTCGGCATCCGCGGTTCGCGCGTGCAGGCCGTGCGCAACGAGCTTGGTGGCGAAAACGTCGACATCGTGCTATGGTCGGAAGATCCCGCCCAGTTCGTGATCGGCGCGCTCGCGCCGGCTGCCGTGCAGTCGATCGTCGTCGACGAGGAAAAGCACTCGATGGACGTCGTGGTCGACGAGAGCGAACTCGCGGTCGCGATCGGCCGTAGCGGCCAGAACGTGCGTCTTGCCAGCGAACTGACCGGCTGGCAAATCAATATCATGACGCCGGACGAATCCGCGCAAAAGCAGAATCAGGAGCGCACGGTGCTGCGCGACCTGTTCATGGCGCGTCTCGACGTGGACGAAGAAGTCGCCGACATCCTGATCGACGAAGGCTTCACGAGCCTCGAAGAGATCGCCTACGTGCCGCTCAACGAAATGCTGGAAATCGAGGCGTTCGACGAGGACACCGTACACGAACTGCGCAACCGCGCTCGCGACGCCCTGCTCACGCAGGCAATCGCGAACGAGGAGAAGGTGGAAAGCGCTGCGCTGGACCTGAAGAGTCTGGACGGCATCGACCCGGACCTGCTCGCGAAACTGGCGCAGCATGAAGTTCACACCCGCGACGAGCTTGCCGAGCTGGCCGTGGACGAGCTGGTCGAAATGACGGGAATGGAAGAGGACGCCGCCAAGGCGTTGATCATGAAGGCGCGTGAGCACTGGTTCCAGTGACCCGGCCAACGGGAAGCTGCATCAGGGCGCGACGAGCAGGAAGCGACCATGACCCACTGAACTGAACGCGGCGGGGCCTTGCAGGACGTGAGGCACCGAAGGCCGCATGACCCGATGTCAACCGCAAGGAATCGGTCCTTGCATTAAGAGGAATGAATGGCGAGTAACAACGTAGCCCAATTTGCCGCGGAACTGAAGATGCCTGCTGGCGTGCTGCTGGAGCAGCTCCAGGCGGCGGGCGTCACGAAAGCGAGCGAAGCTGACTCCTTGTCCGAAACGGACAAGGCGCGTCTGCTCGACCACTTGCGCAAGTCTCACGGCTCGACTGATGCAGACAAGCGCAAGATCACGCTGACGAAACGGCATACGTCGGAAATCAAGCAGTCCGATTCGACGGGTAAGGCTCGCACCATTCAGGTCGAGGTGCGCAAGAAGCGCACGTTCGTCCGCCGCGACGAATCCGCCGGTGAGGCGGATGCATCGAATCATGCAGCCGACGCAGCCGCTGCCGCCGAAGAGGCGGAGCTGCAGCGCCGCGAGGAAGAAGCGCGCCGCGAGGCAGAACTGCTCGAGCGTCAGGCCCAGGAACTCAAGGAGCGCCAGGAAACCCTCGCGCGTGAAGAGTCCGAGCGCCGCGCGCGCGAAGAGGCCGCCGAGGCCGAGCGCCGCCGCGCCGAAGAAGAACTTGCAAAGAAGAAGGCATCGGCCGATGCCGCCGCTCGCGAGCTGGCCGCTCAGGCCGTGGCTGCGCAGCGCAACGCCGAAGCGGAAGCGAAGGAAGTGAAGCAACAGCAGGACCAGCAGGAAGAACAGCGCGCCGCAGCCGAGCGCGCCGCGCAGCGCGAAGCGGCCCAGAAGGCCGAAGCGGCCGCGCGCGAAGCCGCCGAAAAGGCGCAGAAGGAACAGGACGAGATCGCCCGCCGCCGCGCGGCTGCCGAAGCCGAAGCGCGCGCGATCCGCGAAATGATGAACACGCCGCGCAAGGCGCAGGTGAAGGCGCCCGAGCCGGTGAAGCCTGCCGAGCCGGCCAAGCCGGCTGAAGCCAAGGGCACGCTGCACAAGCCGGCGCGTCCGGAAGGCGCACCGTCGCGTCCGGCCGCCGGGGCTGGCGCTGCGGCGAAGAAGCCGGCCACGACGGCCGCGCCTTCGACGAGCGCGCCGGGTGCAGGCGCGGGCGACCGCAACAAGAAGCCGGGCGCAGGCAAGGGCGGCTGGCAGGACGACGCGGCCAAGCGCCGTGGCATCAAGACGCGCGGCGACTCGTCGGGCGGCGTGGACCGTGGCTGGCGCGGCGGCCCGAAGGGCCGTGGCCGTCACCAGGACGCATCGACGTTCCAGGCGCCGACCGAGCCGATCGTGCGTGAAGTGCACGTGCCGGAAACCATCACCGTGGCCGACCTCGCGCACAAGATGTCCGTGAAGGCGTCCGAAGTCATCAAGGTGATGATGAAGATGGGCCAGATGGTCACCATCAACCAGATGCTCGACCAGGAAACGGCGATGATCATCGTCGAGGAACTGGGCCACAGCGCGGTTGCCGCGAAGCTCGACGACCCGGAAGCGCTGCTGGTCGAAGGCCAGGCGACGGGCACGGACGCCGAGCAACTGCCGCGTCCGCCGGTTGTCACGGTCATGGGTCACGTCGACCACGGCAAGACCTCGCTGCTCGACTACATCCGCCGCGCCAAGGTTGCAGCGGGCGAAGCGGGCGGCATTACGCAGCACATCGGCGCATACCACGTCGAAACGCCGCGTGGCGTCATCACGTTCCTCGACACGCCGGGTCACGAGGCCTTCACGGCCATGCGTGCCCGCGGTGCGAAGGCAACCGACATCGTCATTCTGGTGGTCGCGGCCGACGACGGCGTGATGCCGCAGACGAAGGAAGCCATCGCGCACGCGAAGGCTGCCGGTGTGCCGCTCGTCGTGGCGATCAACAAGATCGACAAGCCGGATGCGAACCTCGATCGCGTCAAGCAGGAACTCGTCGCGGAAGGCGTGGTGCCGGAAGAGTACGGCGGCGACTCGCCGTTCGTGCCGGTGTCGGCGAAGACCGGCGCGGGCATCGACGACCTGCTCGAAAACGTGCTGCTGCAAGCCGAAGTGCTGGAACTGAAGGCACCGGTCGAAGCGCCGGCCAAGGGCATCGTCATCGAAGCGAAGCTCGACAAGGGTAAGGGTCCGGTCGCGACGATCCTCGTCCAGTCGGGTACGCTCAATCGCGGCGACGTCGTGCTGGCAGGCAGCGCCTACGGCCGCGTGCGTGCGATGCTCGACGAAACCGGCAAGCCGACGAAGGAAGCCGGTCCGTCGATCCCGGTCGAAATCCAGGGTCTGTCGGAAGTGCCGGGCGCGGGCGAAGAAGTCATCGTGCTGCCGGACGAGCGCAAGGCGCGCGAAATCGCCATGTTCCGTCAAGGCAAGTTCCGCGACGTCAAGCTCGCGAAGCAGCAGGCCGCGAAGCTCGAAAACATGCTCGAGCAGATGGGCGAAGGCGAAGTGCAGAATCTGCCGCTCATCGTCAAGGCCGACGTGCAGGGTTCGCAGGAAGCGCTGGTGCAATCGCTGCTCAAACTGTCGACCAGCGAAGTGCGCGTGCAGATCGTGCACAGCGCGGTCGGTGCGATCAGCGAGTCGGACGTCAACTTGGCAACGGCTTCGAAGGCGGTCATCATCGGCTTCAATACGCGTGCGGATGCGCAGGCGCGTAAGGTGGCCGAGGCGAACGGCATCGACATCCGCTACTACAACATCATCTATGACGCAGTGGATGAGGTGAAGGCGGCGATGTCCGGCATGCTGGCGCCGGAGAAGCGCGAGACGGTCACGGGTATGGCCGAGGTGCGCCAGGTGATTCGCGTGCCGAAGGTCGGCCTGATCGCGGGTTGTATGGTCACGGACGGTTTCGTCAAGCGTTCGTCGTCGGTGCGCGTGATCCGCAACAACGTGGTCATCCATACCGGCGAACTCGACTCGCTCAAGCGCTTCAAGGACGACGTCAAGGAAGTCAAGCAAGGCTTCGAGTGCGGTATGTCGATCAAGAACTTCAGCGACATCGTCGAAGGCGACCAGTTCGAAGTGTTCGAGATCACCGAAGTCGCACGTACGCTGTAATCGCAGCGGACTTGCCGATAACGGGCGGGGCAGGCGCTGGCCAGTCCCGCCCGTTTTGTTTTTGCGCGGCCGTGCGCGCCTTCGTGGACGCAACGCCGCCTGAATTGCCTCGCAGACCAAGAGGTGGAATTATCATGCCGAAAAAACGTACTTCCCCGAATCGCAACGTGCAGATCGCCGATCAGATCCAGCGCGATCTTTCCGAGCTGATGCGCGAAGTGAAGGACCCGCGAATTGGACTCGTGACGATCCAGAGCGTGGAACTCACGCCCGACTACGCGCACGCCAAGGTCTACTTCACGACGCTCACGGGCGACCCGAAGACCACCCAGGAGGCGCTCAACCACGCCGCCGGCCATCTGCATAACCAGCTTTTCAAGCGCCTGCACATTCACACGGTGCCGACGTTGCATTTCCATTATGACCAGTCGGTCGAGAAGGGTGTCGAGATGTCGCGTCTCATCGACGAGGCGAACGCCACGCGCGCGAAGGACGACTGACGCGGGCAATGACTGCATCATCGAACAAGAACCAGGGCGAGCCGCGCGCGAAGGTGCCGCGCCGCCTGCTCGACGGCGTGCTGCTGCTGGACAAGCCCGTGGGCCTGTCCAGCAACGACGCGTTGATTCGCGCGAAGCGCCTGTATCGCGTGAAGAAGGCGGGCCATACCGGCACGCTCGACCCGCTCGCGTCGGGCCTGCTGCCGCTGTGCTTCGGCGAAGCGACCAAGTTTTCGCAGGATCTGCTCGAAGCCGACAAGACCTATGAGGCGACCATGCGCCTCGGCATTCGCACGACTACCGGCGACGCCGAAGGCGAGGCGATCGAGACCCGCGAGGTCACGTGCGACGAAGCCGCGGTGCGCGAAGCGATGCAGCGTTTTCTCGGCGACATCGTGCAGGTGCCGCCGATGTATTCGGCGCTCAAACGCGACGGCAAGCCGCTCTACGAATACGCGCGTGCGGGTCAGACGGTCGAGCGGGAAGGGCGCGAAGTGAAGATCCTTGCGCTGGAGATGATCGCGTGCGCGCTTCCCGGGATTCCTGAGGTAACGTTTCGCGTGACGTGCAGCAAGGGCACGTATGTTCGCACGCTGGCCGAGGATATCGGCGAGGCGCTGGGCTGCGGTGCGCATCTCGTGATGCTGCGCCGTACGGGCGTGGGTGCGCTCACGCTCGAGCACGCGGTGACGCTCGATGCGCTCACGGCCGCCGCCGAACCCGAGCGCGACACCTGGCTGCGCCCCGTCGATGCGTTGCTCTCCACGTTTCCCTCCGTGACACTCAATGAAGAAGCGGCGCGCCGCTTCACGCATGGCCAGCGCCTGCCGCTCAACGAGCTGGTGCTCGATCGCGCGGTGTGCGAAGCGGCCGAACGCGTGCGCGTGTACGCGGACGACGGGCGTTTGCTCGGCGTCGCGAAGGCCGCGAACGGCGTGCTTGCGCCGGAGCGGCTGGTGGTGAGCGGCGCGGTCTGAGCGCGCTCTCGTATAGCGCCCGGAGCGCACAAGCTAAAACGGCACGCCGCGGTGAATAACCGGACGTGTCGTTTTGCTTTTGCTTTGCTTTTACTTTTAGACAGCCGGGGAGCGCTTCAGCGCATCGGCCTCAATGTGCCGCCGAAGCCGCCGCGCCCGCATCCGCTCCACCGGCGCGCTCGGGCCGCGTGATCCAGATGAGCGCGATCAGCACGATGAAGATCACCGAGGAAATCCAGAACAGGTCGTTTACGCCGAGTTGCGCGGCCTGCTGCGAAAGCATCCGGTCGAAGAGTCCATGCGCCTGCGAAGGATCGAGACCCGCGCCCTGGAATTGCTGCATCGACTGATTGAAGACCGGGTTGGTCGGTGTCGCCACTTCGGTCAGGCGTGCGTGGTGAAACGTCGTGCGGTGATCCCACGCCGTCTCGAAGATCGAGGTGCCGATGCCGCCGCACATGATCCGCACGAAGTTTGACAGGCCCGAGGCCGCCGGAATGCGATGGCCGGGCAGCCCCGAAAGCGTGATCGAGACGAGCGGAATGAAGAGGCCCGCCATGCCGATGCCCTGAATGAGCGTGGGCAGCGTGAGCGCCCAGGTATCCACGCCCGTGGTGTAGCGCGAACGCATCCAGAAACACAGCGCGAACACGACGAACGCGCCCGTCGCGATATAGCGCGGGTCGGTGCGCGGCAGAATCTTGCCCGTGATCGGCGAAAGCAGGATCGCGAAGAAGCCCACGGGCGCCATCACGAGCCCCGCGTCGGTGGCGGTGTAGCCGATATCGGTCTGCAGCCACAGCGGCAGCAGCACGAGATTGCCGAAGTACAGGCCGTAGCCCACCGAAAGCGCGATCGTACCGCCCGTGAAATTGCGCCGCGCGAAGAGCGAGAGGTCGACCACGGGGTGATCGGCGGTCAGCTCCCACACTACGAAAAACGCGAAAGCGATGATGGCGGTGAGCGCGAGCACGACGACCGTGGTGGACGAGAACCAGTCGAGGTCCTTGCCCTTGTCGAGCATCACCTGCAGCGAGCCCACCCAGATGATGAGGAGTGCCAGGCCCACGCCGTCGATCGGCGCCTTCTTCACCACCGAATCGCGGTTGCGGAAGATCGCCCACGTGGCGAACGCAGCGACGATGCCCACGGGGATGTTCACGTAGAAGATCCACGGCCACGAGATGTTGTCGGAGATCCAGCCGCCGAGGATCGGGCCGGCCACGGGCGCGATCAGCGTGGTCATCGACCACATCGAGAGCGCCATGGGCGCCTTCGCGCGCGGATAACTCGCGAGCAGCAGCGTTTGCGAAAGCGGGATCATCGGGCCGGCCACGGCGCCTTGCAGCACGCGCGAGGCGAGCAGGAAGGGCAGCGTGGGCGCGAGGCCGCACATCCACGACGAGATCACGAACAGGATGATCGACGCCATGAAGAGGCGCACCTGGCCGATGCGGTCGGTGAGCCAGCCCGTGAGCGGCACCGAGATCGCATTGGCCACCGCGAACGAGGTGATGACCCACGTGCCCTGGTCCGACGACACGCCGAGGTCGCCCGAGATCGACGGGATCGACACGTTCGCGATCGAGGTGTCGAGCACGTTCATGAACACCGCGAGCGACACCGCGATGGTGCCGATCACGAGTTGCGCGCCTTGTAGCGGCGGATGCGCGACCGGTTGTTGTGCTGCTGCCATTGGGTCCTTTCCTGTTGACCTGGAGGCCACCCGAAACAAAGCGGCGCGGGCTGAGGATCAGCCCGCGCCGGCGTTTGCGAGTGCTTTTATCAGGGCTTCAAACTGCCTTACGCGCCCGGCTTCGCCACGTGTGCGGACGACATCTGGGCTCTCGGGCCCGCGTTGTTGCCCGCGTTATTGCTGGCCGCCTTGTGCGCGTTCGGACCGGCGTTTTCGGCGATGATGCGCGCGATTTCCGCATCGGCTTCAGCGCCGTACTTCGCGAACACATCGGTTTCCCAGACGGTGTTCTGCGCGTTGCCGAGCTGCGTGCCCGAATCGTTGCGGATGTTCACGTCCACCTGCATCGAGAGACCGATGCGCAGCGGATGCTTCTGCAGGTCTTCCGGATCGAGCGAGATGCGCACCGGCAGGCGCTGCACGACCTTGATCCAGTTACCCGTGGCGTTCTGCGCGGGCAGCAGCGAGAAGGCCGAACCCGTACCCGCCGAGAAGCCCACCACCTTGCCGTGATAGACCACCGACGAGCCGTAGACGTCGGCCGTCATTTCGACCGGCTGGCCGATGCGCATGTGCTTCAGTTGCACTTCCTTGAAGTTGGCGTCGACCCACAGCGAATTCAGCGGCACCACCGACATCAGCGGATTGCCCGGCGAAACGCGCTGGCCCACCTGCACCGAGCGCTTGGCCACGTAGCCCGTGACCGGCGCGGGCAGCGTGTTGCGCGCATTCGCCAGGTAGGCGTCGCGCACCTTCGCGGCGGCGGCCTCGACGTTCGGGTGATTGGCGATGGTCGTGTTCGCGGTCAGCGCGCGATTCGCGGCGAGTTGCTGCTGCGCGGCTTCGAGCGCGGCTTGGGCGCTGCGCACGGCGTCGCGGGCGTGCGAGATCTCTTCCTGCGAGACCGCGCCCGTCTGCGCCACCTCCATGCGGCGGCGCAGGTCGTCCTGCGCACGCGAGAGGTCGGCCTGGCGAACCGCGACTTGCGCTTCGTACTGGCTGTCGTCGGCGAAGAGGCCGCGCACCTGGCGCACCGTTTGCGCGAGTTGCGCCTCGGTTTGCTCGAGCGTGACGCGCGCGTCGGCCGGGTCGAGCAGCACGAGCGGGTCGCCGACGTTCACGGTTTGCGTGTCGTCCGCTTTGAGCGCGATCACGGTGCCCGTGACCTGCGGCGTGATCTGCACGACGTTGCCGTTCACGTAGGCGTCATCGGTGCTTTCGGTAAAGCGCGCGACGAGGAAGTAGTAGAGGCCGTAGGCAACGGCTGCAATCACGATCACGAGGACAAGCAGCGTCATCATGCGCTTGCGCTTGCCGCTGTTCGCGTTCGGCTGCGGATTGGCCGCCGGCTGCTGGGGGGTGCTCATGGAAGGATCTCCGGATGCTTGCGTGCTGTTCGTTCGGTTTTTGATGTTTGCGTGCGGCTCGGCGCTCAGTTCGTCGCCGGCGCCGCGTTTGCCGCGTTCGTCGACGCCGCGGCGTTCTGCGGCGAGCGCGTACCGCGCCACGGTGCGCCGTTCACGTCGCTCTGGCCGCGTGCCTCGCTTCCGACGTCGGCCGGCGGCGCGAGCCCCGCGCCTTGCGCTTCGAAGCCGCCGCCGAGCGACTTGATCAGCGCCAGTTGCTGGTCGCGCCGCTGCGCTTTCAGGTTCGACACCGTCTGCTCCGCGGCGAGGCGGTTCTGGTCGGCGGTGAGCACCTGAAGCTGCGGCGAGAGGCCCGCCTTGTAGCGGATCACGGCGAGCTGCCAGGCCTTGGTCGAGGCGTCTAGCGCGCGATCGGCGTCCACGAGCTGCTTGTCGGCCGAGCGGATCGTCGAGACGTCGGTCGCCACGTCCTGGAACGCGCCGATGAGCGTCTGGTTGTAGTTCGCCACGTCGAGTTCGAAGTCGGCGTAGCGGCCCTTCAGTTGCGCGCGCAACGCGCCCGCGTCGAAGAGCGGCAAATGCACGGCCGGGCCGATGTTCGCCTGACGGCTCGTGAAGTTCAGGAATCTGCCCCAGCCGAACGCATCGAAGCCGAAGCCGGCCGCGAGGTTCACGTCGGGATAGAACTCGGCCTTCGCTTCCTTCACGTCGTGCATCGCGGCTTCCACTTGCCAGCGCGCGGCGACGATGTCGGGGCGGCGCGCGAGCAGGTCGGCGGGCAGATTGTCGGGCAGCGCCACGTTGGCGACCGGATTGAGCACCGGCTGCGCGATTTGCAGGCCGCGGTCGGGGCCCTTGCCGAGCAGCGCGCCCAACTGGTAGCGCGTGGTTTCGATCTGGCCGTCGATCTGCGAGAGGTTCGCCTGGCTCGTGGCGATGTTGCCGTTCGCGGTCTGTTTCTCGACGTTGGTGTCGAGGCCCGCCACCACGCGGCCGTTCGTGATCGTGCCGATGGTCCTGCGGTTCTCGATCTCGTGCAACGCGATGTCGCGCAGTTCGTAGAGCTGGGCGAGCTGGTTGTACGTGCGCGCGACCGACGAGGCGAGCGTGATGCGCGCCTGCTGCATGTCCGCCTGGGCGGCGCGCTGCGCGGACACGGCCTGCGCGAGGCGCTGGCGGTTCTTGCCCCAGAGGTCCAGATCCCACGAGGCGCTGGCGAGCACGTTGTTCTCGCTATACCAGGTGCCGCCGTACGGGGGCGGGAAGAGGGAGTTGGCCGAGTACAGCTCGCGGGTCCACGAATAGCTCAGGTTGGCCTTCGGGAAGAGCCCCGAGCGCGAGGTTTCGATATAGGACGAAGCCTTCGCGATGCGCGCCTGCGCCTGCGCGATGGTCGGGCTGCCTTCGAGCGCTTCGTCGATCAGCGTGGGCAACTGCGGGTCGCCGAACTGGCTGGCCCAGTCGAGCGTGGGCCACTGGCCGCCTTGCGCGGGAATGCTTTGCGAGCTTTCGAACTGCTGCGGCTGATCGATGGTCTTGTCGCTCTTGATGCCGATGTAGTTCGCGCAACCCGAAAGGGCGAGCGCCGCGACCGCGGCGGCGACCGCCGCCCGGCAGGACAGCGCCCGCACGGCCGGAACTGGCGCAAACTCGGTTTGGGATTTCATTGCTCGTCTCGATGCGTGAGAGTGTGTTGTGATACTGGACGATGCAGCTATTTTCTTGTTCGGCGATTTCAAATTTGCTTGCCCCGTCATCGATTTTCAGGGGGATTCGGGTTCGAACTCTGGCTAGCTTCGCAGCTATTCGAAAGAATCCGCCGCAACATGCTCTTCAGAAAGCCGACTTCCTCCGGCGTGAAACCGGCGGAAAGATGCTCCGTGACGCTGCGGAAAATCGCCGGCATGCGCGCGGCGATGGCAAGGCCTTCGGGCGTGAGCGCGAGATGAACCGCGCGGCGGTCTTCGGAGCTGCGCACGCGCTGCAGGAGCCCGCGTTTCTCCAGCCGGTCGACGAGACGTGTGACGGCGCTCGCGTCGATGCCGTACTCGCGGGCGAGTTCGGCCGCGAGCAGGCATTTGCCGCTCGCCACCATGAAGAGGATGCTGGCCTGCTGGCTCGTGACGCCGAGTTCCGCAACGGCGCGCTGGCTGACCATGTTCGACATGGTCGATTTCACCCGCGTGATCAGGTAGCCGACGCTCTCGCCGAGATCGTAGTCGCGGACTTCGGGCGGGGGCGTGGGAGTCGGATCCGTCATGATTCTGCTGCGGCTGCAATGGTTGACCAGGCAGGGATTATAGGGGCGGTTAGTTGACGCGGCAAGGTTTATTCTGCCTTTGCCGAGAAACCTTTGCAGAGTAGGGGCTTAATCCGGCCCCGTCTCCGGCTGCGCCCGTGCCCGCCAGTTGCGGCGCCCTTTACCGTGCCCGCGTTGCGCGGTTGCGACGTCGACGCCCTCATCCAGGGTGCTCCCTGATATGCGCGAGATCAATTCATCTGCGCGTGCTATACTTTCAGGTTCCCAAAGTGCGTCATTGCAGCGATGCTGAATTGACCGCCCGCGACGGCCCCAGGCCAATCGTCCGGGGCGGATCGAAGCGGCGGCCGCGCGCCCTTGCCGGGCCTGCCAGCAGGGCATGCGCGGCGCACTCAAACTGTACCCAGGTTCCTATGTCCCGCGCTCTTCGCAACATCGCCATCATTGCCCACGTCGACCACGGCAAGACCACGCTCGTCGACCAACTGCTGCGTCAGTCCGGCACCTTCCGCGACAACCAGCAGGTCGCCGAACGCGTCATGGACTCGAACGACATCGAAAAAGAGCGCGGGATCACGATTCTCGCGAAGAATTGCGCGGTCGAGTACGAAGGCACCCACATCAACATCGTCGATACCCCGGGTCACGCCGACTTCGGCGGTGAAGTGGAGCGCGTGCTCTCGATGGTCGACTCGGTGCTGCTGCTCGTCGACGCCGTGGAAGGCCCGATGCCGCAAACGCGCTTCGTCACGAAGAAGGCGCTCGCGCTCGGCCTGAAGCCGATCGTCGTCGTCAACAAGATCGACCGCCCCGGCGCCCGTATCGACTGGGTGATCAACCAGACGTTCGACCTGTTCGACAAGCTCGGCGCGACCGAAGAGCAACTCGACTTCCCGGTGGTGTACGCCTCGGGCCTGAATGGCTACGCGTCGCTCTCCGCCGACGCGCGCGAAGGCGACATGCGTCCCCTGTTCGAGGCGATTCTCGAACACGTGCCGGTGCGCGACGCCGATCCGGAAGGTCCGCTCCAGCTCCAGATCACGTCGCTCGACTACTCGACCTACGTTGGCCGTATCGGCGTGGGCCGCATCAAGCGCGGCCGCATCAAGCCGGGTCAGCCGGTGGCGCTGCGCTTCGGCCCGGAAGGCGAGGTGATGAACCGCAAGATCAATCAGGTGCTGTCGTTCAGCGGCCTGGAGCGCGTGCAGGTCGAATCGGCCGAAGCCGGCGACATCGTGCTGATCAACGGTATTGAAGACATCGGCATCGGCGCGACGATCTGCGCGGTCGACAACCCCGAAGCGCTGCCGATGATCACGGTGGACGAGCCCACGCTCACGATGAACTTCCTCGTGAACTCGTCGCCGCTCGCCGGCCGTGAAGGCAAGTTCGTGACGAGCCGCCAGATTCGCGACCGTCTCACGAAGGAACTGAACCACAACGTCGCGCTGCGCGTGAAGGACACGGGCGACGAAACCACGTTCGAAGTGTCGGGCCGTGGCGAGTTGCACCTCACGATCCTGATCGAAAACATGCGTCGCGAAGGCTACGAGCTGGCCGTGTCGCGTCCGCGCGTGGTGCTGCACGAAGTCGACGGCGTGAAGCAGGAGCCGTACGAAATGCTGACGGTGGACGTCGAAGACGGCCACCAGGGCGGCGTGATGGAAGAACTGGGCCGCCGCAAGGGCGAAATGCTCGACATGGCCTCGGACGGCCGCGGCCGCACGCGTCTGGAATACCGCATTCCGGCGCGCGGCCTGATCGGCTTCCAGGGCGAGTTCATGACGCTCACGCGCGGCACGGGCCTCATGAGCCACGTGTTCGACGCGTACGGTCCGGTCAAGGAAGGCACGCTCGGCGAGCGCCGCAACGGCGTGCTGATCTCGCAGGACGACGGCGCCGCTGTCGCCTACGCACTGTGGAAGCTGCAGGACCGCGGCCGCATGTTCGTGAAGCCGGGCGACGCGCTGTACGAAGGCATGATCATCGGCATTCACAGCCGCGACAACGACCTCGTCGTGAACCCGATCAAGGGCAAGCAGCTCACCAACGTGCGCGCCTCGGGCACCGACGAAGCCGTGCGCCTCGTGCCGCCGATCCAGATGTCGCTCGAATACGCAGTGGAATTCATCGACGACGACGAACTCGTGGAAGTCACGCCGCAATCGATCCGTCTGCGCAAGCGTCACCTGAAAGAGCACGAGCGTCGCCGCGCGAGCCGCGAAGGCGCTGCTGAGTAATCCGCAGTTCTAGCGCTTTTTTCCGCACTGCAATGCAAACAGACTTACAGAAAAGCCGCCGCTTTATGGGCGGCTTTTTTGCGTTCTGGCGGGGATTGCATTGCGGTGCAGGAAGAGAGCGTTGCGAACGCTGCAAAAGCCTGTTTAAAAGGCTTTTCACGCGGTGTTCGGTCGCATTGCATCCTGTGGGGAGATGCGCATATGCGCTATACTCCGCGGATGCATGATTTAGGTCCTTCCAAGCAGACTTGATTCGCAATCCGCTAAACGGTCAGGCCGTGGCGCGGAAGGTTGAGTAACCCGCTATTTCTCGCGAAACGCGAAGAAAGGTGAGCGTAAATGTCGGAAACGATGAAGCAATTCCAGCTGAACTCCTATTTGTTCGGCGGCAATGCTCCGTATGTCGAAGAGCTATACGAAGCATATCTTGACAACCCTGCGTCCGTTCCGGACACCTGGCGTGAATACTTCGACGCACTGCAAAACGTGCCGTCGTCGAGTGGCACGGCCGACAACGACATCGCCCACGGGCCGATCGTCGAATCCTTCGCTCAACGCGCGAAGGCCAACGCATTCGTTCCCAAGGGCGGCGGCGAAGATCTCGCCACGGCGCGCAAGCAGGTGTACGTTCAGTCCCTGATTGGCGCCTATCGATTCCTCGGCTCGCAATGGGCCAATCTCGATCCGCTCAAGCGCCGCGAGCGTCCTCCCATTCCCGAACTCGAGCCTGCGTTCTACGACTTCACCGAAGCCGACATGGACCAGACGTTCAGCGCCACGAACCTGTACTTCGGGTTCGAGCGCGCGACGCTGCGCGAGATCGTCAAGGCGCTGCGCGACACGTACTGCGGCACGATTGGCGTCGAGTACATGTACATCAGCGATCCTGAACAAAAGCGCTGGTGGAAGGAACGCCTCGAGTCGATCCGCTCGACGCCGAACTTCTCGAACGACAAGAAGAAGCACATCCTTCAGCGCCTGACGGCAGCAGAAGGCCTCGAGCGCTTCCTGCACACGAAGTACGTCGGCCAGAAGCGCTTCTCGCTCGAAGGCGGCGAGTCCTTCATCGCCGCGATGGACGAAGTGGTCCGTCACGCAGGCGCGAAGGGCGTGCAGGAAATCGTCATCGGCATGGCCCACCGTGGCCGTCTGAACGTGCTGGTCAATACGCTCGGCAAGATGCCGGCCGACCTCTTCGCCGAATTCGAAGGCAAGCACGTCGACGACCTGCCGGCTGGCGACGTGAAGTACCACAAGGGCTTCTCGTCGGACGTCGCAACCGAAGGCGGCCCGGTCCACCTGTCGCTCGCGTTCAACCCGTCGCACCTCGAAATCGTCAACCCGGTGGTCGAGGGTTCGGCCAAGGCCCGTATGGATCGCCGCGGCGACGCGGACGGCCTCCAGGTGCTGCCGGTGCAGATTCACGGCGACGCGGCCTTCGCAGGCCAGGGCGTCGTGATGGAAACGCTGAACCTCGCGCAAACGCGCGGTTACGGCACGCACGGCACGCTGCACATCGTCATCAACAACCAGATCGGCTTCACGACGTCGGACCCGCGCGATGCGCGCTCGACGCTGTATTGCACGGACGTGGTCAAGATGATCGAAGCGCCGGTGCTGCACGTGAACGGCGACGATCCGGAAGCGGTCGTGCTGGCTATCCAGCTCGCGGTCGAATTCCGCATGCAGTACCACAAGGATGTCGTGGTCGACATCATCTGCTTCCGCAAGCTCGGTCACAACGAGCAGGACACGCCGGCGGTCACGCAGCCGCTGATGTACAAGACCATCGCGAAGCACCCGGGCACCCGCGCGCTGTACGCCGAGAAGCTCGTGCAGCAAGGCGTGATCACGGCGGAAGACGGCGACAACTACGTCAAGGCCTACCGCGCCGCGATGGACGAAGGCCACCACACGGTCGACCCCGTGCTCTCGAACTACAAGAGCAAGTACGCGGTGGACTGGGTGCCGTTCCTGAACCGCAAGTGGACCGACGCCGCCGACACGGCCGTGCCGCTCGCCGAACTCAAGCGTCTGGCCGAGCGCATCACCACGATCCCGGAGAACTTCAAGGTTCACCCGCTGGTCGAGCGCGTGATCAACGACCGCCGCGCGATGGGCAAGGGCGAAGCGAAGCTCGACTGGGGCATGGGCGAGCACCTCGCGTACGCGTCGCTGGTCGCTTCGGGCTACGCCGTTCGCCTGACGGGCCAGGACTCGGGCCGCGGCACGTTCACGCACCGCCACGCCGTTCTGCACGACCAGAACCGCGAGCGTTGGGACGACGGCACGTACGTGCCGCTGCAGAACATCGGCGAGAACCAGGCGCAGTTCACGGTGATCGACTCGGTGCTGTCGGAAGAGGCCGTGCTCGGCTTCGAATACGGCTACTCGACCGCTGAGCCGAACACGCTCGTCGCGTGGGAAGGCCAGTTCGGCGACTTCGTCAACGGTGCGCAGGTCGTGATCGACCAGTTCATCTCGTCGGGCGAAGTGAAGTGGGGCCGCGTGTCGGGCCTCACGATGCTGCTGCCGCACGGCTACGAAGGCCAGGGTCCGGAGCACTCGTCGGCGCGTATCGAGCGTTTCCTGCAACTGTGCGCCGAGCACAACATGCAGGTCGTTCAGCCGACCACGCCGGCCCAGATCTTCCACGTGCTGCGCCGCCAGATGATCCGCCTGTTCCGCAAGCCGCTCATCATCTTCACGCCGAAGTCGCTGCTGCGCCACAAGGAAGCCGTGTCGGATCTGTCCGAACTCGCGAAGGGCACGTTCCAGCCGGTCATCGGCGAAGTGGACGAAGCCATCGACGCGAAGAAGGTCAAGCGCGTGGTGGCCTGCTCGGGCCGCGTGTACTTCGACCTCGTCGCGCACCGCCGCGAAGCGAAGGCGAACGACGTCGCGATCATCCGTATCGAGCAGCTTTATCCGTTCGCGCACAAGCAGTTCGAAGCGGAGCTGAAGAAGTACGACAACGCGACCGAAGTGGTCTGGGTGCAGGACGAGCCGCAGAATCAGGGCCCGTGGTTCTACATCGAGCACCACCTGAAGGAAGGCATGAAGGAAGGCATGAAGCTCGCATACAGCGGCCGTCCTGCTTCCGCATCGCCGGCTGTTGGCTACTACGCGAAGCACTACGAACAGCAGAAGGCGCTGATCGAAGGTGCATTCGGCCGCCTGAAGGGCGCGCAGGTCGCGAAGTAAGCACTAGAGCAACCGAACCGGGAAAGCGCGCGAATGCAAAGCGCGCTTTCCCGCGCTCAAGTGCGCGACCCGGTTCGTCATACGGGGATGTCCCCGAGAAAGTATTCAGGAAAATCACATGGCTATCGTAGAAGTGAAGGTCCCGCAGTTTTCGGAGTCGGTGTCGGAAGGCACGATGCTGCAATGGAAGAAGAAGCCGGGCGAAGCGATCGCTCAGGATGAAGTCGTCATCGAGATCGAAACCGATAAGGTCGTTCTCGAAGTGCCCGCGCCGGCAGCCGGCGTCCTGGCCGAGATCCTGGTGGGCGACGGCGCAACCGTCGAGAGCGAACAGGTGATCGCGAAGATCGACACGGAAGCCAAGGCTGGCGCCGCCGCGGCTCCCGCAGCCGCCGCCGCGCCGGCTGCTGCTGCTGCGAGCGCTGCTGCTCCCGCAGCCGCTGCCGCATCGACGGCAAGCAGCAACGTGGCGTCGCCCGCCGCGACCAAGCTGATGGCGGAGAAGGGTCTGTCGGGCGGCGACGTCGCCGGCACGGGCCGCGACGGCCGCATCACGAAGCAGGACGTGCTCGGCGCTGGCGCACCGAAGGCCGCTCCGGCTGCCGCACCGGCATCGAAGCCGGCTGCTGCTGCGAAGCCGTCGCTGCCGCAAGTCAGCGCGCCGGCATCGGCTGCGAACTGGCTCAACGACCGTCCGGAACAGCGTGTGCCGATGTCGCGTCTGCGTGCGCGTATCGCCGAGCGTCTGCTCGAGTCGCAGCAAACCAACGCCATCCTCACGACGTTCAACGAAGTGAACATGGCGCCGGTCATGGACCTGCGCAACAAGTACAAGGACAAGTTCGAGAAGGAACACGGCGTGAAGCTCGGCTTCATGTCGTTCTTCGTGAAGGCGGCGGTCCATGCGCTGAAGAAGTTCCCGCTCGTGAACGCGTCGATCGACGGCAACGACATCGTCTATCACGGCTACTTCGACATCGGTATCGCGGTCGGTTCGCCGCGCGGTCTGGTGGTGCCCATCCTGCGTAACGCAGACCAGATGAGCCTTGCCGACATCGAGAAGAAGATCGCCGAATTCGGTCAGAAGGCCAAGGACGGCAAGCTCTCGATCGAGGAAATGACGGGCGGCACGTTCTCGATCTCGAACGGCGGCGTGTTCGGCTCGATGCTCTCGACCCCGATCATCAACCCGCCGCAGTCGGCGATCCTCGGCGTGCACGCCACGAAGGAACGCGCCGTGGTGGAAAACGGCCAGATCGTGATCCGCCCGATGAACTACCTCGCGATGTCGTACGACCACCGCATCATCGACGGCCGCGAAGCCGTGCTGTCGCTGGTCGCGATGAAGGATGCGCTAGAAGATCCGGCGCGCCTGCTGCTCGACCTGTAAGCATCGGATACGCGATGGCGCGCGTGGCTTGAAACCACGCGCGGCCGTCGCGATATACGCAGCAAGTCACTCGCATTTCCGCAGTACTGAAGCCACGCGCGCCGCGAAGCGCGGCCGCGTCGCTTAGCCATCAAAAGGATAGTCATGTCCAAAGAATTTGACGTCGTCGTGATCGGCGCCGGCCCCGGCGGCTATATCGCGGCGATCCGCGCCGCGCAGCTCGGCAAGTCGGTCGCGTGTATCGAAAAGTGGAAGAACCCGGCCGGCGCGCTGAAGCTGGGCGGCACGTGCCTGAACGTGGGCTGCATTCCGTCGAAGGCGCTGCTCGCCTCGTCGGAAGAATTCGAAAACGCCTCGCACCACCTGGCCGACCACGGCATCAACGTGAGCGACGTGAAGATCGACGTCGCGAAGATGCTCGCCCGCAAGGAAGGCATCGTCGAGAAGATGACGAAGGGTATCGAGTTCCTGTTCCGCAAGAACAAGATCACGTGGCTCAAGGGCCACGGCAAGTTCACCGGCAAGAACGAAGCCGGCGTGCAGATCGAAGTGAGCGGCGAAGGCGAAACTGAAGTCGTGACGGCAAAGAACGTCATCATCGCGACGGGTTCGAAGGCGCGCCATCTGCCGGGCATTCCGGTCGACAACAAGATCGTCGCCGACAACGAAGGCGCGCTCTCGTTCGACACCGTGCCGAAGAAGCTGGCCGTGATCGGCGCCGGCGTGATCGGTCTGGAACTGGGTTCGGTGTGGCGCCGCCTGGGCGCGGACGTGACCGTGCTCGAAGCGCTGCCGGAATTCCTCGGCGCGGCTGACCAGGCGCTCGCGAAGGAAGCCGCCAAGCTCTTCAAGAAGCAGGGGCTCGACATTCACGTTGGCGTGAAGGTCGGCGAAGTGAAGGCGACGGACAACAACGTCACGATCAACTACACGGACAAGGACGGCAACGCGCAAGCGCTCGAAGCCGACCGCCTGATCGTGTCGGTTGGCCGCGTGCCGAACACCGACAACCTCGGTCTCGAAGCGATCGGCCTGAAGGCCAATGAGCGCGGCTTCATCGACGTGGACGATCACTGCGCAACGTCGGTGCCGAACGTCTACGCGATCGGCGACGTGGTGCGCGGCCCGATGCTCGCGCATAAGGCCGAAGACGAAGGCGTGCTGGTCGCCGAAATCATCGACGGTCAGAAGCCGCACATCGACTACAACTGCATTCCGTGGGTGATCTACACCGAACCGGAAATCGCATGGGTCGGCAAGACGGAGCAGCAACTCAAGGCCGAAGGCCGCGAGATCAAGACGGGCCAGTTCCCGTTCATGGCGAACGGCCGCGCGCTTGGCATCAACAAGGCCGATGGCTTTGTGAAGATGATCGCCGACGCGAAGACCGACGAACTGCTCGGCGTGCACATCATCTCGGCCAATGCATCGGACCTGATCGCGGAAGCCGTGGTGGCGATGGAATTCAAGGCGGCCGCCGAAGACATCGGCCGTATCTGCCATCCGCACCCGTCGCTCTCCGAAGTCATGCGCGAAGCTGCACTCGCTACCGACAAGCGTGCGCTGAACATGTAAGCGCCAGGGGCAGGGCGGCCGGTTTTTTTGGCTAAGCTGCCTCGCAGTACCAGCATTACGTACGGAGGCGGGTGAGCTTTTGCTCTCCCGCCTTTCCTCATTTGCGGCCCGGAAAATGAACGTCACCGAATATTACGAAAACGAACTGCAGAAGCGGGGATACAAGCCCGATACGGCGCAACGCGCCGCGATCGACCGGCTGCAGCGGTGCTATGACGAGTGGGCCGCATACAAGTCGCGGCGCTCCAACGCGTTCAAGAAGTTTCTCATTCACCCGGACCTGCCGCGCGGCGTGTACATGTGGGGCGGAGTCGGGCGCGGTAAAAGCTTTCTGATGGACAGCTTCTATGCGGTCGTGCCGCTGCAGCGCAAGACACGTCTGCATTTTCACGAATTCATGCGCGAGGTGCACCGCGAACTCGAAGAACTCAAGGGCCAGGCCGATCCGCTCGACGAACTCGCACGCCGCATTGCGAAGCGTTATCGCCTGATCTGCTTCGACGAATTCCACGTCTCGGATATCGCCGACGCGATGATCCTCTATCGTCTGCTCGACCGTCTCTTCGAAAACGGCGTGCAGTTCGTGATGACGTCCAACTACGATCCCGATCTGCTCTATCCCGACGGACTGCATCGCGACCGCATGCTGCCCGCGATCGAGTTGATCAAGAGCAAGCTCGATGTGCTCAACGTCGATGCGGGCATTGACTACCGCCAGCGCACGCTGGCACAGGTCGAGGTCTATCACACGCCGCTCGGTGCGGCCGCCGACAAGGCGTTGCGCCACTCGTTCGCGGAGCTTGCCGCCGTGCCCGACGAAAGCCCGCTGCTGCGCATCGAGAAGCGCGAACTCAAGGCGTTGCGCAAAGCAGACGGCGTAGTGTGGTTCGATTTCGCGACGCTGTGCGGCGGTCCGCGCTCGCAGAACGACTATCTGGAACTGGCGAGCCGCTTTCACGCCGTGATTCTCTCCGACGTGCCGCAGATGACGCCGCGCATGCAGTCCGAAGCGCGCCGCTTCACCTGGCTCATCGACGTGTTCTACGACCACAAGGTGAAGCTGCTGATGTCGGCTGCGGTGCCGCCCGAGCAACTCTATGTGGAAGGCCCGATGGCCAACGAGTTCACGCGCACGGTGTCGCGCATCGTCGAAATGCAGTCGAAGGAATATCTCGAAACGCCGCGCCGCATTGTCGATACGGCCTTGACCTGATCGCACGGCGGGCGCGGCGCGCATGCGGGCGCGTGGGCGCGTGGGCTATTCGCGGCGACGATGAATATCAAGAAGCTAGTCTCAAAATAGCGCGGCGGTGCCTTTTTCAAGATTCGGACTCGTCTGATATGGACGACGGGGGCGAGTGGATATCGTTTGTCAGTACAGCTTTTGACAAAGGACCCTCCATGACCCCGCATCGCGATATAACCGACGAAGAATGGCAGCGCGTGATGCTGCTCCTGCCCGAACTGGGTCCGCGCACCGAGCTGCGCGGACGGCCGCTCGCGAATACGCGCTCAGTGCTCAACGGTGTGCTATGGGTCATGTATAGCGGCGCGACCTGGTCGGCCATGCCGCGCCGCTACCCTTCGTATCAAACCTGCCATCGCCGCTTCAAGACCTGGTACGACAACGGCGTGCTCAAGCGCGTGATGGGCGAGCTGTTTGGCGAAAAGGGCGTGACGTTGTGCGACTCCATCGAATCGCGCATGCGCAAGCACGCGAGCCGTGCGGAGAAAGCGGCGCGCAGGCAGGATGCGGCGCGCAACACGCCGCGCAACTCGCCGTTCGTACCGGTCGCGCCCGCGTCCGCGCCGTCGCAGCCGTTCAACTACCGCTCCGTGTACCGTCACACGGCGTAACATCAGCGCTTACGTAGTCCGGCCGAAGCGGCGCATGCGTGCGCTTCGGCCGGTTTCGTCTCTCAGGTTCTCTTGCCGGGTCGCGCGCCGGTTCTCAGTTCGATCCGCTCACTGCTGGCGCACCCACGTTTGCGAGCGGCCAAGCAGCGAAATCCCCATATAGCCGCGCACGACGAGTTTCTGGCCGCCGTCTTCCGTATGCATCTTGCAGCGGTAGATCTTGCCGTTCTCGGGGTCGAGAATGTGGCCGCCGTCATACTCCTCGCCGGTTTTCTTCATGCTGTCGATGATCGTCATGCCGAGGACCAGTTGATCCTTGCGCGCGTCGGTGCACGCCGTGCAGCGACGGTCGGGCTGGTCATTCGCGCCGAGTCCCTTGATGACTTTCCCGCTCAGATCGCCGTTGGCGTCGGCGCTGATCTGCACGAGCGCTTTGGGCTGGCCGGTGTGATCGTCGATGGTCTGCCACACGCCCACTGGCGTGTCGGTCTGCGCGTGCGCGGCCAGGGCGCCGCACAGCATGGCGCTCGCCAGTGCGACGTGGCGCGCCGCGCGTCCCATGAATCGGTTCATGTCTTCCTCCTCCACTGATGTTGTTTGTCATGTCGATGCTGCCCGTGCGGCCCGGGTGGCGCGCCGCAAAGGTCAGGGCAGGATACTGGAAAGCACTGCGCGCGTCGGAGAGTAGGAACTCTAGTTAGAGTCGGCCTACCGTAGCCGCAGCGCTGGACTAAAACGTTTGCCAGCGCAAGCCCACTCCACAATTCCTCAGAATTTCTCCCAAAGTGTTGTGAGAAAAGAGACGTCATCGGCAAATTTTCTATGCGCGTCCCGAAAACACGTGAAGTTGAGTAATAATTGTGCCGATTTGTAAAAATTAGAACTGTTCAAAGCAGGTACTACATGGACTACAAGTGGAGAGTTCGTCGCACCGCCTTGGCGGCGCTGGTGTTAATCGGGGGAATCGGTACGGGCTGCGCGCAGACGCCGCCTGACAATCCAGCAGCAGCGGCGCCCATCGCACAGACCACCGCCGCACCCGCCGTGCAGGACGAGCAGGCCGCAACGCCTGCGCAGGCGACGGCAGCGAGCCAGCCGGGCATACTCACGCCCGATGAAGCGAAGCAGAACGCGGCAGGCAATGTCGCCGAACTCCAGCAGATGCTGCGGGGCTCGGAACTTGCCGAATTGCGCACGACCTACAACGGATCGTATGGCGCGAGCCTGCTGTTTTACGGCAAGGAAATGACGTACTACGTCACGCTGTTCCAGAACAAGACGTTCTGGCGCGTGATCAAGACGAGCGACGAGACGCGCGCCGAAGCGATCTATCGCGACTTCGCGATGAAGTCGGGCCAGCTTGCGGAAGTGGAAATCCGCCGTACGCGTCTCGAGGCGCAGAAGGCGTTCACGAACCGCATGATCGCGCTCACGCAGGACCACGCCAACCGCCTCCAGGCGGATCTGGCCATCGCGCGCGAGCAGCAGGCGCTCGTCGCGGACCAGCAGAAGCAGGGCCGCGATCAGGCGAACGCATTGCAGGCGCAGAAGGCGGAAGCCCAGGCGCAACTGCGCACGGTGCAGCGTCAGGTGCGCGAACTGCAGCAACAGGTGGAAGGCGGTCTGCCGATCCGCTGATCGACTGCGCGCAGTCGCAACATGACGGTTGCAACATGCAAAAGGCGGAGCGTCACGGGGCGCTCCGCCTTTTTTCGTGGTGCGATCGATCGTTCAGGGCGCGCCTAGTGCTTGCCGGGTCGATGCGTGTCGCGGCCCTTGCGGGATTCGTCTGCGGAATGAGGTTGGGGTTGCGATCGGGTGGGCGAGGGGTCTACGGCGATCGGATCGCTCGCGGGGAAGGTTTCGTCGAGTGCTTCGTCGAGCGGGTCTTCCTGCGAGGGTTGTGGGGCTTTCGGCTTGGATGCGCTCATGGCGGTCTCCCTGGCGACAGGCGTCACGTTCAGAATAGCGCAAAGCCAACATCGTGATCGCCAGCCACGGCTTCCAAGCCGGGTTGCGGCGCAGGGCAGCGGAACTACAGAGGAACGCAACGGAACCACAGCGGCGCGCACAAACGAGCGGGCGCGCCGTGGCGCGCCCGAAGTGTCGCAAAAAGCCGCGGCGGTTTAGCTGTTACCCGAGCCTTCGCCGCCGTTGCCGCCGTTGTTCACCGTGCCGTAGAGGCGGCGGCGGCGCGTGACCACGACCGGGCCGTCTTGCGACCCACGGTCGTTGCCGGGCGCACCCGAGGGCGCGCCGGAGGGCGCCGACCAGTTTTCGCGCGGCTCGCGCGGTTCTCGTTGTTCACGCGGACCATGGCCGCCATGGCCGCCGTGACTCCCATGGGGGCCGCGGCTCGTATGCTCGCCGTGCGAGCTGCGAGCGCCGCCCGGGCGCGGACCCGGACGGGTGCCGGTGTCGAGCTGGATGGTCGAGATGGCGCGCTTGTAGATGCCTTGCAGGCCGACGGGCGTGCGCAGCATCACCAGGTACTGATCGAACGACTCTATGCATCCGGTCAGGCGAATGCCGTTGACCAGATAGATTTCGACGCGCTTTCTTTCCTTGCGCGCGGCGTTCATGAAGTCGTTTTGCGGGTGCGATTCTGCGGAAGGCATGGACTAGGTTTGGCCAGGCGGCGCAATGCCGCAATCAGTTGGAAACGTTTGCTCGCCGCGATTCTACCTTGTGTCGGCGAAGCGCGCGTGCGGGGAAGTAAGCTTACTGCACAACTATACCGGCTCGCGGCCACAACCGCAGATTGACGAAAAATGCATCGCTGCGTCCCATGTCGTCGGCCGCCGGGAAACGGGCGTCCGGATGGCAGATTGCGATGTCCAGCGACAGCGGTTTTCGGCGAAACGCCGGCTGGCGATACGTCTGCGGGCGGTCGGCCCCGTGACGTTTCGACGCGCATGCGCTCACTCCCACAGCGTAGTCCATGACGGCCGCCCATGCTCGACGGATTCGAGGCCGCGTTGATGCGCGCCGCGCCGAATCGCGCGCCGACGCGATGCATTTCAGCGCGCTTGTGACGATTCTCGCGGCGCGCAAGGGCTTCGTTCCGTGCGGCCGCGCACGCGGGAGCGCCGGATTGGCGCGTGACCGGCGCTTCCTCGGCGCGGGAAAGGCCAAATCGGCCAAATCGGCGAAATCGCTGCTTGCGCGGAATAAGCGTCCCGGCTGCCACGTTTAATGCGATATCGGCGATGAGCCTCGGTGGAGGTAATCATGAAGCGGTTTCGCAAAGTTCTCGCGTGTTTCGTCTGTGCCGTGCTCGCGGGTGTGGCGGGCGCAGGTCTCGCCGCGTGCGGCGACATGAATTCAGGCGGCGCTTCCTCGACCAGTTCGGGCGGCTCGTCCGGCGGCGGTTACTGAGCGGCGTGCGGCGTGTTGCGTCAACCGTCGCCGGAGTTCGAAGCGCAGGTCGTGGCGCAGCTCGCGCCGATGCGACGCTATGCGCGCGCCTTGACCGGCGACGTCGCCTGGGCTGACGACCTCGTGCAGGACGCCGCGGAACGCGCGCTCTCGCGCTGGACGACCTTTCGCCCGCAAAGCAATCTGCGCGCGTGGCTGCTCACGATCCTGCGCCATCTCTATATCGACCAGTTGCGCGGCCGGCGCGAGATTGCCGTGGACGACGAAGCCGCGCCCTGGCGCACGCTCGAAGCGCCGCCCGGCGAGGTGGATGGCCTCGTGCTGCGCGATCTGCAGCGGGCGCTTTATGCGTTGCCGGCGGCGCAGCGCGAGGTACTGCTGCTCGTGTGCGTGGAGGAGTTGAGCTACAGCGAGGCTTCAGTGGTGCTCGGGGTGCCGCCCGGCACGGTGATGTCGCGGCTCTCGCGGGCGCGCGAGCATCTGCGCGCGTTGCTCGACACGGGCCCGGTGCACGATCCGGAGCGCGATTCGGCGCAACGCGCGACGCCGCTCAGGGTGGTGGGGACGCTACGATGAACGACGACGATCTCGGCCACGTGCCCGATGCCGCGCCGCACGACTCCCCCGCGGAGGATCTTTCGATGCTGGGCGCTTTCGTCGACGGCGAACTGCCGCCTGCCGGGCGCGAAGCCTTGCAGGCGCGCCTCGCGGGCGATCCGCATGCGGCGGCGCGCGTGGCGGCGTACCGCGCGCAGAAAGCCGCGCTGCAGGCGTTGTGCGCAGGTGCGCGCGTGGCGGGTGAGGAGCGTGGGGCGCCCGGCGCCGCCGACGCTGCGGATGCCGCTCCTGCCGTGCTCGTCCTGCGTCCGCGCACGCCGTGGTGGTGGCGCGCGGGCAGGGCGGCGGCGTGGGCGGCCGTGGGTGCGGGGCTCGCGGTGGCGGCCACGGCGCTCGTGCCGCGGCTTGCGCCGGGTCTCGCGCCGGGTCTCGCGCCGGCGGGTCTCGCGCCGGAACTGGCCGCAGTGTCAGCGCCGGCGGCCGCGCACGCCGAAACGCCCGAGGCGTTCGCGCGCCGGGCCGACATCGCCTATGCGGTGTACTCGCCGGAGCAGCGGCATCCCGTGGAAGTGGGCGCCGCCGACGAGGCGCATCTCGTCGCGTGGCTCTCGAAGCGCCTGGGCAAGCCGCTTTCGGTGCCGTCGCTCGCCGAGTACGGCTATACGCTGGTGGGCGGGCGTCTGTTGCCGGGCAATACGGGCCCGGCCGCGCAATTCATGTACGAGAACGATGCGGGCGAGCGCCTCACGCTCTATGTGGGCAGTTCGGCCGCGGACCGCGACCCGGTGCGCCTGTTGCGCGACGGCAATCGCCGCACGTTCTACTGGAGCACCGAGCGAACGGGCTACGCGCTCTCGGGGCCGCAGACGGAACCGAAGCTGCGCGAAATCGCGCTCGATGTATGCGGCGCGCTGGGCGGCGAACCCGGGCAGTGGTGATGAGCGACGCCGCGCGCATTTTGCCACCCGGCATCGACGAGGCCCGATTCGCGCGTGCGCTCGCCGCGTTCGAAGGCATCGTCGGCGCGCCGAACGTCTGCCGTGGCGGCGCATCGCTGGAGCCGTATTTCGACCCGTTCGTGCCGCTCGCCGATGCGCACGCTTTCGCGCCTTCGGCCGCGATCCTCCCCGCGAATGTCGATGAGATCCGCGCGATCCTGCGCGTCGCCAACGAAACGCGCGTGCCGCTATGGACCGTCTCCACGGGGCGCAATTTCGCCTATGGCGGCGCCGCACCGCGTCTGGCGGGCTCGGTCGTGCTCGATTTGCAGCGCCTGAATCGCATCCTCGAGGTGGACGAGCGGCTCGCGTGGGCGCGCGTCGAGCCCGGCGTGAGTTACTTCGATCTGCATGCGTATCTGCGCGAGCGGCATCTGCGCCTGTGGGTCGATCCGCCCGCAGCGGGATGGGGCAGCGTGGTGGGCAATACGCTCGAGCGCGGCTACGGCACCTCCGCCTACGGCGACCACGCCGCGTCGCAGTGCGGCATGGAGGTTGTGCTCCCCAACGGCGACGTGGTGCGCACCGGCATGGGCGCGATCGAAAACGGCACGGCGTGGCAACTCTACAAGCCGGGCTACGGGCCTTCGTTCGATGCGCTCTTCATGCAGTCGAACTACGGCGTAATCACGAAGATGGGGCTCTGGCTCATGCCGGCGCCGCCGGCGTTCGTGATCGGCGAGATCCAGTTCGCGCGCGAGGACGATCTCGGCGTGCTCGTCGATACGCTGCGCGCGCTGCAGCTTGGCGGCACGATACGCCAGCACGCCGCGATCGAAGGCGCGATCCGGCGTGCCGCGAGCCTCGCGCCGCGCTCGCGCTGGTACGAAGGCGAGGGCGCGATGCCCGAGTCTGCCGTCGCGGCGATGCAGCGCGATCTGGGTGTGGGCCGCTGGAATCTGCATTACGCGCTGTACGGCGAGCCCGAGGTGGTAGACGTGGAGCGGCGCATTGTCGAGCGCGCGTTCGCCGGCGTGCCCGGCGTGCGTATCTCGGCGCGGCAGTATGCCGAAGGCGAAGAACCGCAGGGCGGCGCAGATCGCAATCTCGCGGGCATTCCGGCGATGAGCGCGTTACGCATGCTCGACTGGCGCGGCGGCGAGGGCGCCCACGTGGACTTCTCGCCGCTATGTCCCGCCGACGGCCGCGACGCGCTGCGCCAGTACGCGCTCGTCAAGGCGCGCGCGGCCGAGTACGGCTTCGACTACTACGGCGGGTTTACCGCGGCGGGTCGCTATCTGCATCACGTATTCGCGGCGATCTTTGCGCGTGGGCGCCGCGACGATGCGGCGCGCGCCGGGGACCTGCTTCGCGCGTTGATGAGCGATGCGGGCGCGGCCGGTTACGGCGTCTACCGCTCGCATCTGCTCTATATGGATTACGCGGCGGCGCAGTACGCTTTTAACGACGGCGCGCTGCTGCGCCTCGCGCAAACCGTGAAAGACGCGCTCGATCCGCAGGGCGTGCTCTCGCCGGGCAAGCAGGGCATCTGGCCCGAGGCGTGGCGCGCGCAGCGCGGCTATACCTGATCGATTTCATCAAGACTGCGAAGCGATTGCAGGAAGGGCACACGGAGGACGCCATGGACAGACGGGCTTTTCTACGCGATGCGGGCGCCATGGCGCTAGACGCGGCGTGGCAAGCGCATCGGCTCAGGTTTGCGTTTGGCGAACGCGCGCTTCGTGCAGGCGCAGTGCTGAATGCGTCAGCCGTCGCGGTGTTCGACCCGGCGCTCGCGCACGGCCGCATGCTCGCGCGCGAAGCGGCGCGAGCGGGATGCGTTGCGTGGGCCATCGGCGACGTTTGTGACATCGGTACCCTGTGGCACGCGCGCGTTGCGCGGCGGATCGAGCCGGGGTCAGCCTTGATTGGCGCGCTGCGTCCCTCCGACCGGTTCGTGCTTGCGCGGCTTGCAAGCGCGCGCGGCATGACGCTGCGCGATTTTGCCTGGCTAGGAGATCGACATCTCACGCTTGCGGCTTCTTCGGGGCTTTCGCAATTTCCTCGTCGCGCAACTGGCGGCGCAGGATCTTGCCGATAGTCGATTGCGGCAGGGACTCGCGGAACTCGACAATGCGCGGCACCTTGTAGCCCGTGAGTTGCTGGCGGCAGAACTGGATCAACGCGGCTTCGGTAAGCGCCGGGTCGCGCTTCACGATGAACACCTTCACGCGCTCGCCTTGCACGGGATCGGGCACACCGATGGCCGCCACTTCGCGCACGCCGGGGTGCAGCGCCACCACGTCCTCGATCTCGTTCGGGTACACATTGAATCCCGACACGAGAATCATGTCCTTCTTGCGGTCGACGAGCCGGATATAGCCGCGCGCATCCATTACGCCGATGTCGCCGGTCAAGAGCCATCCATCGGCAAATACCTTCGCGGTTTCATCCGCACGGTTCCAGTAGCCCTTCATCACCTGCGGGCCTTTCACGCAAAGTTCGCCCGCCTCGCCGATGCCGGCCCAAGCGCCGTCGTCCCTGCGAAAGCGCACCTGCGTGGAGGGCGCGGGCAGCCCGATCGTGCCTTCCGGCCGCGCCTCGCCCGCGTTCGTCCGTTCGACGTCGACGGGATTCATCGAAACGATCGGCGAGCATTCGGTGAGCCCATAGCCTTCCACGACCGGCTTGCCCGTCACGGCCCGGAACCGGTCGGCGATGGCCTTCTGCATGGCCATGCCGCCCGCCATCGCGAGCTTGAGGCCCGAAAAGTCGCGCTCGCGGAAGTCCGCGTTGTCGAGCAGTGCGCTGTAGAGCGTGTTGACCGCGCTGATGCAACTGAACGTCTCGCGCCGCAGCACCTTCATGACGCGCTTCATGTCGCGCGGATTGGCGATCAGGATGTTGCGCCCGCCGAGCGCGAGGAAGATCAGCGCATTGATGGTGAGCGAATAGATGTGATAAAGCGGCAACGGCGTGAGCACCGTTTCGGCTTTGGCGTCGAGCTGGTTGCCCACCCAGGCCCTGGCCTGCTGCACGTTCGCGAGCACGTTGCCGTGCGTGAGCATCGCGCCCTTCGCGACACCTGTGGTGCCGCCCGTGTACTGAAGAAACGCGAGGTCGTCGGCGTGCGTCGTTACCGGCGCGTGTGGCGCGCGCGCCCCTTGCGCGAGCGCGTCGAGAAGACGGATTGCCCGCGGCAGATGATAGGGCGGCACCATCTTCTTCACGTGGCGCAGCATGACGTTGATGAAGCGGCCCTTGAGGTTCAAGCCCTCGCCCAGCAGGTCGCCGAGCGCCGTCACGACGATGCGTTGCACCTGCGTGCCGGGCAGCGCCGCTTCGAGCGTGGCCGCGAAATTCTCGAACACGACAATGGTCTTCGCGCCGCTGTCCTGCAACTGATGCTCAAGCTCGCGCACGGTGTAGAGCGGATTGACGTTGACGACCACGGCGCCGGCCTTGAGCACGCCGAAGAGCGCGACCGGATACTGCAAGGTGTTGGGCAGCATGATCGCGACACGCTCGCCCGGCTGCACGCCCGCGCCTTGCAGCCAGGACGCGAACGCGGTGGCCTTGCGGGCGAGCGCGCCGTAGGGCATCGGCGAGCCGGCGCTCACGTAGGCGACGCGCTCGCTGAAGCGCGCCGTGCAGTCGTCGAAGAAATGCGTGAGCGAGGCGTACTGGCTTGCGGCGATTTCGCGCGGCACGCCCGCAGGGTACGACGCGTACCAGATGCCATCGGTGTCCGGCGGCGCTGCGTGAGATGCGGAGGCTGCCACGGGGCTCGCCGGATCGGGCTGGGGCATTTCGCTCATGGTGGATCTCCGGGCGGAAGGGCAACCGCCTGCAAATGCGTGGGCGCTTTCATCATGCAACGGCGCGCGCCGCGAAGCCAGGAGGTCTTACCCGGTGTGAGAGGGTGCGCAGGGCGGGCGGCCCCGCAATCGTCGATATCAGCAAAAAGCAGCAAAAAGGCCGTGCGGGCGAACCCGGCACGGCCTTCCATGGCGTTGCTGCGGTGCGGCGGCGTCCTCGCGTGGGGCCGCCGGCGGATCAGACGCCCGACACTTCCTTCGCGCTCTGCGTCATGTTGATGCCTCGACGTTCGCGGCTGAACGGGATCAGCACGGCGATCACGACGGCGACCGTGCCGGCGACGATCGCCATGGCCATCGAGTAGTCCTGGTTGTGCGTTTCGGCAAGCGACGCCTGCAGCGTGGCGTTCACCGAGGCAAACAGGTTGCCGAGCTGGTAGACGAGGCCCGGGAAGGTCGCACGCACTTCGTCAGGCGAAATCTCGTTGAGGTGCACCGGGATCACGCCCCAGGCGCCTTGCACCGAAATCTGCATGAGGAACGCGCCGAGCGCGAGCAGCACGGGGCCTTGCGAGAACGCCCACAGCGGCAGCACGGGCAGCGCGATCAGCGCGGCGATGAAGATCGCCTTGCGTCGGCCGATCTTCTCGGAAACCTGACCGAAGAAGAGGCCGCCCACGATCGCGCCGATATTGAGCACGATGGTGATGATCGAAACCGTGTGCGGATCGAAGTGATGCTGTTCGCGCAGGAAGGTCGGATACAGGTCCTGCGTGCCGTGCGAGAAGAAGTTGAACGCCGTCATCAGCACGATGGCGTACAGCGAAAGCTTCCAGTTGTGCTTGAGCGTCGTGAGCAAGGTGGGACGCGCGCGCTTTTGCATTTCCTTGAAAGCCGGCGACTCGGGCACATGCATACGCACATAGACCACGAGCAGCGCGGGCAGCACGCCGACGAAAAACATGCCGCGCCAGCCGATGTACTGATACAGCACGCCGAACACGATCGACGCGAGCAGGAAGCCGCTCGGATAGCCCGCCTGCAGCAGACCGGAAATGATGCCGCGCGACTTGGGCGGAATGGTTTCCATGGTGAGCGCTGAGCCCACGCCCCATTCGCCGCCCATCGCGACGCCGAAGAGCCCGCGCAGCACGATGAAGGTCGCGAGGTTGGGCGAGAAGCCCGTGAGCAGTTCGAGGATCGAATAGCACGCGATGTTGACCATCAGCGTGGGACGGCGGCCGTATTTGTCGGCGAGGCGGCCGAATATCAGCGCGCCGAGCGGGCGCATGGCGAGCGTCAGCGTAATGGCGAAAGCCACTGCCGGGATTTTGGTGTTGAATTCGGTGGCGATGTCTTTCAGAACGAAAACCATCAGAAAGAAATCGAATGCATCGAGCGTCCATCCCAGGTACGCCGCGATCGTGACGTTCTTCTGTTCACGCGTCCAGCTCATGTTGATTGTTCTCCTGTAATACCGGGCAATGCCCTGTCTCCGTGCACAGCTTTCGGCCGCACGATGATGAACTCGTGCGTGAGTCGGCATTGCCTTGTGTGGCTTGGTTGTATGGCTTGGAGCGGCCCCCCCGCAATGGGCCACGCGCCAGCAGTGTACGCCCGGCATTAAACATTTGCATGCATCTTGACTGGAACCCGTAGTAATCCCTGGTGAATTCGGCTATGGGCGAAAGCTTTTTGTTTTAATCGTAATTTAAATGTAATTAAAGTGAAGGCGATTAAACCCGGCGCGTGAACCAGTCGATTCGGATAAACGAATGCAAACGAGCGGGCGCTAGCCCGCTCGTTTGCATTGAAACAGCCGCCCGGCGAAGAGCGTGCGCGTCAGCCGCGAAGCAACCAGCCGATGGCGCCTGAAATGACGTCGTGCCATTCGCCCATTTTCGCCTGGCGCAGGACCGTCGCCGCGCTCATCCACGGCGTGCGCGCGCCGGTTTCGCCCCAGCGCCATTCACCGGTCGGGTTGACGAGCACGGCGGTGGGCTTGCCCATCATCGCGCTCAGGTTGGCGGCGACGGCGTCCACGCTCAACACGGCGTCGAGTTGCTCGATGCAGGCCGCCGTATCGGCAAAGCTCGCGATGCCGGGCCCGTAGTGGCTCATGGCGCCTCGCGGCGTACCGTTCGCCAGCTCGGCTACGGGATGATGCAGGCTCACGAACTGGACTTCGCGTGCGAGCGCCGAGTGGGTCGTGAGGCGCTCGATTTGCGCGAGCGGTACGCTGCGCAAGCCAGCCCAGCAACGCTCCTTACCGCCGAATTCCGTGCCGTGCCGTTGCGCGCAATCCCAGAAGACGCCCACGAGCCGTTTGCCTCGCTCCCGTGCGCGCAGCGTTTGCGCCCACGTGGACGCGCGTTCGCGCGCCGCCTCCGGCGCACGCAGGTAAGCGGCGAAATAGGGTTGGGGCAGCGGTGAGTCCGCGGCCGCGAGCAGCGGCAGATGGAGCAGGGTGGCCTGAAGGGTGGGCGCGAACGCCTCGATCGTCTCCAGCGCTTCCGAGGGCAGGGGCGCGCTCACGGCGAGCGGGCGGGCGATGCCCAGTACGGTGCAGCCGGGCAACGAGGCCTGGATGAGGTCGTGAATCGCGTGGTCGCACGTAAGCATGACTTCTGCGCCCGCGTCGCGCCACTGTCGCACCGATGCGAACAACAGAAACTGATCGCCATAGCCCATCTGGTGCGTCACGAGCACGCGCTCGCCGCGCAGGTTGCGTTGGCCGTTCCACATCGGCGCCTCGGCGTAACGATAGTTGCCGCTGTCGCCGCGATTGCGCTCGAGCCAGTGCGTGAACCCGCGCGCGTCGCCAAGACTCAGCAGCGCTTCGGCCAGCCATTTGCGGGCCTTTTGCGCGTCGCGCGAGAGATCGTCCGGATGGCGGCGCAGCGCGGTTTCGAGGTGTTCGATGGCGCGCCGGATTTCGCCGCTCAGGTAGAGGTCGCGCCCGATCCGCATTTCGCAGAACAGCGAGTCCCATGGCAGCGACCGATGCGCGAGCCAGTGGGCGGCGGCTTCGGCGTGTTGCCCGCGCAGGCGCAACGCGCGGCCTCGCGCATGGATGAAACCGCGGTTCTCGGGATCGAGCGCAAGGCCTTTGTCGGCCCAAGGCAGCATCTGCTCGTCGCGGCGCGCCTGCACCAGCGTTTGGCAGATTTGCATGAGCAGGCCCGCATTGTCGGGCGCGCGCGCGTGGGCCTCGAAGGCCGCGAGAAGCTGTTGTTGGAGAGATTGGGACATGGAGCAGGCCGGCGTCGAACGTTTTCGGGAGACAGAAAAATTCTATCGACGCCATCCTGCAAGGGAATCAGACAAATCTGAGATATCGCGAGGAGCGGCGCTGTCGGCGCGCCGCCGTTGAGCCGGCCGTCAGACCCGGCTCAGACGCTCCCCGCGATCAAAAGATGTTGCGCAGGCCGATCGAGATGCCGGTCTGGTTGCTGCGGCCCGGCAGTTCCACGTCCGCCGCGCCGCTCGTCCTGTTGAAGTCGACCGTGCCGTAGACTTCGGTGCGCTTCGAGAGCGCGTACTCGGCGAGGCCCACGATCGCGTAGCGGTTGCCGCTGCCGAGCGTGCCGTCGACCTGCGTCGCGTTGCGCATGTGGTCATAGTAGAACGCGCCCGTGAACGAGAGCGGCGCGGTTGCCTGCCACGTGAAGCCGGCGAACGGACCGTCGTCGATACGGTTGGTGTTCTTCAGGTTCGTGCCGCTCGCGTAGGTCTGCTGCGCGAGCAGGCTATCCACGAAGCCGGTGTCGTCCTGCGAGCGCAGATAGCCGACGTAGACCTTCGCCTTGCTGAACGCGTAGACGAGGTTGGCGTTGTAGATCGTCTGCTTGTTGTTCGAGTTGTCGCTGTTCTGCTGGAAGCCCGCCATGACGCTGATGGGACCCGTCGTGTACGACGCCGTCACGCCGACCATATTGCCCGCGCCCATATGGCCCGGAACGTTGCCCGAGAAGCCGCCCGCGCCGGTCGAGGTGGAATCCGTGCCGAACGAGTACATGGCTTCGAGGTTCAGGCCGCCGAAGCTGCCGTTGTACTTGACCGCGTTGTCGGCGTAGAGCCCCGCGCCGAGCGCGACCGGCAGCCACGCGTTTTCGAGGTAGTTGCCGACCGTGAGCGGGTCGTAGGTATCGGAGAGTTGATCGAACAGCGGCGACTTCTGGCGCCCGAGCGTCACGGTGCCGTACTGGCTCGCGAGACCCACGTAGGCGTTGCGGCTGAACAGGCGGCTGCTCGAGAGACCGCCGCTTTGCAGATCGATGCCGCTTTCCAGATCGAAAATCGCCTTCAGGCCGCCGCCCAGGTCTTCCGCGCCGCGCAGGCCCCAGCGGCTGTTGGTGACGGCGCCGTTGGTCATGAAGAGCTTGCCGTCGTTATTGGCGTTGGCGTTCGTCAGATAGCGGATGCCGACGTCCGCGACGCCGTACAGCGTGACCGAGCTTTGAGCGAAGCTGTGCTGGCAAGCCAGCGCGAGGGCGAGGCCGCCAACGGCGGAGGCGATCTGGGTGTGTCTCACGGTGAAATCCTGTTTCTGCTGCTGCGTGTTGTAAGTCTGATGTAAGTCCGTCGAGCCGCCAGCGTGCCGGGGCCCTGTTTTTCGTATGCCGGGCCACGGGTTTTTGGCGGCCGGGGGGCCGATGATAGACGCTTGGCGAAAGGGTGAACACGCCGCTTGTCGCGCGATCGCAACGGTTGCGCGCGCAAGCATCTGGCGGGCGCGTTTCGTCTGGCGGCGAACCAACCCGCATATCATCCGCCGCAAGAGCACAACTCTCATTTAATGAACGGTCGTGCTTTTCCCTATTTTGATGGCTGGCAAGCCCCGCTAGAATCGTTGGCATCTCATCGCGTTCCGCCATGCGGAACTCCGGCGGGTCGACAGTCATCAAGGAGACGAAAGCATGCGGGTCAGGGAAATGTTCGAGCTGGGCGGTCAGGTCGCACTCATCACCGGCGGGTCGCGCGGGCTGGGCTTGCAGATGGCGCAGGCGCTCGGCGAGATGGGCTGCCATGTCGTGATCACGGCGCGCAAGGCCGACGAACTCGCCCAGGCGGCGAGCCATCTGCAGGAACTCGGCGTCAAGGCGACCACGATCGTGAGCGACCTGCAGCGCCCCGAGGCCGTGAAGCCGCTCGTGGACGAGACGCTGGCGGCCTGCGGCCAGATCGACATCCTCGTGAACAACGCGGGCGCAACATGGGGCGCTCCCGCCGAGGATTATCCCGACGAGGCGTGGCACAAGGTCATGAACCTGAACGTGAACGCGCCGTTCTTTCTCGCCCGCGAAGTGGGCAAGCGCAGCATGATCCCGCGCCAGCGCGGCAAGATCATCAACGTGGCGTCGATTGCGGGCCTGAAAGGGTCGCTCGGGCCGATGCAGACCATCGCGTACAACACGTCGAAGGCGGCGGCCATCAATTTCACGCGCGCGCTGGCAGCCGAATGGGGCAAGTACAACATCAATGTGAATGCGATCTGCCCGGGCTTTTTTCCCTCGAAGATGTCGGCCGGCCTGCTCGACAAGCTGGGGCAGATGGTGATCGACCATACGCCGCTGCACCGTCTTGGCGACGACGACGATCTCAAGGGCGCCGTGGTGTTTCTCGCAAGCCAGGCGTCGCGGCACATGACCGGCCAGTATCTGGCCGTGGATGGCGGTGCGAGCATCGTCTGATCAAGCATTCTTCACCAGTCCTGCCCGACGGAGCCCGCCATGTCCACGTCCGCCCCGACGCTTCCCGCGAATTCGCGGTCTTCATCATCGCCATATTGGCCCGCGCAACTTTCGCCGCATCTGAGCATTCCGCAAACGAACCTCTTCTATAACGCCGAGGTTTCGGCGGCGCGGTATCCCGACAAGCCGTTCATCGTCTTCTACGACACGCCCGTGACGTTCGCGCAGTTCAAGGACGAGGCCGAGCGCGTGGCGGGCTATCTGCAACAGGAGTGCGGCGTGAAAGCCGGCGACCGCGTGCTGCTGTACATGCAGAACAGCCCGCAGTGGGTCATCGCTTACTACGGCATCCTGCGTGCGAACGCCGTTGTCGTGCCCGTCAATCCGATGAACCTCACCGAGGAACTCGCGCATTACGTGGAAGACAGCGGTGCGACAACGGCTTTCGTCGCGCAGGATCTCTACCCGCGTATTGCGCCGCTTGTCCAGGAAGGCGAGGGCGAGGGCCTCCAGCATCTGCTCGTTGCAACCTATAGCGACTATCTGAAGTGCGAGCCGTTTTCGCCGCCGCCGGAATTCGTGAGCGCGCCGCGCTCTGTGAGTGGCCCGGGCGTGGCTCACTGGACCGACGTGCTGGAGGCGCGCTGCGTGCCCGGCGCGCTAACGGCCGGCCCCGACGACCTCTGCGTGATGCCGTACACCTCGGGCACCACGGGCAAGCCCAAAGGCTGCATGCACACGCACCGCAGCGTCATGGCGACGGCCGTGGGCGGGTGCAACTGGTTCGGCAGCAATCAGGACGCCGTACAACTTTCCGTGTTGCCGCTCTTTCACGTCACCGGCATGCAGGGCGGCATGAACAGTCCGGTCTACAACGGCTCGACCGTCGTGCTGCTGCCGCGCTGGGATCGCGACGCCGCGGCGCGTGCGATCGAGCACTATCGCATCAACGGCTGGCAGGCGATCTCGACGATGGTGGTGGACTTCATCTCGAACCCGCGCATTCATGAGTACGACCTGTCCAGCCTCGCCTGGATGCGCGGCGGCGGCGCGACCATGCCCGACGCGGTGGTGAAGAAGCTCAAGGATCTGACCGGGCTCGATTTTGTCGAGGGCTACGGCATGTCGGAGACGATGGCGGGCACCCATATCAATCCGCCGCAGCGTCCCAAACCGCAGTGTCTCGGCATTCCGGTGTTCGATGTCGACTCGCGCGTGGTCGATCCGATCACGCTGGAAGAAGTCCCGCCCGGCGTTTCGGGCGAACTGATCATGCATGCGCCGCAGGTGATGCAGGGCTACTGGCGCAACCCCAAGGCGACGGGCGAAGCGTTCATCGAACGCGACGGCAAGCGCTTCCTGCGCACGGGCGATCTCGTGCGGCGCGACGAGGAAGGCTATTACTTCATGACCGATCGCCTCAAACGCATGATCAACGCCTCGGGCTACAAGGTCTGGCCGGCCGAGGTCGAAGCGCTGATGTACCGGCACCCGGCCATCAAGGAGGTGTGCATCATCGGCGCGCAGGACGCGCGCCGCGGCGAGACCGTGAAGGCGGTCGTCGTACTCGATCCGAGCCATGTCGGCAGCGTGAACGAAGACGACATCATCGCGTGGGCGCACGACAACATGGCTGCCTACAAAGCGCCGCGCATCGTGCAGCTCGTCGATGCGCTGCCGAAGTCGGGCAGCGGCAAGATTCTGTGGCGCATGCTGCAGGAAGAAGAGGCCGAGACTCGCCGCAACGCGTGATTCGTTCTCCTTCGCTTTCCTTTCCTATCGAACCCGTCTGGATAGCGCGTTAGCGCGCGCCAGTCCAGACGGGGTTTCGTCTTTATCGGCTCGCGCTTTCGTGCGCGCGCCTCACGCGCCTGCGAGCGCGGGCAAACCGCCTTCGCGCCAGTCCTGCTCCAGGGCGGCGCCCATCCCCCATTCCTGTGAACTGCGCGCAGCGGGCACGGTCAGCGGCCATTCGCCCGGCGCCTGCGCGTTCTTGCGCGCGAGAATCGCCTCGCACAGAAACTCCATGCTGTACGCCTTCAGCAGATGCGGGTGATTCGTCTCGATGTAGGCGGCGACGCGCGCATGCTCGCCACCGATCGCTGCGAGCGAGTAGAGCGTGCGCGCATCCCAGCGAAAGCGCAGGCCCAGTTCGGCGAATGCCGTATTGAATGCGCAGAGCTGCGCTTCCAGTTGTCGATCGTGGCGGGTGTCCAGGTGGCTCATGGCTGTCTCCTCATGTCGAGTGGCGTGATGCAAGAGTAGGAGCGCCAATGAATAAACGATAGTTAAAGTTTTTTTAGAAAAACATAAACGAAAATGTATGGTCCGAGGGTAAGCCCGTAAATCGCACGAAGAGCCGGCGCCGCTTAGGCGTAAACCCCGCTTAGCTATGAGCGAGTTGCTGATATATTGTATTGGAAATATGAAATTACGCAGAAGCGCCGGCTAAACAGAACGTTGGAGACAAGCGACCGATGTCCGCCGAAAGAGAACTCGTCACCGCAATGGCCCCGGTGACCTTGACGCTGGAGCCGATCAACGCGACCGCTTCGCTGCGCGATCAGGCTTACGCGAAGCTCAAGCAGGCCATTGCCGAAACCGACATCTACCGCTCGCGAGACGAGATCCGGCTAGACGAAAAGGAATTGACGGAGAAACTGGGCGTGAGCCGAACGCCGGTGCGCGAAGCGATGACGCTGCTGGAGCAGGAGGGCTTTCTGCGCACGGTGCCGCGACGCGGCGTTTACATCTTGCGCAAGACGCGCAAGGAGATCGTCGAGATGATCTATATGTGGGCCGCGCTCGAAAGCATCGCCGCGCGCCTCGCCACGCAGCGCGCTTCGGACGAAGATATCGCGGGCCTGCGGCGCATGTTCGCGACTTTCGGCGATTCGACGCCCTCGGAGCATATTGAAGAGTACTCCGAAGCGAACATCATGTTTCACCAGTCGCTGGTGGAGCTGTCGAAGTCGCCCATCATCGTCGACACCATCAAGAACATTTTCATGCATGTGCGCGCAATCCGGCGCATGACGATCGCGCAGAGCGATCGCGCGTCGCGCTCGATCGTGGAGCACATGCGCATTATCGAGGCGCTCGAGGCGCGCGACACCGAACGCGTCGAGCAGCTCGTGCGGCAGCATTCGATTGAACTCGCCCTGTTCGTAGAGGCGAATTGCGACTTCCTCGACTGAGGCGGGGCGCATAAGCAGAACGTATCGATGCGTTTTCGGGCTGAATGGGCGCCGCGATGCTGAAAGGAAAGTATGGAGTCCGTATCAAATTCGTTGGGACGTTTGGACCGGTTGAAGAGATTTGTCGAGATGGGTAGAAAAACGTCTTGACTAATATTGTGTGTGGAATATTGTATATCACGAATCACACTACGCCCCGCCAAAGAGGAGACGTCATGGCAGAAGCAGGCATCAACGAGGCACAGCAGAACCCTGTGCCGCAAGCGCAGCAAACGACCGACGGTTTTCATCTCGTCATCGACGCGCTGAAACTCAACGATATCGACACGATCTTCGGTCTCGTCGGTATTCCGATTACCGACCTCGCCCGTCTCGCGCAAGCCGAGGGCATGCGCTTCATCGGCTTCCGGCATGAGCAGAACGCCGGCAACGCCGCGGCGGTGGCGGGCTACATGACGAAGAAGCCGGGTATCTGCCTGACGGTTTCCGCGCCGGGTTTCCTGAACGGCCTGACCGCGCTCGCCAACGCGACCACGAACTGCTTCCCGATGATCCTCATCAGCGGTTCGAGCGAGCGCGAAATCGTCGACCTGCAACAGGGCGACTACGAAGAGATGGACCAGCTCAACGCCGCGAAGCCTTATGCCAAGGCTGCGTTTCGTGTTCTGCACGCGGAGGACATCGGCGTGGGCGTGGCGCGTGCGATTCGCGCCGCGGTGTCGGGCCGTCCCGGCGGCGTGTACCTCGACCTTCCGGCCAAGCTGCTCGCGCAGACCATCGACGCTGTGAAGGGCCAGCAGTCGCTCATCAAGGTCGTGGATGCGGCGCCGCGCCAGATTCCCGCGCCCGACGCGGTGGCGCGCGCCATCGATGTGCTCAGGAATGCGAAGCGTCCCCTGATCCTGCTCGGCAAGGGCGCCGCTTACGCCCAGGCCGACGCGCAGATCCGCGAGCTGGTGGAAAAGAGCGGCATTCCGTATCTGCCGATGTCGATGGCCAAGGGGCTTTTGCCCGATACGCACGAGCAGTCGGCATCGGCCGCGCGCTCGTTCGTGCTGGCCGAGTCGGACGCCGTCGTGCTGGTCGGCGCGCGCCTGAACTGGCTGCTCGCGCATGGCAAGGGCAAGACCTGGGGCGCGGCCGCCGGCCCGAAAAAGTTCGTGCAGATCGACATCGCTCCCACGGAAATCGACAGCAACGTCGCCATCGAAGCGCCCGTGATCGGCGACATCGGTTCATGCGTGGAAGCACTCGTCGCCGGACTCGGCAATGATTTCCCGAAGCCGCCGGCGGAATGGCTCGACGCCGTAGCCGATCGCAAGAACAAGAACCTGGAGAAGATGGCCGCGACGCTCGCGAAGAATCCGTCGCCGATGAACTTTCACAGTGCCCTGCGGGCGATTCGCGACGTGCTCAAGACGCGCCCCGATATCAACGTGGTCAACGAAGGCGCGAACACGCTCGACTACGCCCGCAGCATCATCGACATGTACCAGCCGCGCAAGCGCTTCGACTCGGGCACGTGGGGGATCATGGGCATCGGCATGGGCTTCGCCATCGGCGCGGCGGTGACGAGCGGCACGCAGGTCGTGGCGATCGAGGGCGACAGCGCGTTCGGCTTCTCCG
Organism: Paraburkholderia sp. J76; assembly: GCF_905220295.1. Classification (NCBI taxonomy): domain Bacteria; kingdom Pseudomonadati; phylum Pseudomonadota; class Betaproteobacteria; order Burkholderiales; family Burkholderiaceae; genus Paraburkholderia; species Paraburkholderia sp. J76. Next base: position 108,456 of record NZ_CAJMZJ010000014.1, read on the forward strand.
GCATGGAACTCGAAACGATCTGCCGCTACAACCTGCCTGTGTGCACCATCGTGTTCAACAACAACGGCGTGTATCGCGGCACGGATGTGAACCCGAACGGCGGCTGCGACGTCGCGCCCACGGTGTTCGTGAAGAACGCGCGCTACGACAAGATGATCGAGGCCTTCGGCGGCGTCGGCCATCAGGCGACCACGCCCGAAGAACTCACGAGCGCGCTGCTCGAAGCGATTGCGTCGGGCAAGCCCACGTTGATCAACGCAGTCATCGACGAATCGGCCGGGACCGAAAGCGGCCGTCTCACGAATCTGAATCCGCAAAGCGCGGCCATGAAGAAATAAGCCCCTATAGATCAGGTAGACCAGGAGATACGACAAATGAGCAAGCCCCTCGAAGGTATCAAGATCATCGACTTCACGCACGTACAGGCCGGCCCCGCCTGCACGCAGATGCTCGCGTGGTTCGGCGCGGACGTGATCAAGGTGGAGCGCCCGGGCGCCGGTGACGTGACGCGCTCGCAACTGCGAGATATTCCCGAAGCCGATGCGCTGTACTTCACCATGCTCAACAGCAACAAGCGCTCGCTCACGCTCGACACGAAGAAGCCCGAAGGCAAGGAAGTGCTGGAAAAGCTGATTCGCGAGTCGGACGTGATGGTCGAAAACTTCGGCCCCGGCGCGCTCGACCGCATGGGCTTCACGTGGGAGCGCATCAAGGAACTGAATCCGAAGATGATCGTCGCTTCGGTGAAGGGCTTCAGCGAAGGCCACCACTACGACGACCTCAAGGTTTATGAGAACGTCGCGCAGTGCGCGGGCGGCGCGGCTTCGACCACGGGCTTCTGGGACGGCCCCCCCACGGTCAGCGCGGCGGCGCTGGGCGACAGCAACACGGGCATGCACCTCGCCATCGGCATTCTCACGGCGCTGATCGGCCGCGACAAAACGGGCAAGGGCCAGAAGGTGGCCGTATCGATGCAGGACAGCGTGATCAACCTGTGCCGCGTGAAGCTGCGCGACCAGCAGCGTCTGGATCGCGTGGGGTATCTCGAGGAATATCCGCAGTACCCGCACGGCACGTTCAGCGACGTCGTGCCGCGCGGCGGCAACGCGGGCGGCGGCGGCCAGCCGGGCTGGGTGCTCAAGTGCAAGGGCTGGGAGACGGACCCGAACGCGTATATCTACTTCACGGTGCAGGGTCATGCGTGGGAGCCGATCTGCCGCGCGCTGGGCAAACCCGAATGGATCAACGACCCGAACTACAACACGGCACAGGCGCGCCAGCCGCATATCTTCGACATCTTCGCGACGATCGAAGCGTGGCTCGCCGACAAGACCAAGTACGAAGCGGTCGACATTCTGCGCAAGTTCGATATTCCGTGCGCGCCGGTGCTCAGCATGAAGGAAATTGCTGAAGACCCTTCGCTGCGCGCTAGCGGTACTATCGTCGAAGTGCCGCACAAGGAGCGCGGCACGTACCTCACGGTGGGCAGCCCGATCAAGTTCTCGGATCTGAAGCCGGAGATCACGGGTTCGCCGCTGCTCGGCGAGCACACCGACCAGGTGCTGGCCGACCTCGGCTACACGCCGCAGCAGATCGCGGCGCTGCATGAAACGCGCGCCGTTTGAGTTCGTGAGCCGCTAGCAGTACGTAGTAAGCGGGCGCGGCCCACGCCGCGCTCGCGCAATACCAGACTGGCAGGCAGGACGCCGCGCGGCATGGGCAATGCGTGCCGCGCGACGACGAAAAACGACTCACCCCACATAGTCATCGCCATGCAATCCGCCATCGATTTCGAGCAGCTCGCAAACGCCATTGGGGACGCCATCGTCATCTCCGACGCAGCCGGCGACATCACATTCTGGAATCCGGCGGCCGAGCGCATGTTCGGCTATACGCGGGAAGAAGCGCTCGGCAAGACGCTCGACCTGATCATTCCCGAGCGGCTGCGCGGACGCCACTGGGAGGGCTATCACAAGACGATGGCGACCGGCCAGACGCGCTATGGCAACGACGTGCTGCGCGTGCCGGCCGTGGACAAGGCGGGCAAGGCGCTTTCCATCGCCTTCACCGTGGCGTTGCTGTACTCGCCGCAGGGCGAACTCGACGGCATCGTCGCCGTGATCCGCGACGAGACGGCGCGCTTCCAGGAGGAGCGCGCGCTCAGGAAGCGCGTCACCGAACTCGAAGCACAGGCCCAGTAATCCTGAACTCATCGGGAGCTTTTCGATGCACACCGAAAGACTTGGACACTTCGAGGTCGAACTGTCGGCCCGTCAAATGATCCACAACGGCGGCTGGGCCGCGTTCGCCGCGATCCACGCGGTCGAGGCCGCTGCCGACGAACCGGCGGCCGCCGTTTTGCCGCGTCAATGGGTCGTCGACGAAACCGTATTCGAAAGCGAAGCCGCCGCCATCGCCGGTGCGCGCGAGGCGGCGCTCGCTTTTCTCAAGAGCGGCAATCCGCCCAGCATGGGCGTGTCATAGGGCACAGCCCTCATCGAGCCGCGGCACATAAAGAATTCCAAACTCAGGAGACGTTTCATGAAGTCGTGGCTACGCTTTCGGCGCGCCAGAGGTATTGGCGCGCCGCCGATTCCGCATGTTCGCGCCGCAGCGCTCTCTTTTGTGAAGGACGGAGGCGCATCATGGCGATGACGATTGCGGTTCCCCGCGAGACACATGAAGGCGAACGACGCGTAGCGGCGACGCCCGAAAGTGTGGCACAACTAATCAAACTCGGTTACGCCGTGGAGGTCGAAACGGCGGCGGGCATCAACGCGTCCTACCCGGACGACGCGTATCGCGCCGCAGGCGCGCGCGTCGTGGACGATGCGCGCGCGCTCGTGAGCGGCGCGGATATCGTCATCAAGGTGCGCCCGCCTTCGAGCGAGGAAGTGCAGCGCCTCAAGCCCGGCGCGACGCTGATCGGCTTCATCTGGCCCGCGCAAAACGCGGCGCTGCTCGAGCAACTGGCGGCGCGCGAGGTAACGGTGCTGGCGATGGATTGCGTGCCGCGCATCTCGCGCGCGCAAAAGCTCGACGCGTTGAGTTCGATGGCGAACATGGCCGGCTATCGCGCGGTCGTCGAAGCGGCCCAGCATTTCGGGCGCGTGTTTACAGGGCAGATCACGGCGGCGGGCAAGATGCCGCCCGCCAAGGTGCTCGTGATCGGCGCGGGCGTGGCCGGGCTCGCGGCGATCGGCGCCGCGCGCGGTCTTGGCGCGATCGTGCGCGCGTTCGATACGCGTCCCGAAGTCGGCCAGCAGGTGCAGAGCATGGGCGCGGAGTTCCTGAGCGTCGACATCGAGGAGGAGGGCGACGGCTCGGGCGGTTACGCCAAACAGATGAGCGCGAAGTTCATCGAAGCGGAAATGGCGCTGTTCGAGGCGCAGGCGCGCGAGGTTGACATCATCATCACGACGGCGCTCATTCCGGGCAAGCCTGCGCCGCGTCTCATCGATGCGAAGACAGTGGCGTGCATGCGCGCGGGCAGCGTGATCGTCGACATGGCCGCAGAGCAGGGCGGCAACTGCGAACTCACGCGACCGGGCGAGGTCGCGAATGCGAACGGCGTGACCGTGATTGGCTACACGGATTTGCCAAGCCGCATGGCGAACCAGTCGAGCCAGCTTTACGCGACCAACATCCGCCATCTGCTGACCGATCTCACGCCCGCGAAAAACGGCGAACTCGAACTCGACATGGACGACGTCGTGCAGCGCGGCACCACCGTCATGCAGCGCGGCCAGGTGTGCTGGCCGCCGCCCCCGGTGCAGGTCTCGGTAGCGCCGCAGGCCGTTGCGCAGGCGAAGCCCGTTGCTGCCGCGGCTGGCAACGCGAAGGAGGAAGCCGCTCAGGCCGCGCGCCGCAATGGCGTCGGATCGCTCGCGGCGCTCGTTATCGCCGCGCTGCTGCTGCTCGCGCTCGGCGCGGTCGCGCCGCCGGCGTTCGTCGCGCACTTCACCGTGTTCGTGCTGGCCGTGTTCGTCGGCTATCAGGTGGTCTGGAACGTCACACCCTCGCTGCATACGCCGCTCATGAGCGTGACGAATGCGATCAGCGGGATCATCGTGATCGGCGCATTGCTGCATCCGGGCAATGCCAGCACGATCGTCACCGTGCTGGCGGGCATTGCGCTCGTCGTCGCGACCATCAACATCGCGGGCGGCTTTCTCGTCACCCAGCGCATGTTGAAGATGTTCCAACGGACCTGAGGAGACGTCATGCTAAACGGAATCGGCAACATGGCGTGGCTCGGCGCGGCGACGCTCTTCATTCTCAGCCTGCGAGGGCTGAGTCATCCCGCGAGTGCGCGGCGCGGCAACCTGTATGGCGTGACCGGCATGGTGATCGCCGTGCTCGCCACTCTGCTCGTCACGGGCGGCGCGGGTCTGCAAATCGCGCTCGTCGCGGCGCTGGTGGGCGGCGGGCTCGGCGCGGTGCTCGCGCGCCGCGTGGAGATGACGCAGATGCCGCAGCTCGTCGCGGTGCTGCACAGCTTCGTCGGTCTCGCGGCCACGCTCATCGCCTTCGCGAACTTTCTCTCGCCCCAGGGCGCGATGAGCGGGGTCGAGCGCGCGATTCACGACACCGAGATCTACGTCGGCGCCTTTATCGGCACGGTCACGTTCAGCGGCTCGATCGTCGCGTTCCTGAAGCTGCAGGGCACGGTGAGCGGCAAGCCGCTCGTGCTGCCCGCGCGGCATCTGCTCAACGCGGTCGTGCTGGGCGCGTGCATCGCGCTCGGTTATCGGTTCGTCAGCGCTCCCGATGGCGGCGACGCGCTCTATGCGCTCATCGTGATGTGCGTGCTGGCGGCGGCGCTTGGCGTGCACCTCGTGATGGCGATCGGCGGAGCGGACATGCCCGTGGTGGTCTCGATGCTCAACAGCTATTCGGGCTGGGCCGCGGCGGCAACGGGCTTCATGCTCGACAACGATCTGCTCGTGACGACGGGCGCGCTCGTGGGTTCGAGCGGTGCGATTCTCAGCTACATCATGTGCCGCGCGATGAATCGTAGCTTCGTTTCGGTAATTCTCGGCGGCTTCGGCGCGGTGAGCGCCACGGCGAGCGCGACGCCGGAAGGCGAAGTCGTCGCGACGACCGTGGACGAAGTGGGCTCGCTGCTGCGCGACGCACAGGAAGTCGTGATCGTGCCGGGCTACGGCATGGCCGTCGCGCAGGCGCAGGGCACGATCAGCGAGATCACGCGGCGCTTGCGCGCGTTGGGCATACGCGTGCGCTTCGGCATTCACCCCGTGGCGGGCCGCTTGCCGGGCCATATGAACGTGCTGCTCGCGGAAGCGAAGGTGCCGTACGACATCGTGCTCGAAATGGACGAGATCAACGAGGACTTCACGAGTACCGACGTCGTGCTCGTGATCGGCGCGAACGATATCGTCAATCCGGGTGCGCAGGAGGACGCGGGCAGCCCGATCGCCGGCATGCCGGTGCTGGAGGTGTGGAAGGCACGCACCGTGGTCGTTTCCAAGCGCAGCATGGCGACGGGTTACGCGGGCGTGGACAATCCGCTTTTTTATAAGGACAACACACGAATGCTGTTTGGCGATGCGAAGGGCAGCGTCGATGCATTGCTTCGGCAACTCGAAGCCGCTTGACGGTTGACGTCAGGCGCCGCGGGAAACCCCGCGGACAAACATAACGGACCGGAGACAGACAACTTGGCACACACCGATCGTATCGAAGGCGGCTACACGGCCTGGTGGCACAACCGCTGGGTGCAGCTCGTGGCGGGCATTCTTTGCATGGGGCTCGTCGCGAATCTGCAGTACGCGTGGACGCTGTTCGTCGTACCGATGGACGCGCGGCATCACTGGGGGCAGGCTGCGATCCAGCTCGCTTTCTCCATTTTCATCGTGACGGAAACCTGGCTCGTGCCCGTGGAGGGCTGGCTGGTGGACCGCTTCGGGCCGCGCCCCGTAGTGATGGGCGGGGCGTGCTGCGTGGCGCTCGGCTGGGTGCTCGACGCCTGGGCGCCCGCGTTGCCGGTACTTTACGCCGCCGCAGTTATCTCGGGCATTGGCGCGGGCTGTGTGTACGGAACATGCGTGGGCACGGCGCTTAAATGGTTTCCCGACCGGCGCGGCCTCGCCGCCGGCATGACGGCGGCCGGCTTCGGCGCGGGCGCGGCGCTCACGGTCATCCCCATCTCGAACATGATCCAGCAGTCGGGCTATGAGCGCGCGTTCGTATTCTTCGGACTCCTTCAGGGCGCCTGCATCATGGCGCTCGCGCTCGTGATGGTGCGGCCGAAGCCGCCGGCGCATGCCGCGGGCATGAAGCGCATCGTGGCGACGAAAACCGACTACACGACGAGGCAGATGGTTCGCGCGCCCGTATTCTGGGTGATGTACGCGATGTTCGTGTGCGTGGCCGCCGGCGGAATCATCGCGACGGCGCAGATCGGCCCCATCGCGAAGAGCTATGGCTTCGCCTCGATGCCGGTCACGCTCGCTGCGGCGACGCTGCCGCTGCTCACGATGACGTTGTCGATCAACAATCTGTGCAACGGCTTCACGCGGCCGCTGTGCGGGCTGATCTCGGATCGCATTGGCCGCGAGAATACGATGTTCATCACGTTTCTCGGCGAAGGGCTCGCGCTGCTGGGCTTGCGCGCGTTCGGGCATGACCCGTATCTCTTCGTGCTGTTCTCGGGACTCGTGTTCCTGTTTTACGGCGACATCTTTTCGAACTTCCCCGCGACCTGCGCCGACACGTTCGGCGCGAAATACGCGGCCGGCAATGCAGGCACGCTATACACCGCGAAGGGGACCGCGGCGATGCTCGTGCCTGTCGCGACGCTGCTCGCGATCCACGGCGGCTGGAACATGGTGTTCGATCTGGTGGCCTGTGTCGCGATGATGGCGGGCGTGAGCGCGAAGGTGATCCTGCAGCCCATGCGCCGGCGCTGGATCTTCCAGTCGGGCGAGGAGGCGAGGATGGCCGATCCGGCATTCGCGCCTTCGCCGGTCGGTGCGTCCAAGTGAGCGCGTTTGATGGGCGTGCGAGGGGCGGTTGACGCGCGTGTTCGCGCGTTACGGGCGGGCGGGGCGGTCGTGACCGTGGCGCGCGGCTGCGGGGCGCAACGCCCGCATCACGCGTGCCGCGCCTTGTAGTCTCGCGCGCACGCGTGCGCGCCGTACGCGGCGCGCATCGACGCGGGCCTGGTCGCGTCGCGGGTCCGGTTCGGCATCCTGCCCGTTTTGCAGCCCGAGATGCGCGTAACGGCCATTGCTGGCGCTCTTGTCGAGCCAGTGCTCGGGCCGGGTTGCGAGCAGCCAGGTCGCGGCGGCGCCAAAGCTCACGGCGACGATCGCTGCGACGGCAACGAATTCCATTCGGCGTTCCTTGATCGGCTTGATTCACGGTGCAACATCAATGTATACCGTGAAATATAACGCATATGACGGATTGCGCGATGCGAAGCGACCAAAGCGGCGGCCCCGTCGGCGGCTTGTACGAGAGGGGAATGCCGCCGCGAAAACAAAAAAGCCCGCAAATTTGCGGGCTTTTTCGATGAATCCTGTGTGCTGCTGATTCTGCTTGAGGAGACGTGGTGCCCAAGAGAGGACTCGAACCTCCACAGTGTTGCCACCGCCAGGACCTGAACCTGGTGCGTCTACCAATTCCGCCACCTGGGCACGTCTTCAAGCTAGAACGAAATTATTGCGCGATCAAGCGTGACTGTCAATAGTTCTTTTCAAAAAAACTTCATCTCGGGAACGAGGCTGCTGCGGTTCGTGCGATAGCAGGGGAGTTGTGCTCGCCGCGGCCCCGAAATGAAAAAAGGCCGGCATAAAGCCGGCCTTTTGAATCTGGTGCCCAAGAGAGGACTCGAACCTCCACAGTGTTGCCACCGCCAGGACCTGAACCTGGTGCGTCTACCAATTCCGCCACCTGGGCAAGGTGTCGTTTGCTGCTCAACGTGTCGAGCAGCAAAGACCGAAATTATAGCGGGCCCAGAACGGCTGTCAAGCGGTTTTGTGAGGGGCGATAAAGCGCGGCGATGCGGGCGCGGCCAGGCCCGCGAGCGGCCGTCCGATAGCGCCGCGAGGCCGCTCCTACGGCTCGTAGGGTGCGATGCGGATGTTAGAATGCCTCGCAGAAGTTCCGCCGGCAAAAGTACGGGGTTCAGGCGCCGCCCGCACGTATTGCACATTCATTCGTATCGCAGGTTCGGGCCGCGCGAAATCCGACGTCCACGCAACGAGAACAACCATCGACAAGCCCTTGAGCAAATATCCGTACCCGATTCCCAGCCGCGAAGAGATTCTCGGCGTGCTGCGGACCAGCGACTCGCCATGCACCGCGAACGATATCGCCGAGGCGCTCGCCATCAAGCGCCAGGAGCGCGAAGGGTTCTTCAGGCGCCTCGCCGCCATGGAGCGCGACGGGCAGATCCGGCTCGACTCGCGCGGCCACTACCAGCTCGCTCATCCTTCGAATTTCGTTGCCGGGCGCGTGCAGGGGCATCGCGACGGCTACGGCTTCCTCGTGCGCGACGACGGCCAGGACGATCTGTTCCTGCCGCAAGGCGAAATGCAAAAGGTCATGCACAACGACCGCGTGCTCGCGCGCATCGTCGGCTATGACCGGCGCGGACGCCCGGAAGGCCATATCGTCGAAGTCACCGACCGCGCGAACCGCAGCGTGATCGGGCGCCTGCTCAACGAGAACGGCGCGCTGATCGTCGCGCCCGAAGACAAGCGCATCGGCCACGACATTCTCGTCACGCAGAATCCCAAGAAGGCGAAGGTCGGCCAGGTCGTGGTGGTCGAGCTGACCGATTTCCCCAGCCGCCACTCGCAGCCGCTCGGCCGGGTGATGGAAGTGCTGGGTGATATCGACGATCCGGGCATGGAGATCGAGATCGCCGTGCGCAAGTACGGCGTGCCGCACGAGTTCAGCAAGCCCGCGCTCGACGAAGCCGCGAAGCTGCCCGACGGCGTGCGCCCCACGGACATTCGCTATCGCGTGGACTTGCGCGACGTGCCGCTCGTCACCATCGACGGCGAAGACGCGCGCGACTTCGACGACGCCGTCTATTGCGAGCCGATGCAGGTCGGCAAGGGCGAGGGCTTCCGCCTGATCGTCGCCATCGCCGATGTTTCGCACTACGTGCTGCCCGGCAGCGGGCTCGACGTGGACGCCATCGAGCGCAGCACGTCGGTGTACTTCCCGCGCCGCGTGATCCCGATGCTGCCCGAGAAGCTCTCGAACGGCCTGTGTTCGCTCAATCCGCATGTGGACCGCTGCGTGCTCGTGTGCGACATGGTGATTACCGCGCGCGGCGAGATCAAGGCGTACCAGTTCTATCCGGGTGTAATGCACTCGGCGGCGCGGCTCACGTATACCGAGGTCGCGGCGGTGCTCACCAACACCAAGGGCCCCGAGGCCACGCGCCGCGCGGCGCTGCTGCCGCAACTGCAGAATCTCTATGGCGTGTACAAGTCGCTGTTCGCCGCGCGCCAGAAGCGCGGTGCAATCGATTTCGATACGACCGAGACGTATATCGTCTGCAATGCGCAGGGCAAGATCGAGCAGATCGTGCCGCGCCAGCGCAACGATGCGCACAAGCTGATCGAGGAGTGCATGCTCGCGGCCAACGTGTGCGCGGCCGACTTCATGAAGCGCCACAAGCACCCGGGCCTGTACCGCGTGCACGCGGGGCCGACCGCCGAAAAACTCGAAAACCTGCGCACCTTCCTGCGCGGCATGGGTCTTTCGCTCGGCGGCGGCGACACGCCTCATGCGAGCGATTACGCCGCGTTGATGGCGCATATCCGCGACCGGCCCGACGCGCAGATGCTCCAGACCATGCTCCTGCGCTCGATGCAGCAGGCCGTGTACAGCCCGGACAACATCGGTCACTTCGGTCTTGCCTACGAGGCTTACGCGCACTTCACGAGTCCGATCCGCCGTTATCCCGATCTGCTCACGCACCGCGCGATCTACGCGATCCTGCAGGGCAAGAAGTACCAGCCGGCCGCGCCCGAGGGCGTCGAGTTGAACACGGCGCTCTCGCCGCGCGCGCGCGCCATGCAGGCCGAGGACGAAGAGAAGCGCGGCCCGCGCCGCAATCGCGGCGGCAACACGGCGATCTGGGAAGAACTGGGCCTGCATTGCTCGGCGAACGAGCGGCGCGCCGACGAAGCCTCGCGCGACGTCGAAGCCTGGCTCAAGTGCTACTTCATGCGCGACAAGCTCGGCGAAGAGTACGGCGGGATGGTGAGCGGCGTGACGTCGTTCGGCATTTTCGTGCAGCTCGACGCGCTCTTCATCGAAGGGCTCGTGCACGTGACGGAACTCGGCTCGGATTACTTCCAGTACGACGAGATCAAGAACGAACTGCGCGGCGAGCGCACCGGCATTCGCTATCGCCTGTCGGACCGCGTGCGCGTGCAGGTGAGCCGCGTGGATCTCGACGCGCGCAAGATCGACTTCCGCCTCGTGCGCGATACGCCCGTGAAGCCGGGCGGCAACCGGCCGATGCCCGTCGACAAGGGCGGCATGGAAGGCGGTCCGCGCGTGCGCGGGTTGCCGGGCGGCGACATGGCGCGCCAGAAAAAGCCCGCGCCGGCGCAAAGCGTAGCGGTGAAGGAAGCGCGCGCGGCGCGCGGCGCCGCCAAGACCGCGAAGAAGCGCCCGGCTGTGAAGCAGGCGCCCAAGAAGCAGGCGCCGCGCAAGAAGCGCTGAGCGCCATGCGGGGCGCGACGCGCGCTCCGCAGCCGTTACTTATCCGGGCCGCGCCGCCGTGCGCGTGCCCGGTTTTTTCACTTGCATGCCGCGTCCGGTTTTTTGCCGCGAGGGCGCGCGGCTTGCATAGGCCGACCGCCCGACGCGGCCGGCCGACCATCGTTTTCGGCGGCGCGGTGTCTGCGCCGCAAAACGTTCATCAGGGGTTGTCTCAGCTATGTCACGTCTCAAGGTTCTTTACGGGTTTCACGCGGTGACCGCACGCATGCGGCACGACGCGTCCACGGTCGAGGACGTCTATTACGATCCGACGCGCCGCGACCGCCGCATGCAGGATTTCCTGCACACCGCGAAGGAAGCGGGCGTGCGCGTGATCGCAGCCGATGAAACGCGCCTCTGGGGTCTCGCGCACACGGAGCGCCACCAGGGCGTCGTGGCCCGCGTGCACGATCTGGCGCTCGCGCAAAACCTCGCGGAGCTGCTCGACGGCATCCAGGGCTCGCCGCTGTTGCTCGTGCTCGACGGCGTGACCGATCCGCACAATCTCGGCGCGTGCCTGCGCGTGGCCGACGCGGCCGGCGCGCACGCGGTGATCGCGCCGCGCGACCGCGCCGTGGGTCTGAACGCCACGGCCGCGAAGGTAGCGAGCGGCGCCGCGGACACCGTGCCCTACATCACCGTGACGAATCTCGCGCGTGCGCTGCGCGAGCTGAAGGAAGCGGGCGTGTGGGTGGTCGGTACTGCCGGCGACGCGAGCGCGGGCCTCTACGAGACGAAGCTCGATGGCCCCGTCGCGCTCGTGCTGGGCGCCGAAGGCGAGGGCATGCGCCGCCTCACGCGCGAAACCTGCGACGAAGTCATGCAGATTCCGATGGCGGGCACGGTCGAGAGCCTGAACGTTTCCGTGGCGTCGGGCGTGTGCCTGTTCGAAGCGGTGCGCCAGCGCGCGGCTGCACGCTAAGCGGACTCGTTCCTGCGAGATGCGGGCAGCCCGTGCCCGCATCTCCGGTAAACTAGGCGTATTCCGCGTTTTTCTCCTCCTCGGGCTGTACTCCCATGACTCAAGACGAACTCAAGCAACTGGTCGGCCAGGCTGCCGCCGACTATGTCAATGCGAACGTGCCGGAAGGCGCCGTAATCGGCGTCGGTACGGGCTCCACCGCCAACTGCTTCATCGACGCGCTCGCGGCCAGCAAGGACCGCTACCGCGGCGCCGTGTCAAGCTCGGTCGCGACCACTGCGCGCCTCGAAGCGCACGGCTTCAGGATTTTCGACCTCAACGAAATCGAATCGCTGCCCGTGTACGTGGACGGCGCCGACGAGATCGACGGCTCGGGCGCCATGATCAAGGGCGGCGGCGGCGCGCTCACGCGCGAGAAGATCGTCGCTTCCGTGTCGGACGTGTTCGTCTGCATCGCCGACGCGAGCAAGCGCGTCGAAGTGCTCGGCCAGTTCCCGCTGCCCATCGAGGTCGTGCCGATGGCGCGTACGGCCATTGGCCGCCGCGTGACGGCGCTCGGCGGCGTGCCGGTGTTGCGCGTGCAAAAGGACGGTTCGCCCTTTATCACCGACAACGGCAACGAGATCCTCGACGTGAAAGGGCTGCGCATCAGCGATCCGCGCACGCTCGAGGCGCATGTCAACGCATGGCCGGGCGTGGTGACGGTGGGTCTGTTCGCCGCGCGCGGTGCGGACTTCTGCCTGCTAGGCGGTGAAAGCGGCGTCGAGCGAGTCGATTACCGCAAGGCCTGAGCGCTCTCGCGCGAGCGGCACGTGTAACAGGCTTTTGCCTGCTTTCGCCTGCTTTTGCCTGTACGTTGCCGCTCTTTTCTCCAGCGCCCCTGCGTGGCCCGCCGAACCGAACATCGCGATTAATTATTAAAAAAAGCGATTTTCCCTATCTCGTTGTCCGCGCATCCATCTGATGCTTCAATTCGGACATTCAATGACTTTTGAAAGACATTCCCTGGATTCAGGGCCCGCGCTAATCGCTACGTTGAGAACCGCACACAAAACGTGTGAATGACGTAGCAATTGTCTGACTGTCTGGGATATAAATTCACCGTCCGGCGACGTTATGAAAATGATTCGCTAAAAGAAGAATTTCTGTCAGGCAGTACACGGGGAAACAATGATAAAAGCGGGTGCGGGAGAAATTGTATCGGACTGCTATTCAATGGCGTCCGTAAAAAAGAACAGGGCATTACGGGGCATTCCTTTCCGTTCTCCGGGTTTTCAATTCTGCATGGCCGCCTGATTTTCGCGAAAGCGAAAATCGCAGGGGTGTTCTGCGCGATATTTAATCTGGTACCTCCAGTTTAAACGGTCTTCCCGATATCGGGCTGGTCCGCGGGGATATTCGCGCCTCGTCAATGCAGCGATTTTAAAAGCATTGCAGTTGAAGTCGTGTTAAATGCGCCCGCGCTATCAGGGGGAGTGTGCGCGCATTCATCCAACGTTCCCCTGTTATATCAGGAAGACCACAATCATGAAGAAGATTCAGGCCATTTCGCTCGCCGCCATGCTCTCTCTCGGTTCCGCCGCCGCATTTGCAGGCGGCCCCGGCGGTGCGGGCAGCGCGCCGTCGTCCTCCACCACGTCGGCGGTGGGCGCAGCGGGCGTTGGCTTTGGCGCGACGTCGCTCACGTCGAACTCGACGTCGTCGGTCAACGGCGGCTTCACCTCGGCGCTGACGGTGCCGGGCCATATCGACGCCACCGTGTCGCAAGGCAACCAGTCGTTCTCGAATGCGAGCCTCACGTTCGGTTCGGGCTACACGACGCAAAACGGCAATACGCAAACGTACGGCCAGACGGGTAGCGGCTATGTCGGCCAGACGGGCACGACGACCACGAACCAGAATTCGTCGACGCTCGGCTTCACGAGCGCCACGCAGTCGGGCTCGCAGAACTTCAATTCATCGGTGATCAACACGTCGTTCGACGGTTCGAGCGGCGGCTACGGCGGCTCGGGCTTCCAGTCGAACGCAAGCGCGAACGGCAGCGGCACGGCCAACGCGAATGGCGGCGTGGGCATCGTCGCAGCGGGCGGCTCGGGTTCGCTCACGGGCGGCATGCACTGGTAATCGGAACGGGTCGGCCGTTCACTAGCGCGTCGGAAAGGGGGCGCCGCCCCTTTTCCGTTCACGGAGAGAAGAATGAGCAAGCTGAAACAAAAAATAGCCGTTGCCGGGGTGTTGCTGTATGCAGGCGCCGCGTGGGCGCAAACCACGCCGACGATGACGTCGGGGACCACGTCCACGTCGAGCCAGACGAGCACCGTTTCCAATACTGTCGTGCTGCCGGGCGGCGGCGCGTCGGACGTGACATACCACGGCGCCTACGATGTGCGCACGACGCCCACGGTCTACGCGCCGGCCTTGACGGCCTCGGTGACCGAAACGTGCTGGGGCAGCATTTCAGCCGCGGTGTCGGTGGTGGGTGTGGGCGCGACGGCCGCGGGCACCATCAAGGATATGGACTGCAACAAGCGCCTGAATGCGGCCGTGGCGTGGCGCATGGACCGCAAGGACATCGCGTTCAACATCATGTGTCAGGAAGACGATTTCCGCGAAGCGGCCGCGCTGACCGATCATCCTTGCGGCGACAATCGCAAGATCGCGAAGAACGATGGCTCGCCCGCGCAATTGCGCAACGCCGACACGAGCCCGGACCCGAAGCTTCAGGAGCCGACCGACCCGTTCGTGCGCGAGCGCGAGCATCTGCCCGCGTTGCCGCTTGCGCAGGCGCTCGTGCCTTCGGCCCGTTGAATCGCGCGCGGCGCAAGAGAGGAGGGCGCGCTCCTGTTCTCTTCAGCTAAAGCGGTAACGCGCGATTGATTCGCAATCCTGCGTGTTCCGCTTTTCCTTCGAACTTGCCTGAATGAGCGCGCGATTACTCGCTCACTCGACCGTTTCCGCCTCGCGCAGGCGCGGCAGCAGCCGGTCGAATTCGCGGCGCACGAGGCCATAGCACTCGCAGGCGCGGGCTTCGAGCCCCTCGCGATCGAGCACGCGAATATGGCCGCGGCTGTGGTGGATCAGGCCTTCGTCGTGCAGCTTGCCGGCCGCTTCGGTAATGCCTTCGCGGCGTACGCCGAGCATGTCGGCGATCAGTTGCTGCGTGACGTTGAGATCGTTGGAAGCGGAGCGGTCCACTTCGATCAGAAGCCAGCGGCAGAGCTGCTTGCTGAGCGAATGGTGACGATTGCATGCGGCGGTTTGTGCAACCTGCGTGAGCAGCGCGTGCATATACAGCAGCATGAGGCGGCGCAGAAAATCCGAGCGCGCGAATTGTTGCTTGAGTGCCTGGGCGCTCATGCGATAAGCGAAGCCCGCACATTGCACCTGCACGCGGTTCGGCATCGTTTCGCCGCCGGTGAGCACGGGCACGCCCGTCATGCCTTCGCGGCCGACCGCGGCGATTTCCACCGAACTGCCGTCTTCCATCGTCGAGAGCAGCGAGACGATCGCGGTAGTCGGAAAGTACACGTGATGAATGCGCTGGCCCGAATCGCAGATCAGTTGTTCCGTGCGCAGATGAACGAGTTCGAGATGCGGAGCGAGAGCCTGCCATTCATGCGACGGGAGGGCGCCCAGCAAATGGTTGCCGTGAAGATCGGATTGAAGGGTTAACATGCCTGGTCCTCGTGCGAGGCGGCGCGAGCCGCCTCCTGTTTTTCGATTCCGTTCGCCGAACCTGTTGTTGTCTGCCGTTTCCCGTGCGGCTGTTGTGTTCGTCGTGCCGGCCCCATAGTCCCGCTTGTTCATGCTCTGTCTTGCTTCGCGTTCACCCTTTAGCAGGGTGTATGCCAATGGGTGCGAAAACGCGCATTCACGCGGTTTGGCGAGAGGTGCTCATGCGGCAGTGCGGCATAAAGGCGGTTTTTTGTTTCAGTTTTGTACGGTGACTTTGCGGACCGCGACACCGCGCATCGTCTTTTTGGAAGTCGCAAGCCAATGATTCGGTTGAATTATTTGCGTCTGCCACGAGGGGGTCCAGAAATGACTCCTCGTTGAAACATGCCTGTGGGGCGACGCGTGCCGGAGCCCAAAAGACAAGCGTTTTTGATTCAGTTCTGTTGCAACGCAGACATAGGCTTTGCTGTGCGTTCGTCGGAGCGCGTGCGATCAGTGTGGGTATGCGTACAGATTGGTCTGCCCAGGTTTGCTCCAATAAGGTCCGGAAAAGGTCTCGAGGATTCGCGAGGCCTGAGCGGTCCCGGAGGCGCGCGACGCGCTCGCCGACGTGACCCGACGTATTTCAACGGGGAGCCCACTGCATGAACCAGCTCGTGACGCCCGCCGGCTTGATCGCGGCAGCCAATGAACCCGAAGTCGCGCTCGTCGTTCAGCCCGTGGTGCTGGCCGGCGGCTCGGGCACGCGGCTCTGGCCGCTCTCGCGAGAGCATTGCCCGAAACAGTTGATCGATCTGCTCGACGGCGAATCGCTGCTCGAAGCCACCGTGCGGCGGCTCGACGGTGTGTATGCGCAGGCGGGCGCCGCGATCCGCAAGGCCGCGCCGGTTGTCGTGAGCAGCGAGGAGTTGCGCCTCATGACCGTCGACCGGCTAGGCCGCAGCGGCATGCAGGCGCGCGTCGTGCTGGAACCGGTCGCGCGCAACACGGCGCCTGCGCTCACGGTAGCGGCGCTGGCGGCGCGCGCCGGGCGCGAGGCGGCGCAGGCGCGCGAGGATACCGGCGCCGTGTGCGACAGCGATCCGGTGCTCATCGCCATGCCGGCCGATCATCTGATCGCCGATCGCGCGGCGTTTGCCGCCGCGCTCGAAGAGGCCGTAGGCTACGCCGCGCGCGGCGCGATCGTTACGCTGGGCGTGCCGCCGCAGCGCGCGGAAACCGGTTACGGATACATCGGCGCTGGCGCGGCGCTCGGCGCCAGCGGCGCGCGCGTGATCGAGCGCTTCGTGGAAAAGCCGGGCCCCGAACTCGCGGCCAGTTACGTGGCTTCCGGCGATTACCTCTGGAATAGCGGCATTTTCGTGGTGCGCGCATCGGTCTGGCTCGCCGCGATCGCGCATTGCCGGCCCGCCATCGCGGCGCAATGCGCGGCGGCGTTCGAGGCGGCGGCAGTCGACGCTGACGGCACCGTGCATCTCGATACCGCGGCACTCACGGCATGTCCGTCCGATTCGATCGACTACGCGGTAATGGAGTCGCTGGGCGCGGACGCACGCCTCGCGGGCGTGGTCGTGCCGCTCGCTGCCGGCTGGTCCGACGTGGGCGCATGGGACGCGGTGTGGCAGGTGTCGAACAAGGACGCGAGCGGCAACGTGGCGCGCGGCCGCGTGATGTTCGAAGACGCGACCGACACGTTCGCGCACTCGGACGGCCGGCTCGTGGCCTGTGTGGGCGTGCATGGCGTGGTGGTGGTCGAAACCGCCGACGCCGTCCTCGTCGCGGCGAGGGATCGCGTGCAGGACGTGAAGGCGATCGTCGGCAAGCTCAGACAGGAGCGCAGCGCGGTCGCGCAGCATCACCGGCGCGTGGAGCGGCCGTGGGGCTGCTACGACTCGATCGATCAGGGCGAGCGCTTCCAGGTCAAGCGCATCGTCGTGAAGCCGGGCGGGCGGCTGTCGTTGCAGATGCATCATCACCGCGCGGAGCATTGGACCGTGGTGCGCGGCACGGCGCGCGTCACGCGCGGCGAGGAGGTTTTCCTGCTTTCGGAAAACGAATCGACCTACATTCCGCTCGGCGCGAAGCACCGGCTGGAGAATCCGGGCAAGACGCCGCTCGAAATCATCGAGGTGCAGTCGGGCGGCTATCTGGGCGAAGACGACATCGTGCGCTTCGACGACGAGTACGGACGAATAAAACGTTGAGAAGCGCGACGTGGAAAAGCGCGGCATGGATCAGCGTACGAAAAGCGTTCACGGACGAAACAGCCATCAAGTAAGTGGGCGATTCATACGATCGCCTTACAAAAAACAGCAGCGCGAAAGGCCGACGCAACACGCGTGAATACGAACAACACGCATGCGCGCAAGCATCACGTCAGGAGATATCCTGGCTGGCGAATTATGCGAAGCGCATGGCAACGTAGTACCTAAGTTCGACGACGCACGAGGGCCCGCGCGGTATCCGGCAAACATGGGCGAGAACGCCCACATCGGGGGGGTAGGGTCATGGAACTGGGGAACAAGGAACGCTCGCTCGTCAGCAAGGTGATGGACGGGCTGATTTCAGGCATCGTCGAGGAGCGGTACGGCGCCGTGCTGCCGCCGCAGGACATCCTGTCGAAGGAGTTCGACGTGAGCCGCACGGTGATGCGCGAGGCGCTCTCCATGCTGCTCGCGCGTCACATGCTCGACGTGCGGCCGAAAATCGGCACGCGCATCCGGCCCATGCGCGACTGGCGCATGATCGACGAGGACGTCGTGAACTGGCGTTTTCGCTCGAAGCCGGACAAGACGTTCCTGCGCGACGTGATCGAATTTCGCGGCCTGATCGAACCGGCGGCGTGCGCGCTCGCGGCCGCGCGGGCGAGCGCGGCGGACATTACCGGCATTCGCGAGGCGTTCGAGGCGCTGCGCCAGACGAGCCCCGACGATCCGAATTTCCAGACCGCCGACGCGCTTCTGCACACGCGCATTCTCGCGGCGAGCGGGAATCAGTTTTATCAGCAGATGGCGGCGATCATTCGCGGCGCGCTCTCGCTCGTCAATCCGATTCTCAGCACGCGTGACGGCGGCTGGAACAACGTCGTGGCGGCGCACGGGCGCATCGTCGAAGCGATCGAGCGGCGCGCGCCGAAAGAGGCCGAAGCGGCCGCGCTCGCGATGATCGAATACACCGCCGACGAACTCACCCGCGCGCTCGCGCCCGAGGCGCTGGAACAGCGCTAGGGCCGCTGCTGCTCGCCCGGTCGATGCGGGCGCATTGCAGTGCGCTGCGCGGGCCGGTATCGTGCGTGTCTTTGGGTGCGCCGGGCGTGACGTAAGTTACGCACGCCGCGCGGCGCCCCTCGACCACACAGCCGGAGCACGCAGCACATGAGCGAAACACAAACGATACGTTGGGGCATCGTCGGCGCGGGCCGCATTGCGCACCGCTTCGCGCAGGGCGTCGCGCACGTGCCGCACGCACGCGTCGAAGCGGTCTGGTCGCGGCGCGCCTCAACGGCGCAGGCGCTTGCCGGCACGTGCGGCGCGAAAACATGCGATAGCGTGGACGCGCTCTTCGCGAGCGGCATCGACGCCGTGTATATCGCCACGATGCAGGACAGTCACGCGCAGTACGCCATTGCCGCGCTCGAAGCGGGCCTGCCCGTGTTGTGCGAAAAGCCCGCCACCGTGAACGGCGCGCAGCTCGAACGCGTGCTCGACGCCGCCCGCCGCGCGCGGCGCCTCTTCATGGAGGCGATGAAGCCGCCGTTCTATCCGCTTTATCGAAAGTTGCGCGCGCAACTGGACGCCGATCCCATCGGTCCGGTCGGGCTCGTGCGCGCGGGCTGTTCGGTGGCGAGCGTGCCCGCCGACCATCCCTCGCTTTCGTTCGAGCACGCGGGCGGGGCGCTGCTCGATATCGGCGTGTACGAGATGTTTCTCGCCGTCGACTGGCTCGGCGCGCCGCGTGAGGTGCAGACTGTCGGGCGCCTCGGCTCGACGGGGGTGGATACGTTCGCGAGCCTCAACTGCCAGCATGAGCACGGTATTGCGCAGCTATTCTGCGGGCTCGATCTGCACGGCTACGGCGACGCGCTGCTGGCGGGGCCCCTCGGCCATGTGACGATCCACGCGAACTGGTGGAATCCCGCGCGCGCCACGGTGCGTTATGTCGATGGCCGCGTCGTCGAACTCGACGAGCCGTTCGAAGGCGGCGGCCTCAACTACGAGACCGCTCACTTCTGCGAATTGCTGCGCGCGGGCGCGCTGGAGAGCCCGGTGATGACGCACGAAACCTCGCGCCGCATGCTCGTCATGGCCGACGCCGCGCGCGCGGCGCTCGGACTGCGCTTTCCCTGCGAGTGAAAACGCCACGGCCCGCATGTGCGGGCCGTGTGCGGGGGCGTTCGATATGACGTCCGGTATCAGTGACGCGCGGGCAGCGCGAGGCGTCGTTCGTACCAGTGCTGCACCCATTCGAGCACCTGGCAAAGCACCCAGTAAATGGCGGCGGCCGCGAGGTAGAGCGGCAACGGCTGATACGTCGAGGCGATGATTTCCTGGGCGCTGCGCAGCAGTTCCGTCACGGTGATGACGGAAACGAGCGACGTGTCCTTGATGAGGCTGATGAGGCTGTTCGAGAGACTCGGCACGGCGATGCGCAACGCCTGAGGCGCGATCACGTAGCGCAGCGTCTGGGTGCGCGAGAGGCCCAGGCTATAAGCCGCGAGCCACTGTCCGCCATGAATGCCGAGAATGGCGCCGCGCATGCTCTCCGAGAGATACGCCGCCACGTTCGCGGAAAGCGCGATCACGCCCGCGGGCGTCGGATCGAGCGAAATGCCGATGCTCGGCAATCCGTAATAAATGACGAAGATCTGCACGAGCAGCGGCGTGCCGCGCATCAGGCTCACGTACACACGCGCGATGAACACGAGCGCGCGGTTCGAGCTGATGCCCACGAGCGCGAGGATAGCGCCGCCGATGAGCCCGAAGATCATCGAAAGCACGGCGAACTTGACCGTCAGCACCGCGCCCTGTGCAAGCACCGGCAGCGACTGGATGATGAGCGTATAGATGGGCATGGGCGTAGGTAGTGAGGTGGAGTGGCGCGTTTTGCAATGGACGCACATGTGCGAAGGGCGGCATCGTGCAATGCCGCCCTTCGCGTCAGCCGGACTGAGCGTCCCTCACGATCATTGTGCGATCGGCCTGGTCACGTCGATGCCGAACCACTTGTCCGAGATCTTCGTGAAGGTGCCGTCGGCTTCGAGCTGCGTCATCGCGTCGTCGATCGCCTTGGCGAACCTGGGATTGCCCTTCTTGAACGGGATCGCCGACGGGTTGCCCGCGCCGACGATCGCGCCCGTGCGCAGCGGCAGTTGCGAGTTCTTCAGCAGGTAAGCGAGCATCAGGCGGTCGTTGAGCGCCGCATCCAGACGACCCGCTGCGAGGTCGCGCAAATATTCGGGCGCGCCCGGATAGGTCTTCACGTCGATGCCGGGCACCGACTTGGCCATATCCATGTAATTGGTGCCGAGGCCGACGCCGAGCTTCTTGCCCTTGAGGTCGTCGAGCGACTTGAACTGACGCGTGTCGTCCTTGCGCTGGATGAGCTGCGCGGCCGAATACGTGTACGCGGGCGAAAAGTCGAGCACGGCCTTGCGCTGGTCGGTCACGCCCACCTGATTCACGATCACGTCGAACTTGCCTGCCTGCAGGCCCGCGATGATGCCGCTCCATTCGGTCGTGACGAATTCGGGCTTGAGGCCCATTTTCGCGGCCACGGCCTTGGCGATGTCGACGTCATAGCCGACCAGTTCGCCGTTCGGCGCCTTCGAGTTGAACGGAGGGAACGTGCCTTCCAGGCCGATGCGCAGCGTGCCGCGCGCCTTGACCTGGTCGAGCAGGTCGTCGGCGTGGGCGCTGGCCGTGACGAACGATGCGCCGACGATTGCGAGTGCAAGGAGTTTTTTCAGCAAACCGGATTTCATGTTTTCCTCTTGTTCTGCCGCTGTGATTCTGGTGCCAGTGCACAGCGCCTCCGATGCGCCATGACTAGCGTGCCACTATAGCTTCACGCGCGGCTCGAAGCCAGCGCCCTTGCGCATTCGGCGACGAGCGCCGGGCCGCGATAGATGAAGCCCGTATAGATCTGCACGAGCGCGGCGCCCGCCGCGATCTTCTCGCGCGCGTCGTCGCCCGAAAAAATGCCGCCCACACCGATGATCGGCACATCGGCGCCCAGTTCGGCGCGCAGCTTGCGGATCACCGTGTTCGAGGCGTCGAACACCGGGCGCCCCGAGAGACCACCGGTTTCGTTCGCGTTCGGCATGCCTTCCACGGCCGCGCGCGAGAGCGTGGTGTTGGTGGCGATCACGCCTTCGATCTTGTGGCGCAGGAGCGTGTCGGCGATTTCCTTGATCTGCTCGTCGTCGAGATCGGGCGCGATCTTCAGCGCGAGCGGCACGAGCTTGCCGTGCAGGTCGGCCAGACGCTGCTGCTTGTCCTTGAGGGCGGCGAGCAGGGCGTCGAGTTCGCCGCCGCCTTGCAACTGGCGCAGGTTCTTCGTGTTCGGCGACGAAATGTTGATCGTCACGTAGCTCGCGAACGGATAGACGCGCTCCAGGCAGAAAAGATAGTCGTCGGCGGCGCGCTCGATCGGCGTATCGGCGTTCTTGCCGATGTTCAGGCCGAGAATGCCGCGATAGCGCGCGGCCTGCACGTTTTTCACGAACTGCTCGACGCCGTGATTGTTGAACCCCATGCGGTTGATGATGCCGCCCGCCTGCGGCAGCCGGAAAATGCGCGGACGCGGATTGCCCGGCTGCGGGCGCGGCGTCACCGTGCCCACCTCGATGAAGCCGAAGCCGAGCGCGGCGAAACCGTCGATCGCGGCGCCTTCCTTGTCGAGGCCCGCTGCGAGCCCCACCGGGTTGCGGAACGTGAGTCCCATGACGGTGCGCGGCGAGTCGGGCACGCGCGGGGCGAAGAGGCCTGCCATGCCGGTGCGGCCGGCGGCGCCGATCATGCGCAGCGACAGGTGATGGGCGTCTTCGGCGTCCATGCGAAAGAGCTGGTCGCGGACGAACGGATAAAGGGTGCTGAACACGGGAGGAAGGCGCGGGCGCCGGAAAATGGGAACCCGCTATTTTAGCGGCAACGCGGGCCCGACGATGCGCCGAGGCCTCAGGCCTCGGGCGCGAGCGCGGCCCATGCGCCGTCGAAGAGACCTTCGAGCGGCTGGAAGCGCGCCTTGTACGCCATTTTCGGACTCTCGCGAATCCAGTAGCCGAGATATACGTAAGGGAGCTGAAGGCTGCGTGCCTGCTCGATCTGCCAGAGGATGTTGTAGGTGCCGTAGCTCGTATGGAGCGTGTCCGGGTCGAAGAACGTGTAGACCGAAGAGAGCCCGTCGCCGAGGATGTCGATCATGCTCACCATGCGAAGCAGGCCGGGCTCGTCCGGATGCGCGGGATCGGGCTCGCGGAATTCGACCAGCCGCGAATTGATCCGGCTTTGCAGCAGGAACTGCTCGTACTGGTCGCGGCTGTCGCGGTCCATGCCGCCGCCCGCGTGACGCGCGGACTGATAACGCATGTAGAGCGCGTAGTGCGCCTCGTCGTAGTGCAGCGGCGCGACCGTGGCGACGAGTTCGCCGTGACGCTTCCACGCGCGGCGCTGCGTGCGGTTCGGCGTGAAGCGCTCGACCGGCACGCGCACGGGCACGCACGCGCGGCAGCCGTCGCAGTAGGGCCGATAGGTGAATACGCCCGAGCGCCGGAAGCCGGCCTTCACGAGATCGGTATAGACGTCGGAGTTGATGAGATGACTGGGCGTGGCCACCTGCGAGCGCGCGATGCGCCCCTCCAGGTAACTGCAGGGGTAGGGCGCCGTTGCATAGAATTGCAGCGCGGAAAGCGGTGAAAGCGGCAGCTCGTTTGGATGCGTCACGTTGGCAGCTCTCGTAGCAGTTCGGATCGTCGCGTGGCGCGCCGCACGTGGCGTGCCAGCGATGGTGCCGGGGACTGGCGGCGACGGGTTCGCCATTCAGTCTAACATTGACGCCGAACCTGTATCCATCGAATTGCGTGGGCTGTCGCAAGCGCGCACGCGGGTCGCGCGTCGCTCATTTGCGGCTCGCCGGCGCTTCACGCAGCGGGCAGGAACTCGTCGGGCGCGCCGGACCCGCCGACCAGATCGGCGAGCACGGCTTTGTCGAATTTCCACGGGATGGGCGCGGCGTTCACGTGCGTGCGCACATGGGCGATGAACGCCTTGCGCGAGATTTCGCGGCCGCCGAGCGAGGCGAGATGCGCGGTGTTCTGCTGGCAGTCGATCAACTCGACGCCGTGGCGGCGCAGATGGGCGACGAGCGCAGCAAGCGCGATTTTCGATGCATCGGTGACGGAGGCGAACATCGACTCGCCGAAGAACATCGTGCCGAGCGCCACGCCATACAGTCCGCCCACGCGTTCGCCGCCGAACCAGGCCTCGATGCTGTGCGCGTCGCCCACGCGGTGCAGGGTGGAGTAGGCGTCGATCACGTCGGCCGTGATCCACGTGCCGCGCTGGCCGCGCCGCGGCGCGTTTGCGCATGCGCGCATGACGGCGGCGAAATTGTTGTCGACGCGGATTTCCCATGCGTCTTCGCGCAGCACGCGCTTGAGCGTTTTCCTGAACGACGGCGAAACCTTGAACTCGCCGGGACGCAGGATCATGCGCGGGTCGGGGCTCCACCAGAGCACCGGCTGGCCGTCGGAGTACCAGGGGAAAATGCCGCGCCGGTAGGCGTCGATCAGACGCGAGGGGAGCAGATCGGCGCTGGCGGCAAGCAGGCCCGGCGCGCCGCTCGATGCGCCGAGCGCGCGCTCGACGGCGGGAAACGGTTCATCGGGCGAAAGCCAGGGGACCATCGTTGCGGGCGCAGTCGGAAGAAAATCAGCCGTCGCGCAGCGAGCGCAGGACGTCGCCGGTGTGCAGCCCATAGCTGCCCGACTGGCGGTCGGCGAAGAAACAGCGCAGCGTCTGCCCGACCGTCGGGAACGCAATGTCGTTCCAGGGAATCTCGTGCTCTTCGAAGAGGCGGACTTCGAGGCTTTCCTCACCGGCTGCGATATCGATGTCGAGCAGGCGCGCGAGATAGAACAGATGCACCTGGTGTACGCGCGGCACGTTCAGGAGTGAAAAGAGGTTCTGCACCTCGACGCGCGCACCGGCTTCTTCCAGTGTCTCGCGCGCCGCGGCTTCGGCGGTCGTCTCGCCCATCTCCATGAAGCCGGCGGGCAGCGTCCAGTAACCGTAGCGCGGCTCGATCGCGCGGCGGCACAACAGCACCTTGTCTTCCCAGACCGGAACCGTGCCGACCACGTTGCGCGGATTCTGATAGTGGATGGTGCCGCAGTGAGAGCAGACGTAGCGTTCGCGATTGTCGCCGGGCGGGATGAGCAGGCTGACCGCCTGACCGCAAGTCGAGCAGAATTTCATGGGCACGATAGGGGGATGGGTGATGCGAGTTTATCACCGCTCGGCATCGCCGCTCATGTGGCCGCGGGGAAAAGGCGGGGTTGTGGAGGCGGGTGATGGGGAGCCGCGCTGTGAAGTCGTAAACGGAAAAAGGGTTACAGGCCGATGACCTGTAACCCTTTCGAATTCTGCTGGTTGCGGGGGTAGGATTTGAACCTACGACCTTCGGGTTATGAGCCCGACGAGCTGCCAGACTGCTCCACCCCGCGTCCGTCGAAGAAAAGATTATACGACAGTTCGCGCGGCGTTGCAACACCCCATGACGAACGCCTTTCATGCGACTGCAAAAAGTTCGCGGGATGGTTGTGAGACACGTGCACAACGGCTTACGAGATCGTCGGGATAGAATCGGGGCTCGGTCGGCGCCGTGCGCGTTCTTCGCGACGTTCACGGCGCGAGCTTCAAATGCCCTTCAAATGTCTCTTCACACGTCTCGTCCATGGACATTCCCCTCGATCTGCAATCGATAGCCGCGCAGGAGCACGCGCTGGTGTTTCCCCGTTTCGACGCCGATCGCGCCTGGCAGCTCGGCTCGCACCTGCATGAACTCGCGCGCGCCCGGGCGCTGCCCGTCGCCATCGACGTGCGCACCTTCGGCCAGCAACTCTTTTTCTGCGCGCTCGACGGCGCGACACCCGACAACGCCGACTGGGTGCGCCGCAAGTCGCGCGTGGTCGAACACTTTCGACGCAGCTCCTATGCGATCGGCTTGCGCATGCAGCAAACCGGGTCCACGCTCGCCGACAAACACGGCCTGCCCATCAGCGATTTCGCGCCGCATGGCGGCTCGTTTCCGCTCACGGTGGTCGGCGCCGGCGTGATCGGCTCGGTCACGGTTTCGGGCCTGCCGCAGCGCGCCGATCACGAACTCGTGGTCGAAGCGCTTTGCGCGCAGCTCGACGTCGACTACACGCAGTGCGCGCTCGCGAAGGTCTGACGCGATGCGCTTTCCCGCACTCTCGGCCTGGACCTGGCTCGTCATCGCGATCGTCGCGGAAGTCATCGCCACGTCTGCGCTGCGCGCGTCGGACGGCTTTACACGGCTCGCGCCCTCGGCGATCGTCGTGGTGGGGTATGGCATCGCGTTCTATGGACTCTCGCTCACGTTGCGCAGTTTGCCGGTCGGCATCGTCTATGCGGTGTGGTCGGGCGTGGGCATCGTGCTCATCACGCTCGTGGCCATGGCGCTCTACCGCCAGGTGCCCGATCTTCCGGCCGTGCTCGGGCTCGGCCTCATCGTGGCGGGCGTCGTCGTGCTGAATCTGTTCTCGAAGATGCAGGCGCACTGAAAGACGGCTGCGAAAGCGGCCGCTTCCTTCCGCTTTCTTCCGCTTCCTTCCGCTTCTTGCGACAGGCGACTCGACGGCCACCTTCGCGCCGTACATCGCGTCTCGGGCGTAACATGGCCGGTTACCGCCGTGCGCCGCGTCGTCCTCCGGCGGCAGTGTTTTCTGCTGATTTTCCCCTGGGGCTGGACATGATCATTCGTTTTCCCGCCGATGCGCCGCTCTATCGCGACGCCAATCTGACCGTGGTCTTTCCCGCGCTCGTCGACGGCACGCGCGTTCCGTGCGCGATTTCCGTCGAGGCGCTAGAGGACCATTTCGGCGCACTGCCCGCGAACCGCGACGCGTGGATGCAGGCATTCGACGCCGGCCGTCCGCGCATCGAAGCTGTGGCGCGCGCCCATCTCGAACTCAGCAACGGCACGCCGGTGCTGCTCAAGAGCGGCCACTTTCCGCCCGGACGCCTCGACTCGTAGCGCAGGCCACGCCCGCGCGGGCGTCACTAGACTTTTCGGTTGCCGTAACCGGCTAGCTTTGCCATGGGCATCGTCGAACGTAAAGAGCGCGCACTACCCGCGAAGCACACAGCGCGCACGCACGACCAGCGCGCGCGCATTCTCGACGCTGCGCGCCGCATCGTCATGCGCGAAGGGCTTGCGGCGCTCTCCATGCGCAAGATCGCCGACGCGATCGGTTATTCGCCGGCTTCCCTCTACCTGCATTTCGCCGGTCGCGACGAGATTGCCGAGGCGCTCGGTCAAGAAGGCGAGGCGCAACTGTTCGCGCAGCTCGAACCGCTCATGCTGATCGCCGATGCCCGCGAGCGGCTTCATGCGCTCGCGCACGCGTACGTGGTGTATGGCTGTGCGCACCCGCAGACTTACGAACTCATTTTCATGGCGCGTAAGGCGCGTTCGGATGAGGTGGGCGCTGCCCCGCGCGGTGAGCGCGAAGCGCCTGATGAGCCCGAGGCGCCTGAAGCGTCCAGCGCTGGCGCCGTCCAGCTCTTTGCGGCCACGCTCTCCATGCTGATGCCGTCGAGCGGGCCGCGCATCGACAGCGCCATGCTCGCGCAATCGCTTTGGGCGACGCTGCACGGCGTGGTGCTGCTCACGATCGCGCGCGCCGGTTTTGCGCACGCCGCGCCGGGCCCGTTGATCGACGCCACGCTCGATGCGTGGTTCGGCGCGCGCGCCGCTGCGGCAACGTTGCCGGCGACGCAAGCGCCGGGTACGGCGCCGTGATAGCCTCGACAAGTGCGGGAATCGCGCCTCGCCCGATTCCCGCGCCGCTCATTGTTCTGCCTTGCCAATCGCCATGTCACACGAAGCCAACGCAAGCCCGACCGCAACCGATGCCGATTCGCATGTGCATACGCGCGTAACGAACCGCATCGGCTATATCGAACTCGAGCGCCCGCAGGCGCTCAACGCGCTGACCACCGCCATGGTCCGCACGATGCACGCGACGCTCGATCGCTGGCGCGACGATCCGGGCGTGCTCGCCGTGATCGTGCGCACGCCCCACGCGCGCGCGTTCTGCGCGGGCGGCGACATCCGCTTTCTGTACGAGTCGTACCGCGCGGGCGAGCAGGCGGCGCTCGATACGTTCTTTACCGACGAATATCGCCTCAATCACGCCATCTTCACCTTTCCGAAGCCGTACATCGCGATGCTCAACGGCGTGGTCATGGGCGGCGGCATGGGCATCTCGCAAGGCGCGCACCGCACGGGCGGGCTGCGGCTCGTGGGGCCGACCACGCGCATGGCGATGCCGGAGACACGCATCGGCCTCTTTCCCGATGTCGGCATGGGCTGGTTCCTCGCGCGCACGCCCGGCGCGATTGGCCGGTATCTCGCGGTGACGGGCGAAACGCTCGATCAGGCGAGCGCCGTCTATGCGGGCCTCGCCGATGCGTCGCTCGATGAGGCCGCATGGCCCGCGTTGCTCGATGCGCTCGAGAGCGAGCCATTTGCGAGCGGCGCGGAAGTGGTCGCGCGCATCCGGCAGGCGGCGCTCGCCGCGCCCGAGTTGCAGCGCCTCGCCGAAGGGTCGTCGCTGGCCGAGGTTCGCGGCTGGATCGACCGGCATTTCTCGCTCGCCGACGTGCCGGCACTGCTGGCCTCGCTCGAAGCGGCGAGCCGCGTGGGCGAGGGCGCGCAGGCCGAATGGGCTGCCCAGATGGTGGAGGTGCTGCGCGAGCGTTCGCCGCTTTCGATGGCGGTGTCGCTCGAGGTGGTTTCGCGCGCGGAAGGCACGATGGCCGATTGCCTGCGCCGCGACCTCGACCTCACGCGCTCGAGCTTCGCGACGGGCGACGTAATGGAGGGCATTCGCGCGCGCATCATCGACAAGGACAATCATCCGCGCTGGCGCTTTGCGACTATCGAGGACGTGCGTCGCGAAGAAGTCGAGCGAATGTTCGGGAGTCCGTGGAGCTTGATGGAGCATCCGCTGCGAGAACTCGTGGGTTGAGCGGGTTCTGGCGGGAGCGGGGAAGAAGCAAGCGCGGCGTGAAAACACGGACCGCGCATTGCGCGCGGCCCGCCGGCGGAGTCAGTCTTCTGCCGTTTCGCTCATAAATGCGCGCATGAAAACGAGCGCGCCCCAACCCCACATCGCATTCGAGGCGAAACCCGTGGCGAGCCGCGGCAGCATGTTGCCTGTCGGCCAGATGCCGCGCAGCGGATCTACAACGAACACCATCGCAGCCGTGAGCACGATGCCGCCGAACACGAACGCCTGCACCCACGGGGCAGGCCGCGAAGGCGACACGCGCAGCAGCCACGCCATCAGCACGGCCCAAATGGCGCTCCAGATCGCGTTCACGAGGAACTCGGGCAGCCCGAGGGGCAGGAACGGGTCCGTCGAAAATCCGGCCGCGTCGGTGACCTGCGCGGCGTGCAGGAGCGCGAGCGTCGCTTCGCGAAAGAACAGCGACGCCAGAAAGCCGGATACGAACGGCAGAATCAGTTTTTGCATGGAATCTTGCGAGAGCTTGCTGGCCTCGCCGCGCAACGCGCCTGTTGGAGCGCTTTGCGCGGCGTGCCGGTGTTTTTGTGAGTGCGTGCGCCATTATATCGGCGCGGCGGTGCGCGCGAGGCGCGCCGTATGCTAAAGCGTCGGGCAAAGCACGAAAGTGGAAAACCTAAGCTAAAAAAAATCGTTCTAAAGGGTGGGAGCCGTCCCTAGACTGGTTCCCCATGAAGACGGCGCCGCCGTCGCCGGGCTTTGCGCGAGGCGCACCGGCGCATTCCATCCACTATCGAATCCTTTGAATCGAGCCATGAGCGGCGCATTCGTTTGCGCGGCGCGCCCTTGCGCGTTCGCATCGATGTGCGGCCTTGTTTCGAAATGCCACGCAGGAGTAATGCATGAATGTGTTCTGGTTCATCCCGACCCACGGTGACAGCCGCTATCTGGGCACGACCCAGGGCGCGCGCGCGGCGGATCTCGCGTACTTCCAGCAGATCGCCGTTGCCGCCGATACGCTCGGCTACGAGGGCGTGTTGCTGCCCACGGGCCGCTCGTGCGAGGACGCGTGGGTCGTGGCATCGAGCCTCATCGCCGCGACGCGGCGCCTGAAGTTTCTCGTGGCGATCCGCCCGGGCCTCTCGTCGCCGGCGCTTTCCGCGCGTATGGCCGCCACGTTCGACCGGCTCTCCAGCGGCCGCCTGCTCATCAATGTCGTGACGGGCGGCGACACGGCCGAGCTGGAAGGCGACGGCCTCTTCGTCGACCACGACACGCGCTACGAAATCACCGACGAGTTCCTGCACATCTGGCGCGAACTGCTCGCGGCGTCGCACACGAACGAGGCGATCGACTTCGAAGGGCGGCATCTGCGCTCGGTGGGCGGCAAGGTGCTGTATCCGCCGGTGCAGCGTCCGCATCCGCCGCTGTGGTTCGGCGGTTCGTCGCCTGCCGCGCACGCGATGGCGGGCGAGCACATCGACACCTATCTAACGTGGGGCGAGCCGCCCGAGGCCGTCGCGCGCAAGATCGCCGACATCCGGGCGCGCGCGGCCGAACATGGCCGCACGATCCGCTTCGGCATTCGCCTGCACGTGATCGTGCGCGAGACCGAAGCGGAGGCATGGGCCGCGGCAGACAAACTCATCAGCCATCTCGACGACGAGACGGTCGCGCGCGCCCAGGCGGCGTTCGCGAAGATGGACTCGGAGGGACAGCGCCGCATGGCCGCGCTTCACGGCGGCAAGCGCGGCACGCGCGAGGACCTCGAGGTGTATCCGAACCTATGGGCGGGCGTGGGCCTCGTGCGCGGCGGCGCGGGCACGGCGCTCGTTGGCAATCCTGAACAGGTGGCCGCGCTCATGAAGGAATATGCGCAGCTTGGCATCGAGACCTTCATTTTGTCCGGCTATCCGCACCTGGAGGAGTCCTACCGTTTTGCGGAGCTGGTGTTTCCGCTGCTGCCGGGCCGCTCGGCGAAAGGCGCGGGCGGGCCGCTTTCGGGGCCGTTCGGCGAAGTGGTCGGCAATCACTATCTGCCGAAAGTGAGCCAGAGCTGAGGCGCCGGAGCAATACGGCAATCGTGGAGGATGCAACGATGACGCAATCCATAGTGACGAATGCGGTAAGGACTGCACCCGCGCACGGTCCCGCGCGACGAGGCGGCGTGCTGCGCACCGCGCGGGCCTTCGTGCGGGCGAGCCGGCGGCGGCTCATGCCCTGGCTCGTGCCGCTGGCGGTGCTCGTGATCTGGGAGATCGCGGCGAAGAGCGGCGCGCTCTCGACGCGTGTGCTGCCCGAGCCGCTCGCGGTGGTGCGAGCGGCGTGGTCGCTGATCGAGTCGGGCGAAATGTGGGCGGACGTGCGCGTGAGCACCTGGCGCGCGCTGTCGGGATTCGCGATCGGCGGCGGTATCGGGCTCGTGCTCGGACTGGCTACCGGGCTTGTCAAGCCCATTGAAACCGCGCTCGATTCGACCGTGCAGATGGTCCGCAATATTCCGGCGCTCGCCATGATTCCGCTCGTGATTCTATGGTTCGGCATCGGCGAGGAGGCGAAGGTATTTCTCGTCGCGCTGGGGGTGTTTTTTCCCGTGTACGTCAACACGTTCCACGGCATCCGCTCGGTGGACGCCAATCTCGTCGAGATGGCGCGCAGTTACGGGCTCAAGGGCTTCGCGCTTTATCGCGAGGTGATATTGCCGGGGGCGCTGCCATCGATTCTCGTCGGCGTGCGCTTTGCGCTCGGCCTGATGTGGGTGACGTTGATCGTTGCCGAAACGATCTCCGCGCAATCGGGCATCGGCTACATGACGATGAATGCGCGCGAATTCCTGCAAACCGATGTGGTGGTGGTCGGCATCCTGCTTTACGCCGCGCTCGGCAAGCTCGCCGACTGGCTCGCGAAGGCGATCGAGCGCGTGGCGCTGCGCTGGCATCGCGCCTATCAACAGGAGAACGAAGCATGAGCACGAGCCAGTTGGCACCGAACTACGGCGTGGGCCGGGACGGCTTCGAACGCGAGCGGCCGCGCGAAGGCAGCGGCAGGGCGCAAGTGGCGCGCGAAGGCGTGGCGTTGCGCACGAATCCGCAGGGAGCGGACGCCGCCGTTGCCCTTCGCGGCGTGGGAAAACGCTACGGCGAGCGCGCCGTGCTCGACGGCTTCGACCTTGCAATCGAGCGCGGCAGTTTCGTCTCGATCGTCGGACGCAGCGGTTGTGGCAAGTCCACGTTGCTGCGCCTGATCGCCGGCCTCGAAACGCCGGACGAGGGCGAGGTCGAACGGCGCGGCGCAGGCAACGCACCGCTCGATACGCGCATCATGTTTCAGGACGCGCGGCTCTTGCCGTGGAAGACCGTATTGCAGAACGTGATGCTCGGCCTCGAGCGCAGCGCGCGCGACGACGCCCGCGCGGTGCTCGACGAGGTGGGCCTGCTCGCGCGTGCCGACGAGTGGCCCGCGCGTCTCTCGGGCGGCCAGCGGCAGCGCGTGGCGCTCGCTCGCGCGCTGGTGCATCGCCCGAGCCTGCTCCTGCTCGACGAGCCGCTCGGCGCCCTGGACGCGCTCACGCGCATCGAGATGCATGCGCTGATCGAGCGTTTGTGGCGCGAGCATCGCTTCACCGCGTTGCTGGTGACACACGACGTGCACGAAGCCGTCGCGCTCGGCGACCGCATCTTGCTGGTCGAGGCAGGGCGCATCGCGCTCGATCAGAGCGTGCCGCTCGCGCGCCCGCGGGCGCGCGTCGACGCGCGCTTCGCGGCGCTCGAAGAGCGCGTGCTCCAGCGTGTGCTCGGCCGTGGCTCTCAGCAGTCCGCAGGGTCGGATGTGAGCACGGCCGCTTGAGCAATTAATCAGGAATCCTTTTGTTTATATCCGAACTTACGGAGCCGAAGCTATGAGCATTACCGCCATCAACGTGCGTAACCAGTTTCGCGGCAAGATCAAGGAAATCATTCGCGGGCCGGTCGTTTCCGAGGTCGATGTGGATACGACGTTCGGTATCGTGACGTCGGTGATCACCACGCGCTCGATCGACGAACTCGAATTGAAAGTGGGATCGGAAGTGGTCGCGCTGGTGAAGTCGACGGAGGTCTCGATCGCGCGGCTATAACGCGCGAGCGCGAGTCGCGCGGGGCGGAAGTGCTAGCATGAGCCGTCATCGGAAGACGAAAGAGGCGATCATGGAGCCGAAGGGCATCGACATGGGCGACTACCAGGAGCGCTACAAGGACTACGACATCGAGGTCGCGGTCGAACAGGTGCTTACGGGGGTGAAGGCGCACTATCGCGTGCTGAAGGGCGAGGCGGTCGTTGAGGACTGGCAGCTCGTGCATATCACGCGCCTCTGGTCCACCGAGCACGCGGCAGCGCAGGCTGGCTTCGAAGCGGCGCGCGCGTGGATCGATGCGCAGGAGGGCGCGCAGGCGAGCTAGCGTTTGCCTTGCGAATCCGCGGCAGGCGACTGACTCGCCCGACGCTGCGCCTCGGCGAACAGCTCGCGTAGCTGCTCGCGCTCGGCGCCCGTCAGATGCGCGGCTGCGGCCGGCATGGTGAGCACCAGGTGCAGCGTGAGGTTGCCGCGCGTGCCGTTGCGATCCGCGAGCCCAAGACCGGGCACGCGGATCGGCGTGCGCGAATTCGCGTTCGCCGGAATCTTCACTTCGAGCGTGCGGCCCAGGACCTTCGCCTGAACGCCGCCGCCTAACACGGCCGTCACGAAGTCGATCGGGAGTTCGCAGCCGAGGTCGAGTCCGTTGCGCGTGACGCCCGGGCCGCAAACGACGGAAACGGAGAAAATGGCGTCTCCTGCGGGACCGCCGTTCACGCCAGGATGGCCGCCGCCAGGCGCTACCAGACGCTGACCGTCCCATGCGCCGCGAGGAATCTCGACGACCTGCGACTTGCGCCACGTCTTCACGCCCGTGCCGTGACATTGCTCGCAAAGCGCGCCACGATCTTCTTGCTCGCATGCAGGACACGGACCTTTGACGGGGTAGTGCGTTTGAACGCCGCCGCCATCGAGCGCGATTTCGAGCGGCACGAATAACTCGACGAGGCAGTTTGCGCCCCGCATGGGCACGGCCTCGCGACGCCGCCGCGGCGTTTCTGCGCTGGGGGTCTTGCCGGACGTCGGCGCGACGCGCCTGCCGCTCAAGATCTCAAAGGCTTCCTGAATGAGCTTGAACACGGGCTCGACGGTCGCTTCGCGCCCCTTGTTGCGGTCGGGGTGGTACTTCGCGCGCAGTTGGCGATAGGCGCGTTTGATCTCCGCCGGTGACGCTGTCTCCGGCAATTGCAGCCGCCTGTAGTATTCCTCGAAGCTCAAAGGCGTTCCCGGGTGTCTCTCGTGCACAGACGCAAAAAAGCCCGCAACCAGTGCGGGCTCGTTTGTTCACTGCTGAATTCTTTGGGGTGGCTGATGGGACTCGAACCCACGACGACAGGAATCACAATCCTGGACTCTACCAACTGAGCTACAGCCACCGCTGTTTTCTCAACTAGCGCTGCTTCGAAAGCGGCGTCAATCAAGAAGCAAGATTATATACAGATCAAAGCGGGCTTGCCTAGCCCTTTATTCAAGAATTTCGTCCGGAACCCGCAGATATTCGCGCGCCTCGTCGAAGATGGCGAGATCGCCTTTCGCGAGCTTGCGGCTGTCCGAGAGGATGCGGCGCCATCCGCGCGCGCCGGCTACGCCGCGATAGAGGCCCAGCGCATGGCGCACGATCGCGCCGAGATAAGTGCCGCGCGCCATTTCGCTCGCGCAGTACTCGATGAGCCTCGCTTCCGCTTCCTCGCGCGTGAGCGCGGCGTCGGTTGCGCCGTAGAAGCGCGCATCGACGTCGGCGAGCACGTAGGGGTTGTGATAAGCCTCGCGGCCGAGCATCACGCCATCGACATGATCAAGATGCTGCTCGACTTCGTCGAGCGTCTTGATGCCGCCGTTGATGATGATTTCGAGCTGCGGGAAGTCGCGCTTGAGCTGGTACGCGTAGTCGTACTTGAGCGGCGGGATTTCGCGGTTTTCCTTCGGGCTCAAGCCCTTCAGGATCGCGTTGCGCGCGTGGACAATGAAAACCTCGCAGCCCGCTTCGGCGATCGTACCGACGAAGTCGCGCACGAACGCATAGTCCTCGACCGCGTCCACGCCAATGCGGTGCTTGACCGTCACCGGCACGGAGACGACGTCGCGCATCGCCTTCACGCAGTCCGCCACCAGTTGTGGCTCCTTCATCAGGCACGCGCCAAACGCCCCGCGCTGCACGCGCTCGGACGGGCAGCCGCAGTTCAGGTTGATTTCGTCATAGCCCCACTGTTCGCCGAGCTTCGCGGCGCGCGCGAGGTCGTCGGGTTCGCTGCCGCCCAGTTGAAGCGCGACCGGCGCTTCGGCCGGCGTGAAGGCGAGATGACGCGGCACGTCGCCGTGGAGGAGGGCGCCCGTCGTCACCATCTCCGTATACAGCCACGTGTGCCGGGAGATGAAGCGATGCAGCGAACGGCAGTGGCGATCGGTCCAGTCCATCATCGGCGCGACGGAAACGCGGCGGGGACTGGCTTGACGGTTGGCGGACATGGCAATGGAAAACCGCTAAGGAACGGCTGACGTGGATCAACCTTGCATTTTACCGCATACCGGCCTGGCTCTTCGTACCCTTTGCGCACTGCGCCAATTTGCCGGAGCCGCCTGCAGGAAGCACGCCCGACGACGTTTTTTGGTGGAAAAACCCTTCCGGCGTTATGTAATCCACATGCCATTTGCTGCGTTGCGCAAAATTTTTTTTTGCGTCCTTTTAGGGTCTGTTCGTCGCTCAGGCCCATCGGAATTGGCTCACGCGATTGTTGCCGAATGAAGAATAGTAAATTCGGATTATCGCGATTATTTTCCGATAGTAGGTGTATACACTGAGTTTCGTTGACGCAGCTCGTGGGCCATGACCTCCCAGGCGCGGCGCCTTCCCGATCCGCAATTGAACCTGACATTGGAGTCCACCATGAAGACCAAACTCATCGCAGCGCTGCTGGTCGCAGCTACCGCTTCTGTTGCCGCTCCGGCGTTCGCCAGCGGCTATGGCCCGGCACCGTTTTATCGTCCGAACGTCGGCGCGCCCGCTTCGCAGCGCGGCCAGAGCGTCCAGACCGTGGCCGCCGAGCAAGTCCAGCAACAAGGCGCCCAAACGGCATACGGCGGCGTCGCCGGCTCGGCTTCGGAGTCGGGTAGCCACACGAAGGCCACGGGCCCGCAATCGGTTTTCTTCGGCCAGTAAGTCGCGCCGAGGTATTCGATTCGTTGCCGGGTCGCCCGTCACACGGCGGCCTGAAGGCCGGATGTCGTTGCTCGACGTCCGGCTTTTTGCTTTTTGGTTGGCGTTGCTCGGGATAAAGCTCAGGACGCCGCGCGCACGTGTTTGTCGATGGCCTCGCGAATCCGGTCGAAGGCCGCGTCGAAGGCGTTGTCCTGGGTCGGAAAGCGGCCGGCGGCGACGCCGTCCACCGGCACGGTCGCGTTTTCGGCGTCCGTGAGGCTCTGGATGATTTGCGTCGAGACGAAAAAGCCGGCTTCGTGGTCGCCGTCCACCCCGGCGGTCATGTCGAACCCCATGTATTCATAGCTGCGTCGGTTTTCCATGCCGATGTCTCCTCGTAGGCGCATGTGCGGATTCTGGCACGTCTTCTGTCGAACGGCGCCATGACCGGCTGGGGCGCATCCGGATGGGTTCGGCCGGATTCAGCATTCCCTGAAAAAATTTCCGCGGCGTGATAGTTTCGGCGTTCCCCAAACCGAACGGATAGATAACGTTTCCATGGAATACCGCACAGTCGGCGATACCGACGTCAAGGTGAGCCTGATCGGGCTCGGCACGATGACGTGGGGCGAGCAGAATACGGAGCGCGAGGCGCACGAGCAGATCGACTACGCGCTCGATCAGGGCGTGACGCTCATCGACGCCGCCGAAATGTATCCCGTGCCGCCGCGTCCGGAGACGCAAGGGCAGACCGAGCGTTTCATCGGGACGTGGCTTGCGCAGCATCGCGCGGCGCGCGAGCGCATCGTGCTCGCCACCAAAATCGCGGGCCCGGCGCGCCAGCCGCACAATCCGCAGCACATTCGCGGGCCGCAGAACCAGTTCGACCGCAAGAATCTGACTGAAGCGCTCGACGGTAGCCTGAAGCGTCTGCAAACCGACTACGTCGATCTGTATCAGCTTCACTGGCCCGACCGCAGCACGATGACCTTCGGCCGCAACATGTATCCGTATCTCGACGACGCCTACACGGTGCCGATCGAGGAAACGCTCAGCGTGCTCGCCGATTTCGTGAAGGCGGGAAAGATCCGCCATATCGGCGTGTCGAATGAAACGCCGTGGGGCGTCGCCCAGTTCCTGCGCGCCGCCGAAAAGCTCGGGCTGCCGCGCATCGTCAGCATCCAGAATCCGTACAGCCTCCTGAATCGCACCTTCGAGAGCGGCCTGTCCGAATTCGCGCATCGCGAACGCGTGGGCCTGCTCGCGTATTCGCCGCTCGCGTTCGGCTGGCTTTCGGGCAAGTACGAAGGCGGCGCGCGGCCGGAAGGCGCGCGCATCACGCGGTTCGAGCGCTTCAAGCGCTACAGCAAGCCGGAATCGGTCGCCGCGACGACCCGCTACGTGGAACTCGCCCGGGCGCATGGCTACACGCCCGCGCAGTTCGCGCTGGCGTTCGTCAACAGCCGGCCGTTCCTCACGAGCAATCTGATCGGCGCAACCTCGCTCGACCAGTTGAAGGAAAATATC
This sequence comes from Paraburkholderia sp. J76, assembly GCF_905220295.1. NCBI lineage: Bacteria > Pseudomonadati > Pseudomonadota > Betaproteobacteria > Burkholderiales > Burkholderiaceae > Paraburkholderia > Paraburkholderia sp. J76. Next base: position 145,852 of record NZ_CAJMZJ010000014.1, read on the forward strand.
GCCAGCGCCGGCGTCAAGCTCGCGCCCGAACTGCTCGCGCAGATCGACGCGCTGCACGAGCAGCAGCCGAATCCGGCCCCTTGAGAGTCACGGGGTAGGCGGGAAAGCGGCGAAGCCGCGCGGTTGCTTGCCGGGCCGCGCGGCGCCGCGCGAAGGTCGAAGCCGCAAAATCGTTGGCGATTCGCAAGGCATACACTACGATCCAGCATGCGCCGGTTAGGGCGCCATCGGTGACGCGCCACGCGCGCGTCACCTGACGGCGTACCGCAGGCCGCCCATACGCTCAATCCGGAGAAATTTCACAATGACGAGTGCCCGTCCAGCGCAATCGCCGCCGTCTTATGGCTGGCCCATATTTATTTTGCTGGCGGTGGCCGGCCTCTTCTACGTGAAGTGGTTTCCGTACTATCACCGCGCGTTCACCGCCGAGGAAACCCATTCCATCGGCAAATCGATTCTGATGGGCGGCGCGGCTGCGGCCCCTGAGCCCTCGTTCTCCGCCGCGCTCGATTACGCTTTCGCCTATGGCAAGGCAATCTGGCAGGCCATGGTGCTCGGTCTCCTGCTCGGCTCCGGCGTGCAGGCGCTCCTTCCCGTGCAATGGGTCGCGCGCGTGCTCGGCCGGCGCGGCTTTGGCAGCGTGGCGGCGGGCGGCCTGCTCGCGGTGCCCGGCATGATGTGCACCTGCTGCGCCGCGCCCGTGGTCGTGGGCCTGCGCGCCCGCAATGCATCGGCCGGCGGCGCGATTGCATTCTGGCTCGGCAACTCCGTGCTCAACCCCGCCACGCTGGTGTTCATGGGCTTCGTGCTCGGCTGGCAGTGGAGCGCGTTGCGACTCACGCTGGGCCTGTTGATGGTGTTCGGCCTCGGCTGGGCCTGCAACCGGCTTGTCACGCCCGAGGAGTCGCGCGCTGCCGACGACCGCCTTGCGCTTTTCGCCCAGCAACAGGCCGAAGGCGGCAACGTCTTCGTGCGCTGGGCGCGTATCTTTGCGCGCATGGCCGTGCGTCTCGTGCCGGAGTACATCGTGCTCGTGCTGGTGCTCGGCGCCGCGCGCGCATGGCTTTTCCCGCACATCGGACCGGAAGTGACGAGCAGCCTGGGCTGGATCGTTACATTCGCGGTGGTCGGCATGCTGTTCGTGATTCCCACGGCCGGCGAGGTCCCCATCATCCAGGCGATGCTCGCGCTCGGCATGGGCGTGGGCCCGGCGGGCGCGCTCCTGATGACGCTGCCGCCCGTGAGCGTGCCGTCGTTCGCGATGCTGGCGGGCTCGTTCCGGCCGCGCATGCTCGCCATCGTCGGCTCGACCGTGGTGTTCTTCGGCATTGCCGGCGGGCTCGCAGCGGTTGCGCTGGGATTCTAGGGACGGCGCGATCAGGCAGACGCCATGCGTCCAGCGTTGGCATTCTTGTAATACGCGGGCGGTTCGCCGTCCGTCACGGAGCGGGCCGCGGCCCGAAAACCAGCATGGCAAAGCAAAAAACCAATCCGAAACTCGAGCAGGCGCTCACGCGTGGCGACCTCGCCATTCGCCAGGCCAATTCGGCCCGCGCGACGGCGGTGCTGCGCGCGCTAGGCAAGATGATCGTCGAGGCTTCGGCCACCATCGGCGTCGAGGCGGACACCTCGATTCCCGACGGCGATCGCATCTACGACCCGGCCGATGGTCTCTGGCCGCAGTCGCTGCTGGTTTCGCTCGATGGTCCGGTGGAGGAGTCGGACCCGGAAGAAATCCGAACGGTGCGTTTGCTCGCGCAGACCCAATCGACGATGTTCCGCGTGGAATGGCATCGCGCCGACGGCAAGCTCGGACGCCAGGAAGGCGGCCCGTTCGCGACCGTCGCATTTATTTCGGATGTCGATATTCCCTGGGGCGATGACGAGGACTGAGTGTCTCGCGATGCTTTAGCGCATCATGCGCCGGCGGAACAGCACCGAAGCGATCGCGAACGGCACGACCACGTAGAGGGCGAGCACGAATAGGTGCAGGCCTGCCTGCTCGACAGGCCGGTCGAGCATCGCGGGGCGGATCAGCGCCACGGCATGCGCGAGCGGCAGCATCAGCGTGATGTGCTGCGCGGCCGCGGGCAACTGCGAGATCGGGAAGAATACGCCCGAGAGCAGCAGCATCGGCGTGAGCACGAGTGTTTGATAGAACATGAAGAAGTCGTATGACGGTGCGAGCGCGGTGACGATCATTGCGCAGCTTGCGAACGCGAGGCCCGCGAGGGCGATCACGGGCAACGCGAGCAGCATCGAAGGAAAGCTCGCGTAGCCGAGCAACCCCGCCACCACCATGATCGCCGCGCCCGAGAGCATCGACTTGCTCGCGGCCCACACGACCTCGCCGAGCACGACGTCGCCAAGCGTAAGCGGCGTGTGCATGATCGCTTCCCACGTGCGCTGTACGTGCATGCGCGAGAAGCCCGAGTACATCGACTCGAAGCTCGCCGACATCATCACCGAAGACGACACCGTGCCCGCCGCGAGGAACGCGATGTACGAGACGCCGTCCACGTGCCCGACCATCAGCCCGAGCCCGAAGCCCAGACCGAAGAGATAGATCATCGGATCGGCGAGATTGCCGAACATCGAGGCGAGGGCGAGCTTGCGCCACACCAGATAATTGCGCCGCCACACGGCCACCCAGTGCGTGGCGTTCGAAGGCAGCGCGGCGCGCGGCTCGCGCACGCTCGCATGGGCGGGGCGCGTGCGCGTCGGGTTGTTGGTGCGTGTCTGCATGGTGTCCTTGGCGATTCGAGCGTTGCCGTTAATCGTGCCGCTGTTAATCCTGCCGCCGCTAATCTTGCATCTCGCGGCCCGTGAGCCGCAGGAACACGTCTTCGAGATTCGCTGGCCGGTGCAGGTAGCGCAAATCGGAGCGGTGGCGCAGCTTCGCATGCACGGGCGCGGGATCGTCGACGTAGCAGAACAGCGTCTCGCCGCTGATCTCGGTGCGCTTCGCATCGGCAGCGAGTTCGTCGCGCAGCGCGGCGGGGTCCGGGCCGTACACCTCGATCACGTCGCAACCGATCTCCGATTCGATCAGCGCCTTGGGCGCGCCCTCGGCGATCTTGCGGCCTTCCTCGATCACGCAGACGCGATTGCAAAGCCGTTCGGCCTCCTCCATGAAATGCGTGGTGAGTAGAATCGTCTTGCCGCGCGCGAGCAGCGAGCGCAGCCGCTCCCAGATCAGATGCCGGGCCTGCGGATCGAGGCCCGTCGTGGGCTCGTCCATCACGAGCACATCGGGGTCGTTCACGAGCGCCCGCGCGAGCGTGAGACGCCGGCGCATGCCGCCGGAGAGTTCGCCCACGCGCGCGTCGGCCTTGCTTTCGAGACGCGCGAATTCGAGCAGCGGGGCCACGAGGTCGCGCGTTTCGCGCGCCGACAAACCGAAGTAGCGGCCGAACACGAGCAGGTTCTCGCGCACGGTGAAGTCGGGATCGAGATTGTCGAATTGCGGCACCACGCCCACGCGCTGGCGCGCGTGACGCGCGCGTGCCGGCACCGGCTCCCCGCACAGGCTGATACGACCCGCATCGGGCGACACGATGCCGAGCAGCATGCGCAGCGTCGTGGTTTTTCCGGCACCGTTGGGGCCGAGCAGCCCGAAGCACTCGCCGGGGAGGACGTTGAACGACAGGCCGTCGACGACCGGCCTGTCTCCGTAATGTTTGATGACCTGCTCGAATTCGATGGCGGGTGCGGGCATGGACCGGTTGAGCGTGAGTCGAACGGACGCTGCGCGAGTCGAATGAAGATTCGAACGAAAAATCGCGCGCAACAAGGCGGCCCATTTTAGTGCATTGCTGCGCTATGGGTCAGGCGCGGGCTGCGTGTCGCTCGAAGCTGGTGCACGATGCATAAAGCGAATGCATGTCGAGGCAAGCATTCCCCCGTATTCTGGCGCGCTTCGATGTCGACCTGGCGTTTTCCAGCCCTTGCGTGCGGAATTGCGGCGCACCATCATAAGAATCGCATAGCCTGCAAATCACGCGGGCGGGGAGAAGCGATTATGGCGAGCTATAAAAAAATTCTGCTCTGTTACGACGGCTCGCGCGAAGGCCGCAAGGCGCTGCGTTGCGGCGCCGATCTTGCGCTCGATCTGCAGGCGGAAACGCATCTGCTCTCGGTGGTCGATATGCGTTCGACGATTGCCCAGAGCGCCGGCCTGCTGACCGACGTGGCCTGCGGCCGCTTCGAGGAAACGGCGCGTGAAATCCTTCAGGAAGGCGTGGACTGGCTAACCGAGCGCGGCGTGCGCGCTCAGGGGCACTTCGCGTTCGGGCATCCGATCGACGAAATTGCGAATCTGGCCAACGAACTCAATGCGGACCTCGTGGTGGTGGGCCACCGCTGCCGCACTGGGCTGTCGCGCTGGTGGATGGGCGCGGGCAACACACCGCTGCTCGACCGCGTGTCGTGCAGCATTCTCGTCGCCTGTTCGTCGGCGGCCGAGGAAAAGCAGCAAGCCGCTGCTTAGGGGAATCAAGCGGGATCCATGCAGGTCGGCTCGTACGGAGCCGGCCTGTTTCCACCTTTACCGGCGATCTGCCTTAGTTCGAGGCGTTGCCTTCGTTTAGCTCGACCGCCGAGAGTTTCCACGAAAAGAGCCCGTGACGCTGCAGAATGGCGGCATAGTGCTCGCCCGTATCACTACGATCCCATGTGAGCGCGAATTCGTTGAGCCCGCGATAGCCGGCCGCGGTGACCGGCCGAGCCTCGGGCGCGGGATTGCCGGAGGCTACCGGGGCCGGTGGCGCGGCAGGTGCCGGTTGCGGGGCTTGCGCAGATTGCGCGCCGGACTCCGCGGGCGCAGGCGGCTGCGGCCGGTCGCCGGGCTTGGCTGTCGGCGGCATGCCGTTGAGCAGCGCGGCCACGCCGTCCGGCGTTGCGTAGGCATCCACGAGCGGACCGATCAGCGCCGCGCCAATCACGGCGCCGAGCAGCAGCAGCGGATTGCTGCTGTGCTGGGCCTCAACGCGCCGATGCAGTTCATCGCCAACCTGCTGCTTGAGGCTCAAGCGCAGCGCAGGGTAATCGACGTACTCGTTGAGCGTGGCGGCGTCGCGGGCGTCGGCGGCCGCTTTCATGTGTTTCACCGCGATATACGGCGACGCATAAGCGTAGCCAAGCGCGGCAACCACCATGGCGAGCGCAACTGCGATCGCAACGGGTTTCTTCCAGCCTTGGGTCTTACGCGGGGTAGAGAGGGATTCCGTCATCGGCTGAGGGCAAATTAGGGCAAATCGTTCAAACACGATGTTGACCGCAAACCTGGCCAAACGATCCCGACAGTAACCTCTACTCACATTTGCGTCGCGTTTTGACGCAGTGCGCGCTTACTTCGCGAGCGCCGCGGGCAGATCGCTGTGCTGCTCGGCAATGCAGCGGTCGATCGCGCGGCAGACCGCGTCCACCGTGCCCACGAGGATAAGCCGCGAAGGGCCTTGATACACACGTACGGGCGCCCGTCGCATCGGTTGTTCGGTATTGAGCGAGCTGTTGAGCGACACGCGGGCAAACGCCGGCTGGGCCGATGGCAGCGCGGGCAGGTCGGCCGTGCTGGCCGCCACCATTTCCGGCGAGTCTTCGAAGAGGGAGCCGCTCAGCGCGGCAGCCGAATCGCGCACTTCGCGGACCGCGCACGAGGCGATTCCACGGAGGTGGCGAAGACGGCCGAATTGACGGAAGGGCAGCAAGCGGGCAAGGCGTTCCATGACTCTCTCCAGGTAGTGCGCAAACGATGTGCAACACCGCGCGCCAACGGACTCAGACGGACTCGGGTGAATTCAGATGAATTCAGACGGATTTCTTAGAATTCGGTCGGGCGGATCAGGCCGACCGCTATGCCTTCCAGTGCGAATTCCGCGCTGCCGGCCTCGACGAAAATATTGTCGTAATCGGGGTTCTCGGCGATCAGTTCGAGCCCGTTCGGACGGCGCTTCAGGCGCTTCACGGTGACGTCGTCGCCCAGGCGCGCCACGATGATTTGCCCGTCTTTCGCTTCGGCTTTCTTCTGCACGGCGAGCAGGTCGCCGTCGAGAATGCCAGCGTCGCGCATGGACAGACCGCGCACCTTCAAGAGGTAGTCGGGGCGGCTCGAGAAGAGCGCCGGGTCGCACATGTAGTTCTGCGAGATGTGCTCCTGCGCGAGGATCGGGCTACCTGCTGCGACACGGCCAACGAGCGGCAGCGAGAGCTGCATGATGCTCGGGTGTGGAAGCGTGAACTGGTGCGGCAGGTCGTCGGGCCCAGGCACGAGGCGGATGCCGCGCGAGGCGCCCGCAGCCAGTTCGATCACGCCCTTGCGCGCCAGCGCGCGCAGATGTTCCTCCGCGGAGTTGGCCGAGCTGAAGCCGAGTTCCGCCGCTATCTCGGCGCGTGTGGGCGGAAAGCCCGTGCGCTCGATGGCCCGGCGAACCAGATCGAAAACCTGCTGCTGTCGTGCGGTGAGTTTGGTCATGGCGCCACTGTATGTTTGAACAGGTAACTGTATTTTTATACAGTACTCGTGACTTTTCAAGTGTTACTTGAAGTTCGTCAATCGAGCGTTGCTATCGCGCCGCTTTCCTGTGTTTGGGCATACGAAACCGCGCTGCGGCGTCGCCTTCCTCTGTCCTTACCACTTTTGCGTATTAAAAAATAAGAAAACATCATTTTTAATAATGTAAGCAGATCGCTAGACTGGCCTCCATCGTTAGCGGCAATTCATTAAAAGCGCAGACGGGCACACACGAAAACGGAGAACAGATAGATGGGCACGACACATACGGGGCGCGCGGGCTGGCTCAAATCGCTGGCGGCAAAACTGGTTATCGGCGTGGCGCCGCTCGTCGGCGTGGCGGCGATGGCGGCGATGGCGCCTGTGGCCGCTCATGCGGATACGTCGCTGCTCAACGTTTCCTATGATCCGACGCGCGAGCTGTATCAGGACATCAACGAAGCCTTCATCAAGCAGTGGAAGGCGAAGGCGGGCGAAACGCTCACCATCAAGCAGTCGCATGGCGGCTCGGGCGCGCAGGCCCGCTCGGTGCTCGATGGCCTGCAGGCCGACGTCGTGACGCTCGCGCTGGCATGGGACATCGACGCGCTCGCCAACAAGGGCATCGTCGCGAAGGACTGGCAAAAGCGCCTGCCCGACAACGCCTCGCCGTACACGTCGACCATCGTGTTTCTCGTGCGCAAGGGTAATCCGAAGCACATCAAGGACTGGGACGACCTCACCAAGCCGGGCGTCTCGATCGTTACGCCGAATCCGAAGACCTCCGGCGGCGCGCGCTGGAACTATCTCGCGGCGTGGGCGTATGCGCTGCACCAGCCGGGCGGCAACGAGCAGAAGGCGAAAGACTTCGTCTCGAAGCTCTACAAGAACGCGGGCGTGCTCGACTCGGGCGCGCGCGGCGCGACGACGAGCTTCGTGCAGCGCGGTATCGGCGACGTGCTGATTGCATGGGAGAACGAAGCATTTCTCTCGCTCAAGGAGTTCGGTCCGGACAAGTTCGAGATCGTGGTGCCTTCGGTGAGCATTCTGGCCGAGCCCCCGGTAGCCGTGGTGGACAAGGTCGTCGACAAGAAGGGTACGCGCAAGGAAGCCGAGGCCTACCTGCAGTTCCTCTATAGCGAAGAGGGCCAGGAGATCGCTGCGAAAAACTTCTACCGCCCGCGTTCTGACAAGGTTCCGGCCGCGCTCACGGCGAAGTTTCCGAAGCTGAAGCTCTACACGGTCGACGACACGTTCGGCGGCTGGCCCAACGCCCAGAAGACGCATTTCGCCGATGGCGGCGTGTTCGATTCGATTTATCAGCCGCAGTAAAGCCGCACTGAAGCACCGGTCAGCAGTCGATAACGACGCGGCCGCATAACAATAAAGCGCGCCCACGGGCGCGCTTTTCGGCGCCGCCTGCGAACCGGCAAGCGCGCAACCCATGTCTGGAAGACGAGCATGACAACGTTTCGATTGCGCAAGCCCAGTGCGCTGCCTGGCTTCGGCTTGACGCTCGGCATCACGGTGGCTTACCTGAGCCTCGTGGTGCTCATTCCGCTTGCCGCCACCTTCCTCAAGACGGCGACGCTCGACTGGAGCCAGTTCGTGCGCGCCGTGTGGTCGCCGCGCGTGATCGCGTCGTACCGTCTCACGTTCACGGCCGCGCTCGGCGCCGCGCTGATCAACGCCGTGTTCGGCTTCCTGCTCGCGTGGGTGCTCGTGCGCTATACGTTCCCGTTCAAGCGGGTGATCGATGCGCTCGTCGATCTTCCGTTCGCACTGCCGACTTCCGTCGCGGGTATTTCGCTCGCCGCCGTCTATGCGGGCAACGGCTGGATCGGCCAGTTCCTGCAGCCGCTCGGTCTGAAGATCGCGTTCACGCCGCTCGGCGTGCTCGTCGCGCTGACCTTCATCGGCCTGCCGTTCGTCGTGCGCACGGTGCAGCCGGTGCTAGAGGACTTCGAGCGCGAGCAGGAAGAGGCCGCCGCATGCCTCGGCGCCTCGCGCTGGCTCACGTTCCGGCGCGTCGTGTTGCCCGCCGTGTTGCCCGCGCTCCTCACGGGCTTCGCGCTCGCGTTCGCGCGCGCGTTGGGCGAGTACGGCTCGGTCATTTTCATCGCCGGCAACGTGCCGATGAAATCGGAGATCACGTCGCTCCTCATCATCACGAAGCTCGAACAATACGACTACGCGGGCGCAACGGCGCTCGCCGTGGTGATGCTGTGCGTCTCGTTCGTCATGCTGCTTCTCATCAATTTGCTGCAATGGTATTTGCAACGCCGCACGAGCCGGGGCGTTTCGGGCGGCAGCGCGCCGCATGCCGTTGTGGGCGCAACCGTCGCGGGAGGGGCGCAATGAGCACGCTGCCGCAACGACGAGGCACGCGCGGCCCGGACCCCGTTACCGAAGCCGCCTGGGTGCGCTGGCTGCTCACGGGCGTCGCGCTCGCGTTTCTCGCGCTCTTTCTGGTGGTGCCGCTCGTGGCCGTGTTCTGGCAGGCGCTTTCGAAGGGCGTTGGGTTCTACTTCGCGTCGCTCGTCGACCCCGACGCGCTCTCCGCGATCAAGCTCACGCTCATCACCGCGGCGATTGCCGTGCCGCTGAATCTGGCGTTCGGTCTCGCGGCTTCGTGGGCGATCGCCAAGTTCGAGTTTCGCGGCAAGGCGTTGCTCACCACGCTGATCGACCTGCCGTTTTCGGTTTCGCCCGTGATTTCGGGCCTTATCTACGTGCTGATGTTCGGCGCGCAGGGCTGGCTCGGGCCGTGGCTCGAAGACCACAACGTGCAGATCATCTTCGCGGTGCCAGGTATCGTGCTCGCCACGATCTTCGTGACGTTTCCTTTTGTCGCGCGCGAACTGATTCCGCTGATGCAGGCGCAAGGCAACGACGAAGAGGAGGCCGCGCACGTGCTGGGCGCCTCGGGCTGGCAGATGTTCCGCCGCGTGACGCTGCCCAACATCCGCTGGGGCTTGCTGTATGGCGTGATTCTCTGCAATGCGCGGGCGATGGGCGAGTTCGGCGCGGTATCGGTGGTGTCGGGCCATATTCGCGGGCAGACCGACACGATGCCGCTGCACGTCGAAATTCTTTACAACGAGTACAACTTCGCGGCGGCGTTTGCCGTGGCGTCGCTGCTCGCGTTGCTCGCGCTCGTCACGCTGGGGCTGAAGCTGCTCGCGGAGCGCCGCCTTTCGGCGGAAGTGCGCGGCGCGGATGACATTCCCGCCTACGCCGGTCCGCAACACGCGGCCGCGCAACAGATCTCGCAGCACGCGACACAACACGCAACGGCGCGCGCCGTGCGCCAACCGATTCAAGTAGGGGAGCCGTAACCATGGGCATCACCGTCAGCAATCTGCACAAGCGCTTCGGCGACTTCACCGCCCTCGACAACGTCTCGCTCGACTTTCCGCCGGGCGAACTGGTTGCGCTGCTCGGACCTTCCGGTTGTGGCAAGACCACGCTCCTGCGCGTGATCGCGGGCCTCGAATACGCCGATGCGGGCCAGGTCGTGCTGCAAGGACAGGACGTGGGCGAAGTGGGCGCGCGCGAGCGTCAGGTGGGCTTCGTGTTCCAGCATTACGCGCTGTTCCGCCATATGACGGTGTTCGAGAACGTCGCGTTCGGCCTGCGCGTGAAGCCGCGCAACGAGCGGCCTTCCGATGCCGTGATTCGCGAGAAGGTGCATGAACTGCTCAAGCTCGTGCAGCTCGACTGGCTCGCACAACGCTATCCGTCCGAGCTTTCGGGCGGCCAGCGTCAGCGCATCGCGCTCGCGCGTGCGCTCGCCGTCGAACCGAAGGTGCTGCTGCTCGACGAACCGTTCGGCGCGCTCGACGCCAAGGTGCGCAAGGAATTGCGTTCGTGGCTGCGCCGCCTGCACGACGACCTGCACATCTCGACAATCTTCGTCACGCACGACCAGGAAGAAGCGCTCGAAGTGGCCGATCGCATCGTCGTGATGAATCACGGGCATCTGGAGCAGGTGGGCAGCCCGCAGGACGTCTACGATCATCCGCAGACGGCGTTCGTCTATGAGTTCCTCGGCGCCGCGAACCGGCTGCGCGGCAGCGTGGATGCGCGCGGCTTCGTGGCCGAAGGCGCGGCACAGCCGATTTCGGTGCACGCCAGCTTCGAAGGCCCGGCGCTCGCCTATGTGCGCCCGCACGACCTCGTGTTGCACCGCGAAGCGAGCGATCATCGCGACGGCATCGTCGTCGACGTGCGGCGCGTGGTGACGCTGGGCGGCTCGGTGCGCGTGGAGCTGGAGAGCCGCACGGGCGGCGCGCTCGAAGCCGAACTCGACCGCGAGTCGTGGCGCGCGCTGGGCCTCGCGGTGGGCGAGGGCGTGACGGCGGTGCCGCGCGGACTGCGCGTGTTTCCTGCCTGAATCGGCGACTGGAAGCGCGGCTCAGGTCACGGCCCAATGCGCGTTACAGTACTCGCATCGACAAAAACGAATAATCGGTCGGCAGTCCCGGAGAGAAGACCATGAATTTTCAGCAGTTGCGTTTCGTGCGCGAAGCCGTGCGGCAGAACATGAACCTGACCGAGGTGGCGAACGTGCTTTACACCTCGCAGTCGGGCGTCTCGAAGCAGATCAAGGATCTCGAAGACGAACTCGGCGTGGACATCTTCATTCGCCGCGGCAAGCGCCTGACCGGCCTCACGGAGCCGGGCAAGGCGGTGCATCAGCTAATCGAGCGCATGCTGCTCGACGCCGAAAACCTGCGCCGCGTGGCGCGCCAGTTCGCCGATCAGGACAGCGGCCACCTCGTGGTCGCGACGACGCACACACAGGCGCGCTATGCGCTGCCCAAGGTCGTGCACCGGTTCCGCGAAGTGTTTCCGAAGGTCCATCTCGCGCTGCGCCAGGGCAATCCGCAGCAGATCGCGCAGATGATCATCAACGGCGAGGCCGACATCGGCATTTCGACCGAGGCGCTCGACCGCTTCCCCGATATCGTGACGTTCCCGTGCTATTCGTGGCATCACGTGGTGGTCGTGCCGAAGACGCATCCGCTCGTGGGCCGCGAAAACATCACGCTCGAAGACGTGGCCGAATATCCGGTCATCACCTACGACCAGGACTTCACGGGCCGCTCGCATATCGACCAGGCGTTCGCGAAAGCGGGCGTGGTGCCCGACGTGGTGCTCACCGCCATCGACGCGGACGTGATCAAGACCTACGTCGAACTCGGCATGGGCGTGGGCATCGTCGCGGCGATGGCCTACGACCCGAAGCGCGACAGCGAACTCGTCGCGCTCGACACGGAGCATCTGTTCGACGCGAGCACGACGCGGGTGGGTCTGCGTAAAGGCGCGTTCCTGCGCCAGTACGCGTACCGCCTCATCGAAATGTTCGCGCCGCAACTGACCGAGCAGCAGATCGCGGGCCAGTTGCGCGAAGCGACCTGAAAAGCGGCAGGTTGATTTTCCCGGGGCGCGGTGGATCGCTTAAAATCGCCGCCATGAATACTTCCACTTCTCTTTCCGGGGCCGCGCCCGGGGCGCTGCCGCGCATCGCCGTGCTCGCCACGGGCGGGACGATCGCGGGCTCGGCTGCCGATGCCGCGAACACCGCCGGTTATCAGGCGGGCGTGATCGGCGTCGCGCAACTGCTCGCAGCCGTGCCGGGCCTCGACGCCATCGCGCAGATCCGCGCCGAGCAGATCGCGAGCATCGACAGCAAGGACATGTCGCTCGCGCTGTGGGCGACGCTCGCGCAACGCGTGAACGAACTGCTCGCCAGCGACGAGATCGACGGCGTGGTGATCACGCATGGCACGGATACGCTCGAAGAAACCGCCTATCTGCTGCATCTCACGGTGAAGAGCGCGAAGCCTTGCATCCTGACCGCCGCCATGCGGCCCGCCACGGCGCTTTCCGCCGACGGCCCGCTCAATCTGCTCAACGCCGTCACGCTCGCCGCGAGCGCAGCGGCGGCCGGGCAGGGCGTGCTGGTGGCGTTCAATAACCGCATTCATTGCGCTCGCGACGTCGCGAAGGTCAGCACCTACGCGGTGGATGCGTTCCAGTCGCCCGAAATCGGCGCGCTGGGCTGGGTGCAGGACGGACGCGTGGAGTTCCAGCGCCGCGCACTGCGCCCGCATACGCTCGATGCACCGTTCACGGCTTCGGTTCAATGGCCGCAGGTCGAGATCGTGACGAGCTACGCGGGCGTGTCGCGCGCCGCGGTCGAAGCGCTCGTGGCAGCGGGCGTGGATGGGCTTGTCGTAGCCGGTACCGGCAACGGCTCGATTCACGGCGCATTGCAGCAGTCGCTGGCGGAAGCGGCCTTGAAGGGCGTGGCTGTCGTGCGCGCCTCGCGCGTGGGCTCGGGCCACGTGATGCACAACGGCGCGGCGAAGGACGACGCGCTTGGCTTCGTGTCTTCGGGCACGCTCAACCCGTACAAGGCGCGCGTGCTGTTGCTGCTCGCGCTGGCCGCGGGCACGACCGACACGGCAGGGTTGCAGGACGTGTTCGACACGTACTGAGCGCTGGAGGCACACAAGAAAAACGGGCTTTGCGGATCGCTCCGCAAAGCCCGTTTCGCGTTTGAGCGCGTTTTTCTTGCCAACGCGCTTGTTGCATTACTGCAGCGGCGGAATCACCAGCACCTGGCCCGGATAGATCTTGTCCGGGCTCTTGAGCATCGGCGTGTTCGCCTGGAAGATCACGTCGTTTTTCGCGCCGCTGCCGTAGTACTTTTCGGCGATCTTCCAGAGGTTGTCGCCGGCAACGACCGTGTGGTGCTGCGCTTCGGGCGCGGGGTTCGTCACGGTCATCTGGTCGTCGACCTTGTCGACGTTCTGCACGTTGCCGGCCGCGACGAGGATCTTTTCCTTCGTGGGCTGGTCGGCGACGTTGCCCGTGACCGTTACGGTGTGCGAAACGCCGTCGTAAGTCACGCCGAGGTTGTCGGCGTCGAGGCCTTGCGAGCGGATATAGGCCGCGATCGCGTCGCCGGCCTTCTGGTTCAGCGCGGCGAGATTCGCTGCGGCGTCTGCCGGCGCGGCGGCGGGTTCGGCGGCGGCGGCCGGTGCGGCAGCGGCGCCGAACAGCTTTTCGCCTGCTTCCTTGATGAAATTGATAATGCCCATTGATCACACTCCTCACGTGCTGGAAATGACTGGTGGTCACGCGTGGCGTCCACCTTGACCCGTCTGCGTGACAGACGGATGAAAGCACGATTCTAGAAACGCGGTGCCGACGGCGTCCATCGGGGTGGCGTCAAAGAATGTGAAACCGGCGAGAAAAGAGGGGATATAAAGAAAATCGGGCATCCGACACGCGGACACCCGATGACGACGTCTGACCGACCAAGGCTTCCCCGCCGTCACCGGGCGCCGCTTTCGGACCCCACTGGCCGCCCTCAGCCCAGAGCGGCACCGATTTGCCTCGCGACGGTTGCCGCCGCCGCGAAGCGCCCCACGGGAGGCTCGTGCGCTGTAGCCCCATTTAGCCACCCAATGAGCCACTCGATGCGCGCGAGCCGGTATGCGTGATCCGGTTCTGCGGGCGGCCCGCGCGTTGCGTCGCGCGAACCGCCGTCCTGCCAGGGCCGGAACTTAAGCTGCCTTCACTTGCGTTTGCGGCTCGGCGATCTCGAAGTTCGCCATGATCTCGAGCGCGCGGATCATCGCCGAGTGGTCCCATGCCTTGCCGCCGTTCGCGGCGCACACGCTGAAGAGCTGCTGTGCGCTCGCGGTATGCGGCAGTGCGATGCCGAGCTTGCGCGCGCCGTCGATGGCGAGGTTCAGGTCCTTCTGGTGCAATTCGATGCGAAAGCCCGGGTTGAACGTGCGCTTCGTCATGCGCTCGCCGTGCACTTCGAGAATGCGCGACGAAGCGAAGCCGCCCATGAGCGCCTTGCGCACGCGCTCGGGGTCCGCCCCCGAACGCGCCGCGAACAGCAGCGCTTCGGCCACGGCCTCGATGTTCAACGCGACGATGATCTGGTTTGCCACCTTGCAGGTCTGGCCCGCGCCGTTGTCGCCGATGAGCGAGATGTTCTTGCCCATCAGGTCGAACAGCGGCCGGGCGAGATCGAACGCCTTCTGCGGGCCGCCCACCATGATCGTGAGCGTGGCTTCGCGCGCGCCGACCTCGCCGCCCGAAACCGGCGCGTCGAGATAGTCGCAGCCCAGCGCGTTGATCTGTTTGGCGAACTGTTGCGTTTCGAGCGGCGAGATCGAGCTCATGTCGATCACGAGCTTGCCAGCCGAAAGACCCTTGGCGACGCCATCGTCGGCGAACAGGACGTTGGCGACATCAGGCGTGTCCGGCACCATCACGATGACGATGTCCGACGCCTTCGCGACAGCGGCCGAATCGGCGACGACTTCGGTTTGCGTGCGCAGATCGTCGGGCACCGGGTACTTGCCGTTCACCGCGAGCGTATGACCGCCCTTGATGAGGTTGCGCGCCATGTGCGCGCCCATGATGCCCAGTCCGATAAAGCCAATCTTTGCCATCTTGTGTGTCTCCGTTAAAGCGAATGCGTGAATGTGGCCGATGCGCGTCGTTGCTCAGGCGAGTTCGGCGGTGCGCTGCTTCGCGCCGCGCAACCAGCCGAGGCCTTCGACGGTCGTCGTGCGCGGCTTGTACTCGCAGCCGATGTGACCTTCGTAGCCGAGCGTGTCGAGCAGATCGAACAGGAACGGGTAGTGGATTTCGCCCGTGCCGGGTTCGTTGCGGCCAGGATTGTCTGCAAGCTGGACGTGAGCGATCTTCGCGAAGTGCTTCTTGATCGTCGCGGCGAGTTCGCCTTCCATGCGCTGCATGTGATAGATGTCGTACTGCAGGAACAGGTTGTCCGAGCCGGTCTTTTCGATCACGTCAAGCGCTTCGGCCGAGCGGTTCAGCGCGAAGCCGGGGATGTCGTACGAATTGCACGGCTCGACCAGCAGGCGAATGCCTTCGCGTTTCAGTTCGCCCGCCGCGTAACGCAGGTTATCGACGATCGTGGCAAGCGCCGTCTCGCGGTCCACGCCCGCCGTCGGAATGCCGACGAGGCAGTTGAGCTGCGGCACCTTCAGCGCCTTCGCGTATTCGATCGCGCGGCCCACGCCTTCCTGGAACTCGCTACGGCGATCGGGCAGGCAGGCAATGCCGCGCTCGCCCGCTTCCCAGTTGCCGGCGGGCAGGTTGTGGAGTACGAGCTTGAGGCCGTTGGCTTCGAGGCGTTCGGCCAGTTCGGCGGCTTTGTACGGATAGGGGAACAGGAACTCCACGGCGTCGAAGCCCGCTTGCGCGGCCGCGGCGAAGCGGTCGAGGAAGGGCACTTCGTTGAACAGCATGGTGAGGTTCGCGGCGAATTTTGGCATGGTGCGGGGTCTCGCTGGTCGGTCAATAAAGGAAGTCACGCGGGAAGTCGGTCAGGCGGCGCGCCGGTGCCGTGCGCGCTGCCTGTACTGCGGCGATGCGTGGCCGAATGCGACTGCGCTCAGTCGAGGGCATTCAGCGCGCTGACGGCTGTCGGCGCATGCTCGGGCTTTTCGGCCAGTTCCTCGAACTCGTTGATCGCATCGATTTCGGTGCCCATCGAAATATTGGTCACGCGTTCGAGAATCACTTCGACGACGACCGGCACGCTGTGCTCGGCGGCGAGCGCCTGGGCCTGCTTGAACGCCGGGGCGATTTCTTCCGGCTTGAACACGCGCAGCGCCTTGCAGCCGAGACCTTCGGCGACCGTGACGTGATCCACGCCATAGCCGTTCACTTCAGGCGCGTTGATGTTCTCGAACGCGAGCTGCACGCAGAAGTCCATGTCGAACGCGCGCTGCGCCTGGCGGATCAGGCCGAGATACGAGTTGTTCACGACCACGTGCACGTACGGCAGCTTGAACTGCGCGCCCACGGCCAGTTCTTCGACCATGAACTGGAAGTCGTAGTCGCCCGAGAGCGCAACGATGGGGCGTGTCGGATCGGCTGCGCGCACGCCGAGCGCGGCGGGAATGGTCCAGCCGAGCGGGCCCGCCTGGCCGCAGTTGATCCAGTTGCGCGCCTTGTACACGTGCAGGAACTGCGCGCCGGCGATCTGCGAAAGGCCGATGGTGCTCACGTAGCAGGTGTCGCGGCCAAACGCCTTGTTCATCTCTTCGTACACGCGTTGCGGCTTGATCGGCGTGTTTTCGAAGTGCGTCTTGCGAAGCATCGTGCGCTTGCGTTGCTGGCAGTCCGCCACCCACGCGCTGCGGTCCTTCAACTTGCCCGCGGCCTTCCATTCCTGCGCGATTTCGACGAAGAGTTCGAGCGCGGCCTTCGCGTCGGAGACGATGCCGAGATCCGGACCGAACACGCGGCCGATCTGCGTCGGTTCGATATCGACGTGCACGAACTTGCGGCCCTTCGTGTACACCTCGACGCTGCCCGTGTGACGGTTCGCCCAGCGGTTGCCGATGCCGAGCACGAAGTCGGAGGCGAGCATCGTGGCGTTGCCGTAGCGGTGCGACGTCTGCAGACCGACCATGCCCGCCATGAGCGGATGGTCGTCGGCAATCGCGCCCCACGACATGAGCGTCGGGATCACGGGCACGCCCACCGTTTCGGCGAACTTGACGAGCAGGTCTTCCGCTGCGGCGTTGAGCACGCCGCCGCCCGAGACGATCAGCGGCTTGTCGCTCGCGTTGAGCAGTTCGAGCGCGGCTTCGATCTGCTTGCGCGTCGCCTTCGGCTTGTAGACCGGCAGCGGTTCGTAGGTGTCGATGTCGAATTCGATTTCGGCGAGCTGCACGTCGATGGGCAAATCGACCAGCACCGGACCCGGACGGCCCGAGCGCATGAGGTGGAACGCCTGCTGGAACACGCGCGGCACGAGCGCCGGCTCGCGCACCGTCACGGCCCACTTGGTGACGGGCTTGGCGATCGACTCGATGTCGACGGCCTGGAAGTCTTCCTTGTAGAGGCGCGCGCGGGGCGCCTGGCCCGTGATCGCGAGGATCGGAATCGAGTCGGCCTGGGCCGAGTAGAGGCCCGTGATCATGTCGGTGCCCGCGGGGCCCGAGGTGCCGATGCACACGCCGATGTTGCCCGGCGTGGCGCGCGTATAGCCTTCGGCCATGTGCGAGGCGCCTTCGACGTGGCGCGCCAGCACGTGCGTGATGCCGCCAGCCTTTTTCATTGCCGAATAGAACGGATTGATGGCTGCGCCCGGCACGCCGAAAGCGGTGTCGATGCCTTCTTTTTCGAGCACCAGAACAGCGGCGTCGACGGCTCTCATTTTGGCCATGGTTGTCTCCTGAATGTCTCGGTATGCGAGGAATGGCTAAGCGTTGAGGCTCACTTTAGGCGCGCAGGAAAGGTTTGATAAGATCAGTCCAGGTCGTTTATTCCGAAACAAAAAGTATGGAATGCAGGCGGGGTGGGGCTGGCGTAAGTGCTAAAGCACTAACTCCGGCCGACAGGAGACAGGCAAATGGACCGCTTCAAGCAGATCGAAACCTTCGTGCGCGTCGCCGAGGCGGGCAGCCTCGCGGCCGCGGCGCTGGAGGAAGGCGTCTCGCCGGTCATCCTCGGGCGGCGTATCGACGCGCTGGAAAAGCGCCTGGGCGTGAAGCTCATCTATCGTTCGACGCGGCGGCTCGTGGTGAGCGAGGAGGGCGCGGCCTTTCTCGAGCGCTGCCGCGGCCTGCTCGCCGACTGGGATCAGGCCGAGAACGAGCTGTCCGCCGGGCGCCAGGTGGTGAGCGGCCATCTGATCGTCTCCGCGCCGGCCGCGTTCGGACGCAAGCATGTTGCGCCGCTCGCGCCCGAGTTCCTCGCCGACAAGCCCGAACTCCAGGTGTCGTTCAATCTCACCGACCGCGTGGTCGATCTGGTGCGCGAGGGCTATGACCTGTCGATCCGCATCGGCGGCGCGGTGGACCCGAACTTCGTCGCCGTGAAGCTCGCCACGAACCGGCGCGTGGTGTGCGGCACGCCCGAATATTTCCGCAAGCACGGGCGCCCGAAAACGCTCGAAGACCTGCCGAGCCACAATTGCCTGGCGTTCAACCTGCAAGGCGGCCAGAACCGGGGCTGGTACTTCAGCCGCGGCGGCAAGCTCGTGACGGTGCGCGTGGGCGGCACGCTCGACTGCAACGACGGCGAACTGCTGCACCGCTGGGTGACCGAGAGCCTTGGTCTGGGCTGGCGGTCGACCTGGGAGATCGACGCCCAGCTTGCGCGCGGCGAACTCGAAACGGTGCTCGACGAGTACGCGCTGCCCGACTACGACATCCTCGCGGTGTATCCGCAGCAGCGCTACGTGCCGGCGCGCGTGCGCTATTTCATCGACTACCTCAAGGAGGTCTACGCGCGGCCGGGATATTGGGCCGGCGCGTAGCTACGTGTCGCCGATTTATTTTTCGTTTCTCACGCACGCAGCGGGAATAAACTGGCCCGAGCTTCGGTAGTGCCTGCAGGAGTGGCTGTGCAGCGGCCACGGTCGCGCAGGCCGGACGAAGACGCGAGGGAACGACGTGGGCGAATCCGCGTACGAGCAGGACGAGGCCGGGCGCAGCCGCCGCTTTCAGGCGCTGGCGCTGCCGCATCTCGACGCGGCCTATAACCTCGCGCGCTGGCTCTCGCGCAATCCCGGCGACGCGGAAGATATCGTCCAGGAAGCGTTTTTGCGGGCGTTTCGCTTCTTCGACGCGTTTCGCGGCGACGAAGCCCGCCCGTGGCTGCTCGCGATCGTGCGGCGTGTCTGGTACGACGAATGGCGGCGGCGCGCGGGCGCGGAAGAGGCGGCGCCATTCGACGAACTGCGCGACGACGCGCCGCTCGAAGGCTGGGAAACCGGCAGCGTCGATCCCGAGACGCTCGCGATACGCGACGAAGACGCCCGCTACGTGCAGGACGCGCTGCGGCGCTTGCCGGTGGAGTATCGGGAAGTGCTCGTACTGCGCGAACTGGAGGAGCTGGGCTACCGCGAGATTGCCGCGATTGCCAGCTTGCCGGTCGGTACCGTGATGTCGCGGCTCGCGCGCGGCCGCAGGCGTCTGGCGACGCTGTTGGCGGCGTACCGTGGCGGCGCGGCGAGCGAGCCTGCAAGCGATGCGGTTGTCCGCGCCGACGGCTGCGCGGACGACAAAACAGGAGTCGGGCGAAGCAGTCAAGCGAAGAGACCATCCGGCCGGGGAAACGGCGGTCGGTTCCGCGAGGAGCCGGCCGCCGACGGCGGATCGCCCTTGCACGCACGCTTGCGTACGGAAGGCCGGACGACGGAGGCGCCAGATGAACTGTAACGAAGCGCGCCCGCTGGTCGACGCGAGCGTCGACCGCGAACTCTCCGCCGCCGACGAATGGCGCGTGCGCGAACACCTCGCGGGCTGCGAGGCATGCCGCCGCGTTGCCGACGATGCCCAGGCTATCTCTCGGGCGATCCGCGCTGCGCCGTACCATCGCGCGCCGGCCGGGCTCGAGGCGCGCATCGTCGCGGCATTGCCGGCGACCGGGACGGCGGCTGCGAAGGCAACGCCATCTCCAGCGCGTGAGTCTAGCGGCTGGCGCCATTGGGTGCGCAACGTCTGGCGAGGCAGCGAGGGCAGGGCGCGGGGACTGGCTGGCTGGAGCGCTTTGCCCGCAGGCGCCGGTCCGCGCTCGGCCACGTTCGCGTGGCTCGGCTGCGCCGTGCTGATGCTTTGTGCGTTGGCGGTGATCGCCACGCTGCACCTGCGTCGCCCCGCCGCGGAGACTGCCTTTGTCGACGACCTCGTGTCGAGTCACGTACGCGCCCAGATCTCGGGCCGCGACATCGACGTGATATCGACCGACCGCCATACCGTGAAGCCGTGGTTCAACGGCCGCATCGACTATGCGCCGCCTGTCTTCGATCTGGCGCAGCAGGGCTTTGCGCTGGCAGGCGGACGCCTCGATTATGTGGGGCGCGAACGCGTAGCGGTGCTCGTCTATCATCATGGGAAGCATGTGATCGACGTCTACGTGTTCCCGCCGGGGGCGAGCGGGCCGGCCGTCTCGGGCGGGGGGCCGTCGACGTCGAGCGAAGGCTACGCGCTGCTGCGCTGGCAGGCGGCGGGCATGACCTGGTGGGCAGTGACGGACGCGGGCGCGGACGCGCTCGACGGTCTGCGCGCGGCGCTCGACGCCCGTCTCGCGGACGGCGCGAGCGAGGCCGCGGGCAGCCAGGCTGTCGGCGCATCCGGCGCGGCGGGTCTTCGTCAGGACGCTTTCCCCCGCGCAAGTCATTGAAAACACGCCCGATTCATCGCCGTGACGCACGATCTGCCTTGCGTGCGCAACCCATCCGCGCTACAATCTTCGGCTTCTCACTTGCCGCACCGGTTCCGACGCCCGGGTGGCTTATATCCACAAGTAAGCACAAGGAGTGATACATGCGTCATTACGAAATCGTCTTCATCGTGCATCCCGATCAGAGCGAGCAGGTGCCCGCCATGATCGAGCGCTACAAGAGCACGATCACCTCGCACGGTGGTCAGATCCACCGCATCGAAGACTGGGGCCGTCGTCAACTGGCCTACATGATCGAGAAACTCGCGAAGGCTCACTACGTCTGCATGAACATCGAATGCGACCAGACCACGCTCGACGAACTCGAACATGCGTTCAAGTTCAACGACGCTGTTCTGCGTCACCTCATCGTCAAGATGAAGAAGGCCGAAACCGGCCCGTCGCCGATGATGAAGGAAGTGCAGCGCGAAGAAGCCAAGAAGGCGGCTGCCCAGCCGACCGAAGCGCAGGCTTAATACACCAAGCCATCAGGATTAACGCTCATTTGCCTGAGTTAGCCCCGTGAACAGGCTGCAGCTTACGGCTAGCGTCGTCGAACGCGAACCGGTGCGGTACACCCCCGCCGGCGTTCCGATTGCAAGCGTGACGTTGCAGCACCGCACGGAGGTCGTCGAAGCCGGCATTCCCCGCTTCGTCGAACTCACGATGCCCGCGGTGGCGGCCGGCAAGGCCTGCGGTCTCGTGGAAAGCTGCGAGATGGGCGTGGAAGCGCTCTTCACCGGTTTTCTGGCGAAAAAGCACCGCAATGCGCGAACCCTGGTGTTTCACATCACCGAAATGCAAGGCACAGGAAAGGACTAATCATGCCCCGCCCGACTGGTAAGAAATTCGACAAGCGTCGTCAGCAACAAAACCCGCTCTTCAAGCGCAAGAAGTTCTGCCGCTTCACGGCTGCAAACGTCGAACAGATCGACTACAAGGACCTCGATACGCTGAAGGACTTCATCGGCGAAAACGGCAAGATCACGCCGGCTCGTCTGACGGGTACGAAGGCCCACTATCAGCGTCAGCTGGACACGGCTATCAAGCGCGCGCGTTTCCTCGCGCTGATGCCGTACACCGACCAGCACAAGGCCTAACAAGACGACGCGATAAGGAGCAATAGAATGCAGATCATTCTTCTGGAAAAAGTCGTCAACCTGGGTAACCTCGGCGACATCGTGAAGGTGAAGGACGGTTACGCACGTAACTTCCTGATCCCGAACAAGAAGGCACGCCGTGCAACGAAGGACGCAATCGCTGAATTCGAAGTTCGCCGCGCTGAACTCGAAAAGGCCGCCGGTGAAAAGCTGGCTGCTGCGCAAGCCGAAGGCGAAAAGCTGAACGGCCTGACCGTTCAGATCGGCCAGAAGGCTGGCGTGGACGGCCGTCTGTTCGGTTCGGTCACGAACGCGGACATCGCAGCCGCGCTCACGAAGCAAGGCTTCGCAGTGGAAAAGGCGCAAGTGCGTCTGCCGGAAGGCCCGCTGAAGATGGTGGGCGACCACCCGGTGCAGGTTTCGCTGCACACCGACGTCCTCGTCGACGTCACGGTGTCGGTGCTCGGCGAGCACGCCTAAGCACCATGCGCGGTCCTCAGGGGCCGCGCGGTTTGACGCCGCATTTGACGCAAGACCTCAGGAAGGGCAGGAGCCGCAGGGCTTCTGCCTTTTTTGTTGTGCGCTGTCTGGACGCTCGCTGCGAGTTTTCACGCTTGTTCGAGGCACCCCCTTGTCCGATAATTGCCCTCCATGAACGCTCCGAAAGATCCCCAACTCGACTCGCTGAAAGTCCCGCCGCATTCGATCGAAGCCGAGCAATCGGTGCTCGGCGGCCTGCTGCTGGATAACGGCGCCTGGGACCGGATCGCCGACTTCCTCTCGCAAAGCGACTTCTACCGCTACGATCACCGCATCATCTTCGAACACATTGGCCGGCTGATAGCGGCCACGCGTCCGGCTGACGTGGTGACGGTGTACGAGGCGCTCGGCACTTCGGGCAAGGCGGACGACGTGGGCGGCCTCGCGTATCTCAACGCGCTCGCGCAGAACACGCCGAGCGCCGCGAACATCCGCCGCTACGCGGAAATCGTGCGTGACCGCGCGGTGCTGCGCCGCCTTGTTTCCGTCGCCGACGAGATTTCCGCCGACGCCTTCAATCCGCAGGGCAAGGAAGTGCGTCAACTGCTCGACGAGGCAGAGTCGAAGGTTTTCTCGATCGCCGAAGACGGCGCGCGCGGCACTCAGGGCTTTCTCGAGATCGGACCGCTGCTCACGCAGGTCGTGGAGCGTATCGACACGCTCTATCACACGGCTAACCCGAGCGACGTGACGGGCACCCCCACGGGCTTCATGGACCTCGACCGCATGACCTCGGGCATGCACGGCGGCGAACTGATCATCGTGGCGGGGCGCCCGTCGATGGGTAAGACCGCGTTCTCGATGAATATCGGCGAGTATGTGGCCGTGGAGTACGGGCTGCCCGTGGCGGTGTTCTCCATGGAAATGCCAGGCACGCAGCTCATCATGCGTATGCTCGGCTCGGTGGGGCGCCTGGATCAGCACCGTATGCGTACGGGCCGCCTGACCGACGAGGATTGGCCGAAGCTCACGCACGCCGTGCAGAAAATGAGCGAGGCGCAGATTTTCATCGACGAGACGGGCGGCCTGAACCCGATGGAACTGCGCTCGCGCGCGCGGCGGCTGTCGCGCCAGTGCGGCAAGCTCGGGCTCATCATCATCGACTACCTGCAGCTCATGAGCGGCTCGTCCACGGGCGAGAACCGCGCGACCGAAATTTCGGAAATTTCGCGCTCGCTCAAGAGCCTGGCGAAGGAACTGGACGTGCCCGTGATCGCGCTCTCGCAGCTCAATCGCGGTCTGGAGCAGCGCCCGAACAAGCGGCCGGTGATGTCGGACCTGCGCGAATCGGGCGCTATCGAACAGGATGCCGACGTCATTCTATTCATCTATCGCGACGAAGTCTATAACCCCGACAGCCCCGACAAGGGCACCGCCGAAATCATCATCGGCAAGCAGCGTAATGGTCCGATCGGGCCCGTTCGGCTGACGTTCCACGGTCAATACACGAAGTTCGATAATTTTGCCGGGGCGCAGACCTTCTACGGCGAGTAATGCGAACGCATGCCGCTTGCGCCAAAATGGCGCAAGTGCCGCTGGGGCGTCTGCCGACGCATGCGGTCGCTCTCTCCTGACGATACAATATTGCCGTTTTATGACGGTTGGCTTTGTCGCTTATTTTGCCGCCTGATTTGCCGCTTACTGACGGCAATCCGAGACCAATTTCCGGGATACCAATGTTCGGTCGATTCATGCCCACCGAGGGCAAGTTCTTCGAAATTTTCAACGCGCATGCGAAATGCATCGTTTCCGCGAGCCGCGAACTCGAACTTCTGATCGATAACCTCGCCGACGCCGAGGTCCACAAGCAGAACGTGCAGTCCGCTGAAAAGGCCGCCGACAAGCTCACGCATGAGGCGATCGACCTGCTGCACAAGACCTTCATCACGCCGCTGGACCGCGACGAGATCCACAAGCTGATCACGACGATGGACGACTGCCTCGACCTCATGGAGGACGTCGCCACGGCCATTTCGCTCTACGACGTGCAAGCCGTGACCGCCGAGGCGAGCCAGCTCGCGCACGTGGTGACGGCCACGGCCGAGCGCGTGCAACTGGCGGTGGGGCTGCTCTCCGACATGAAGCAGGCGCGCGAAATCCTCAAGGCCTGCGAGGACATCGATCGCCTCGAATCCGACGCGGACCGCCTGTTGCGCTCCGCCATTTCGAAGCTTTTCCGCGAGGAAGACAACGTCAAGACGCTGATCAAGCTGAAGGCCATCTACGAGCTGCTCGAAGCGATCACGGACAAGTGCGAGGATGTCGCGAACATCATCGAAGGCATCGTGCTAGAGAACGCCTGAGCCCACAGCGATGCAATCGATACAACTCGCCCTCTGGGCGGTCGCGACGCTGGTCGCCATCGCCCTCATCTTCGACTTCATGAACGGCTTTCACGACGCGGCGAATTCCATCGCCACGGTCGTGTCGACCGGCGTTCTGAAGCCGCAGCAGGCAGTGGCGTTTGCCGCCATGTTCAACGTGATCGCCTATTTCGTGTTCCACCTGAAGGTGGCGCAGACGGTGGGCAAAGGCACGATCGACCCCGATATCGTCGACCACTACGTGGTATTCGGCGCGCTGATGGGCGCGATCGGCTGGAACGTGCTGACCTGGTACTACGGCATTCCGTCGAGTTCCTCGCACGCGCTGATCGGCGGTCTCGTGGGCGCGGCGCTCGCGAAGTCGGGCTGGACTTCGCTCAATTTCGACGGCCTCATGAAGACCGTGGCGTTTATCTTCATTTCGCCGCTGCTCGGTTTCATTCTGGGCTCGTTCTTCATGCTCACGGTGTCGTGGCTATACTTTCGCACGCCGCCAAGCAAGGTCGACCGGCGCTTCAGGCGCCTGCAGCTCATCTCCGCTAGCCTTTACAGCCTTGGCCACGGCGGCAACGACGCGCAGAAGACCATCGGCATCATCTGGATGCTGCTGATCGCAACGGGCTACTCGGCGATCGGCTCGGACGCGCCGCCCATCTGGGTGATCGGCGGCTGCTATCTGTCGATGGGTCTCGGCACGCTGTTCGGCGGCTGGCGCATCGTGCGCACGATGGGCCAGAAGATCACCAAGCTCAAGCCCGTGGGCGGTTTCTGCGCGGAGGCGGGCGGGGCGCTCACGCTCTTCACGGCTTCGTGGATGGGCATTCCTGTTTCGACCACGCACACGATCACCGGCGCGATTGTCGGCGTTGGCGCGACGCAAAAGCTCAGCGCGGTGCGCTGGGGCGTGGCCGGCAACATCGTCTGGGCCTGGGTGCTGACCATACCGGCCTCGGCCACGCTGGCCGCCGCCGCCTGGTGGCTCGGTCACCGCTTCATGTAAAACCTGCGGCGCCTTCGGGCGCCGCAGTGCTTTTCACGCATGGCCAGGGCGCTTGCTGGCACATCAGATTAGCGGGGTGCTCGCCCCGTCCATCGGAATGAGCGCGCCAGTGACGTAGCTCGCACGCCGGCTCGCGAGGAAGAGTGCGACATCGGCAATTTCCTCGGGCTTCGCATAGCGCCCGAGCGGTACCTTCGATTCGCCGCTCGCCAACGCTTCGTCCGCGCCGACGCCCGTGCGTTGCGCCTCTAGTTGAACCGCCTCCTGCAGCCGCTCCGTGAGCGTGGCGCCGGGATTGATGGCGTTGATGCGGATGCCGTAGCGCGCGTGGTAATGCGCAAGTCCCACCGTGGCGAGCATCAAGGCCGCGTTGGCCGCGCCCCCGGCGATATGAATGTCGCTTGCGAACTTGCCGCCCATGCCGATGATATTGACGATCGCCCCCGGCTCCATGCTCTCGCCCGACTTGATTCGCCGCACCATGCGCCGCAGCACCTCCTGCTGCGGGTAGATGTAGGGGAAATACTTCGCATCCATCGTGGCCCTGAACGCGTCCGCATCGAGCGTTTCCGGGTCGTAGCGGCGTGCCGCGCCCGCGCTGTTGATGAGGATGTCGATTGGGCCGACCGCCGTGGAGACTTCCTCGACTACGTCGGCCGCGCTATGGGCTTCGTGCAGGTCGGCGCGCGTGAGGTGCACGTGCAGGCCAACGCTTGCCAGTTGTTCGCGGGCGCGCGCGAGATTGGCGGGGTCGCGCGAGACGATCGCCACGCGGGCGCCTTCCTGCGCAAAGGCGCGCGCACAGGCAAGGCCAATGCCCTTGCTGCCGCCCGTCACGAGTACCACCTTCTTGCTGAGTCCAAGATCCATCGTCGCCTCGCTGCGCGAAAGTATGAAAACGGTCCCAAAACGATAGCAGAGGCGCGCGGCGCCGCAAACCCGCTGGAAGCGTAACTAGCCTTTCGGCCAGGGGCGATGTGCCGCCTGGCGCCGTGGCGCGATCTCTTCGGTCTCTTTATTCGCCGCTGTTGGCAAAGCGCGCGATGGGGTCGTCGCTGGACTGGGTTGGGGCGGCCGAGGCCGGGGCGGCCGTCGAGGCACGCACGATCTGCGCGCTGCCCGCCGGCGGGGCGACCGCCTGGATCGGCGTCGAGCCGACCTGGCCCGCCTGGCGCGCCGCCGCGTTGGCGGTGGGCGGCGGAGGCTCGAAGGCGTCGGCGGCGGCATCGATGGCGTCGCGCGGCGCGCTGGCGGCGGGGGCGCCACCGTAGGCAGGCGCATTGTTGCCGGACGCAACCGCCGGCGCGAGGGAGAGGGCGTCGCGCGCCTGCGTCTGCGCCGCGCCAGGCGACGCGGGGGGCGGTTCGAAGGCGTCGGCCGGGGCGGCCGCGGTTGTCGAAGTCATCGGCGCAGTTGCCGGCGCGGCGGTGTAGGCCGCTGGCGGACTAGAGACGATGCGATTCTGGCTCGCAGCGGCGCTTGGCGCGGGCTGCGCGGCCGCTGCAGGCGCGACGCTCGCCACCGCGGCGGCCGTTGGCGCGACACTCACGCCTGGCGTGCGTTCAGCAGGCGCGGACGCCTCCCACGTCGGCGTCTCGAACGGCGTGCGTTTGGGCGGCGCCATGCGGCGGATGCCGTCGAATCGCTTCGCCCAGTAAGGATTGGTCAGGTAATCGAGCCGCACCGTGCCGCCCGTGGAGGGCGCATTCACGAAACGCAGATTTCCCACGTAGATTCCGACGTGCGAATGCGGCCGCCCCGTCGTATTGAAGAAAACGAGGTCGCCGGATGCGATCTCGTCGGGCTCGACCGTTTCGCCGCGCGTGCTCATTTCGGCGGTGGTGCGCGGCAAGTCGACCGAGGCCGAGCGCGCCAGCACGTATTTCACGAGACCGCTGCAATCGAAGCCGCTATCGGGCGTATTGCCGCCCCAGCGGTACGGAGTGCCGACGAGCCCCATCGCCTGGATCGAGATTTCCTCGCGGCCCACGCTGTGGTCGACAAAGTGGGGAAAGCCAGGCGGCCTGGTGCGCCACACGTTTTCGCCGGAAGGCGAACCGCTGCGCGATACCTTTGGCGGCGTGCTGGAACACGCGGCAAGCAGGACTGCGATCAGTAGCGGAAGCCAGAGTCGGCGCATGAAGCGAAGATGGCGCGCGCGGCGCGTGCGTCATGGGAAAAACGGGTCATGGGCGGATGGTAGCCCGCCCCTCAGGGCTTTCGCAAGGTTTCTTCACAACTTACTTGAAGTTCGCGTGCCAACTGTTGCGCCTCGCGGACGTCAGTTCAATAAAAAAGGACCGTATCCCGTTTCCCGGATACGGTCCTCGCCATGCGCGCAGACGCCCGCAAAAGGGCGCCCGGCGAACAGTTACAGAATGTCCGACGCGTAATCGGCAAGCCGCGAGCGTTCGCCGCGAGCGAGCGTCACGTGGCCGCTATGCGCCCAGCCCTTGAAGCGGTCCACCACATAGGTGAGGCCCGAGCTGCCTTCGGTGAGATACGGCGTGTCGATCTGCGCGATGTTGCCGAGACACACGATCTTCGTGCCCGGACCCGCGCGCGTGACGAGCGTCTTCATCTGCTTGGGCGTGAGGTTCTGCGCCTCGTCGATGATCAGATACTTGTCGACGAACGTGCGGCCGCGCATGAAATTCATGCTCTTCACTTTCAGGCGCGAGCGGATCAGTTCCTGGGTCGCGGCGCGGCCCCATTCGCCGGCGGCGTCATCGGTTTTCTGGAGCACTTCGAGGTTGTCGTCGAAGGCGCCCATCCACGGCTGCATCTTTTCTTCTTCAGTGCCGGGCAGGAAGCCGATGTCCTCGCCAACAGGCACCGTCGCGCGCGTCACGATGATCTCGTTGTAGCGCTTTTCGTCGAGCACCTGCGCGAGGCCAGCCGCGAGCGCGACGAGTGTCTTGCCCGTGCCGGCCTGGCCGAGCAGCGTAACGAAGTCGATCTCCGGGTTCATCAGCAGGTTCAGCGCGAAATTTTGCTCGCGGTTGCGCGCCGTGATGCCCCACACGTTGTTCTTGTGGTGGCCGTAATCGCGCAGCGTCTGCAGAAGCGCCGTCTTGCCGTTGAGTTCGCGCACGATCGCATGGAACGCCGGTTCGCCGTTCTGCGGCTCGAGATACACGAACTCGTTCACAAGCATCGAGAGGCATTCGGGACCCGTCACGCGGTAGTAGGTCGTGCCGGTCTTGGTGTCCTGCCACGACTCCATGCCCTTCGCGTGCTTCGACCAGAAGTCCTGCTGGAGCGCACGCACGCCCGAGTACAGCAGGTCCTTGTCTTCGAGAACCTGGTCGTTGAAGTAGTCTTCGGCGGGCAGGCCGAGCGCATGGGCCTTGATGCGCATGTTGATGTCTTTCGACACCAGCACGACGAGGCGGTCCGGCCGGTCGCGCTGCAGCGCGCGCACGACACCGAGGATCTGGTTGTCGGCTTTGCCCTGGGGCAGGCCGTCGACCGGATCGATATGCGTGAGCGTGGTCTGGAAGTACAGACGCCCGCGCGCCTCGCGGCTGCCGAGGCGGCCAAGCGAAATGCCTTCGGAAATCGGGCCCGCGTTGGCGACGAGCTGGTCGAGCGTGCGGCTCACCTGGCGCGCGTTGCGTGCGACTTCCGACATGCCCTTCTTGTGGTTGTCGAGTTCCTCCAACGTCATCATCGGCAGATAAACGTCGTGCTCCTCGAAACGGAACAGGCAGGTCGGGTCGTGCATGAGCACGTTCGTGTCGAGCACGAAGAGCTTCTGGACTTCGGTGCTCTCTTCGGGATGTACGCGTTTTTTCGAGCCGGCGCGCGTGGCGGGCGCGGCGGCGCCGCCGGAGGCTTTGGCCGAGGCGGGCTTGCCGCCGCGCGCAACGGGCGTCGTATCGGCTTCGGTGCGGGCTTCGAGCGGCTGCAGCAACGCGGGCGTGACCTGCTTGTTGTTGCGCTTGTTGCGCGCGGGTGCCGGGGCGACCGGTTCGAGCGCGGCCAGTTCGGCGCTGGCGCTCGAAAGCGGTACGGTACGCAGCGTGGTCGCGGCGTTGGCGGCCTGCGTCATCGGCTCGGCGACGCTTGCGGGGCCGTATTCGGCCACGTCGGCCGCGTCGTTCTCGCTCGCGGCCTTGCGTGTGCTGCGCGTCGTGCGGGCACGCGCCTTGTATTCTTCGGGCGGCAGCAGGTTGCCGAGCTTGCTGGGGGGAGTAGGCAAAGGCATGGTGTCCCTCGAAAAAATCGGGTCGAGTGGTCGCGGGGTTACCCAGTAAGGCGCGCTTTCGGGCGGTGCGTGCGGGTGCCGGGTAGGCCTCCGCCGTTACTGCGCAAGGTGCGCGCTCAGGTCAGAAAATGCCGGTTCGCCTGGTTTTCGATCAGCTCCTTGACGTTTGCGCGCGCCGGGTCGCAAGGCCGGCGCGAACGGGGACAAAAACGGGGGAGAACAGCGTGGAACAAACAAAAAAGCCGCCGCCCCGGATGACGAGGCAAGCGGCTTCACTTCGGTGTTGTCCCGGTGCCTCGGATACGCAATTCCGGTCATTCCATGACCGGCTGCGAAACCGCCGCAACGCGACGTAAAAAGGGTTGGACAGGCACTCATTACAGCCCAATATAACGCTCCTCAAAGCGCTTGTACAGCCTCCAGAACTTCCTCGACATGGCCCGGCACCTTGATGCCGCGCCACTCCTGGCGCAGCACGCCGGCAGCGTCGATCAGGAAGGTCGAGCGTTCGATACCCCGTACCTCTTTGCCATACATTTTCTTCAATTTGATTACGTCGAAGCGCGCGCAGAGCGCTTCGTCGGCATCCGATACCAAGGTAAACGGCAGTTCGAGCTTAGCCTTGAAATTATCGTGCGAGCGCACGCTGTCGCGCGACACGCCGACGATCTGCGCGCCGGCCTTCTTGAACTTCGGATAGAGGTCGCGGAACTGCAGGCCTTCGGTCGTGCAGCCCGGCGTGTTGTCCTTCGGATAGAAGTACAGCACGATCTTGCTGCCCTTCAGGCTCGATAGCTTGAAGTCGCCGCCGGTGGCGGGGGCGGTAAAGTCCGGAACGGGGTGGTCGACTGCGATGGTCACGTCAGGCACGTGGCTCTCCCTTTGTTATTGGCTGGCATTGCCGCGGCGCGCGGGGCCGTTTCACCGGGACGGCGCGCCGCCCGAGGCGGGGGCGGCACGCGGGCAGCGCGCGGATGCCGGAATCAGTCGGGCTGAACGATCAACTGGCCGGAGCGGCCGGTGATCTCGCCCCAGGTGACAGGGTACGATGGCAGCGAATCCGGGTCCAGCGTCGCATGGTAGTCGCCCATCGTGGCAAACGTGTGGCCTTGCGCGCGCCAGCCCGCGAGCAACTGCTCGAACACCGGCGCGAGCTTCTGGCCTTCGAGTTCGGCGTGCAGCGTGAAGACCTGGTCGTGCGGATTGTTTTCGGTGCGCTTGAGCATCCACGCGGCGACCGTGCCGGTATCGACGCCATCCACGCCGAGCACTTCGTCGAGCGTGGGCAGCGTAGTGGGCATCTGCACGTGGTTCAGCGTGCGGCCCGCCACTACCGGACGGTAGGGCGAATGGCCGCGCCCGTCCGAGGCGTACTTCATGCCCCACGTGTCGATCTGCTCGAAGGCGGCCTCATTCATCTGCCAGCCCGCCGCGCCGTGCGTGACGGGCGGCGTGCCGAAAATGCGCGTGAAGCGGTCGTGGCTCTTCTGCATCTGGCGCGCGGTCCATTGCCCGTCGCGCTTGCGCACGTTGTCCTGCCAGTACACGTGATCCCACGTATGGATGCCGCACTCGAAGCCGGCTTCGTGAATCGCGCGCATTTCCGCCGCGGCTTCCACGCCGATGTCGGGGCCCGGCAAGAGCACGCCGTACATCAATTGCTTCACGCCGTAGTGCTCGACCACCGACGTGCGCGAGACCTTCTTGAGAAAGCCAGGCCGCAACACGCGGCGCAGCGCCCAGCCCGTGTGATCGGGGCCGAGGCTGAACAGGAACGTCGCGCGCGCCTTGTAGCGGTCGAAAATGCGCGCGAGATTCGGCACGCCTTCGCGCGTGCCGCGCAGCGTGTCGACGTCGATTTTCAGGACGATGCGGGCCACGTGGCGAGGTCCTTGACGCTTAGTGTTGCTCGACGAGCGCACGCGCCTCGGCCACATGGCCGCGGTACGCTTCGAAGATCTTGCGCAGCGCTTCGTCGAAGGTCGACTTCGGCGCCCAGCCGAGTTCCTGCTTGGTGTTGTCGATCTTCGGCACGCGGTTCTGGACGTCCTGGTAGCCCGCGCCGTAGTACGCGCCCGACGACGTTTCCACGAGCTGCACCTTTTTCGCCATTTCCGCGTATTCCGGGAATTCGGCGGCGAGCGCGAGCATCTTGTGCGCGAGTTCGCGCACCGAGAAGTTGTTGGTCGGGTTGCCGATGTTGTAGATCTTGCCCGTGGCGACGCCGTCCTTGTTCTCGATGATCTTCATCAGCGCTTCGATGCCGTCGTCGATGTCGGTGAACGCGCGCTTTTGCGCGCCGCCATCCACGAGGCTGATGTTCTCGCCGCGCACGATATGGCCGAGGAACTGCGTGACCACGCGCGACGAGCCTTCCTTCGGCGTGTAGATCGAGTCGAGGCCCGGGCCGATCCAGTTGAACGGACGGAACAGCGTGAAGTTCAGACCCTCCATGCCGTAGCCCCAGATCACGCGGTCCATGAGCTGCTTCGAGCACGCGTAGATCCAGCGCGGCTTGTTGATCGGGCCGTAGGTCAGCGCCGAGGCGTCCGGGTCGAACTGCTCGTCGCTGCACATGCCATAGACTTCCGACGTCGACGGGAAGACGAGGTGCTTGCGGTACTTCACGGCCGAACGCACGATCGGCAGGTTCGCCTCGAAGTCGAGTTCGAACACGCGCAGCGGCTGCTGCACGTAGGTAGCGGGCGTCGCGATGGCAACCAGCGGCAGGATCACGTCGCACTTTTTGACGTGATATTCGACCCACTCCTTGTTGATCGTGATGTCGCCTTCGAAGAAGTGCATACGCTCATGCTTGACGAGGTCGCCGAGGCGATCCGTCTGCATGTCCATGCCGAACACTTCCCAGTTCGTGGATTCGAGGATGCGCTTGGACAGGTGGTGGCCGATAAAGCCGTTCACACCCAGGATCAGAACTTTTTTGGTCATGGACGGGGGACAGATGAAATGAGTTCGGAGAACGCGGCGGGGCTGACGACGGTCTCCTGACCGCCCTGTTCGGGACCCGCTGCATGCCGCAGTTCGTGGATCGCGATGGCGCGCGCGTCGCCGCAGATGGCGAAAAGCGCATTATCGCTTACGTGGATGCCCACGGGCAATCCGGCGAGGGGGCGGACCCTTTCGGCGTCTTGCGAGCCGGGGCGCACAAGACGCGCGCGGGCAATCACGAAACGCTCGTTGCCGATGTCGGTGAACGCGCCCGGATAGGGCGGCGCGACGGCGCGGATAAGGTTGTACACCTGCTGCGCGCTCTGGCCGAAGTCGATGCGGCCGTCCTCCGGCTTGCGTCCGCCGTAGTAGCTGCCCCTCGCGAGATCGTTCGGCAGATGCGGCGCCTCGCCCGCGATCAGCGCGGGCAGCACGCGCCAGAGCGTCTGCTCGGCGGCGACCGTGACCTTGTCGAACACTTGCGCGGCGGTGTCGTCGGGCAGGATCGGCACCGGCGTTTGCGCGAGAATCGCGCCCGCGTCGGGCTTCGCGGCCATTTCGTGCAGCGTGGCGCCCGTTTCGGTCTCGCCGTTGAGCACGGCCCAGTTCGTGGGCACGCGGCCCCGGTATTTCGGCAGAAGCGAGCCGTGCACGTTGTACGCGCCGCGCCCGGCGAGGGCGAGCAGGTCCACAGGCAGCATGTGCCGGTAGTAGAACGAGAAGATGAAGTCCGGCTGCGCGGCGGAAACGGCCGCGCGCAGTTCGGCGCTCTTCGGATCGGCGGGCGTGACGACCTCGATGCCATGCTCCTGCGCCACCGATTTCACGCTGCCGAACCAGATGTTCTCCGTGGGGCTGTCTTCATGCGTGACGACGAGCGCAACGTCGACGCCACCCGCGAGCAGCACCTGGAGGCAGCGCACGCCCACGTTGTGATACGCGAAGACAACGGCGCGCGGCTTCATTGGCCGGCTCCTTCATTGGCCGCGTTCGTGGTGACGTTCGCGGGTTGTCCTGGTTGCGCCGGCTGCGCGAACGCGGCGGCCTGCACGAAATCCTGGCGCGGCGTATCGACGACGGCGCGGCCATTGCGCTCCTCGAGGATCGTCTGGATCAGATAACGCGGACGCGCACGCACCTGCTGATAGATGCGGCCGATGTACTCGCCGAGCAGACCGAGCGCGAAGATGATCACGCCGAGCAGGAAGAACGTGATGGCGAACAGCGTGAACACGCCTTGCACTTCCGCGCCGATGATGAAGCGGCGAATCAGCAGCAGCAGGAAGAGGCCCGCCGAGCCGAGCGAGAGAATCACGCCGATGAACGAGAGCCACTGCAGCGGCACGACGGAAAAGCCCGTCACGAGGTCGAAATTCAGGCGAATGAGGCTGTAGAGCGAGTACTTCGATTCGCCGGCGAAGCGCTCCTCGTGGGCGACCTCCACCTCGACCGGGTTCTGCGAGAACGTGTAGGCGAGCGCCGGAATGAAGGTGTTGATTTCGCCGCAGCGGTTGATGGTGTCGATGATGCGGCGGTTGTACGCGCGCAGCATGCAGCCCTGATCGGTCATCTTGATGCGCGTGATGCGCTCGCGCAGACGGTTCATCGCCAGCGAGGCCTTGCGCCGCCACAGACTGTCCTGGCGCTGCTTGCGGATCGTGCCGACGTAGTCGTAGCCCTCGCGCATCTTCTCGACGAGCTTGCCGATTTCCTCGGGCGGATTCTGCAGGTCGGCGTCGAGCGTGATGACGATCTCGCCGCGCGCCTGCTCGAAGCCCGCGAGAATCGCCATGTGCTGGCCGTAGTTGCCGTTGAGCAGGATCGCGCGCGTGGTGTCGGGCCGCGCGCGGAACTGCTCCGCGAGCATCGCGGCCGAGCGGTCGCGGCTGCCGTCGTTGATGAAGATCACTTCGTACGAGGTGCCGAGCTTGTCGAGCGCCGGATACAGGCGCGCGAACAGCGCGGGAAGGCCCGCTTCCTCGTTGTAGACCGGAATGATGACCGAGACTTCCGGCGTATCCGGGGTCAAGGTGCCGAGTTCCGTTTGACTCATGTGTGCGTCGATTCCGTTATTGGGTGCTTCGGTTTACTGCGAGCGCAACCGGCGGCGCAAGTGCCGCGCCGTCCGCATGCGTTTCCCCTGTTTCTTCCGACTTCTGCTACTGCCTGCTTTGCAAGCTACGTCGCGAACTACTTTGCAAACTTCGCGCAAATCTCGTTCACCGCGCCGCACACGCGCGCCACGTCGGCTTCGGTCATCTGCGTGAAGAGCGGCAGCGTGACCGTGGTCGCGCCAAAGCGCTCCGCGTGCGGGAACATGCCCGCCTTGAAACCTCGCTCGCGGTAGAGCGTGAAAAGGTGAATGGCCGGGTAGTGCACGCCCGAGCCGATGCCGCGTTCCTTGAGTTCGCCCATGAAACCGGCGCGGTCGATCGAGAGCTTCTCGAGCGGCAGCGTGATCTGGAACATGTGCCAGTTGCTGTTGGTGAAATCGGCGAGCGGCAGGCCCATGCCGAGCTTCACGGCCGCGCCGCCCTCGAAGCCGGCCAGGTAGGCCCGCGCGAGCGCGTGGCGCTGGCGGGTGAAACGCTCGATGTGCTTGAGCTGGCCGAGCCCGACGCGCGCCGCGACATCCGTGAGATTGTACTTGCCGCCGAGCACGTCGCAGTCCATGCCGTCGAAGCCCGTGCGCGTGATGCCCTGAAGGCGGTACTTCTGCGCGAGCAGGGCTTCCGCTTCGTCGTTGAGGACGAGCGCGCCGCCCTCGATCGACGTGAGATTCTTGTTCGGATGGAAGCTGAACGAAACGATGTCGCCGATCGCGCCGATGCGCTTGCCGTTCCACGTCGAGCCGAACGCCTGGGCGGCGTCCTCGATCACGCGCAGCTTGTGCTGGCGGGCGATCGCATAGAGCCGGTCCATGTCGACGGGCAAGCCCGAGAGAAACACGGGGATGATCGCTTTCGTCTTCGGCGTGATGGCGGCTTCGAGCTTGTCGAGGTCGATGTTGCGCGTGACGGGGTCGATGTCGGCGAACACGGGCGTCGCACCGACTTCATAAATCACATTGCTGGTCGCGACCCACGAGGCGGGCGTGGTGATGACCTCGTCGCCGGGACCCACGCCGGCAATGCGCAGTCCGATTTCGAGCGTCGCCGTGCCCGAGTTGAAGGCGCGCACGGGACGCCCGCCGCAATACTCCGAGAGCGCGGCCTCGAATGCCTGGTTCTGGGGGCCGGTCGTGATCCAGCCCGAGCGCAGCACGTCTGCTACGCCCTGGATGGTCTCTTCGTCGATTTCGGGGCGCACGAACGGCAGGAACGGAACGGTCGACTGCGTGGATGACTGGGTCATGAATGCTTTGCTCTTTGCTCGTCAGAAAATGGGGCCGGGCAGCGAGGCCGCCGCGGCGCATCTTACGAAATGCTTATAAGGCGCACGCCGCGCGTCAGCTACGCGCCAGCACGAACACGCCGATCAGGATGATGCCGATACCCACGAGCCGCTGCACGCTCAGCACCTCGCCGAACAGATACCACGCCGCGAACGCGTTGACCACGTAGCCGAGCGAGAGCATGGGGTAGGCGATCGAGACATCCACGCGCGAGAGCCCGACAATCCACACGACCACGCTGAACACGTAGCAGGTGAGGCCGCCGAGAATCGGCACTTGCGTCGCGAGCTTCATGCCAATGGGCAAGATGTTCGCACGGCTGAATTCGAAGTGTCCAACGGCATTGACACCGGCCTTCAGCAACAGTTGCGCGCATGCGTTGAGGCCGACGCCGGCGAGGATGCAGATCAGGGAAATCGGATTCATCGGAAAGGGTGGTTCAACGGGTTATAGGGGGGCGGCCCGCCGATTATCGCGCATGCGTCAATGGGGGCCGGGGTTGGACCAGGAAGGGGCCGGCTAGAGGCCCAAAAGCCTTCAGGGCTGCGGTTTCTCGACGATGACGCGCCGCGTGTCGCGGGCGACCACCTGCATCGGCAAGCCCTGGGCGGCCAGTTCCTCATAACGCTGCGTCGGAATCAGCGCGAGCGCGTGGCGATCGGCTTTCCAGCGCGCTTCCCAGTCTGCGATGGTCGGCACCCATTTTTGCGGCTCCTCGGAGATGCCGAAGGCGAGTTCGTCGGTGACTTCGACCATCGTCATGGAATGGCGCACGTAGAACGGCATGGTGTGGTCGAGCACTCCCACGGAGTAGAACGGCGTGCCGGGCGGCTGCTGCGCAATGGCGGCGCGCACCGCGGGCGCGAGCGGCGCGCCGGAACTCAGCGTGCCGAACACGTCGTGCCCCGTGCCCGCGAGCGTCGCCAGCAGCAGCCACGCGGTGCCGAGCGCGAGCGCCGGCGCGCGCGCGCCGGTTTCGGGCGTGCGCTTCGCACGGTTCAGGCGCAGGCCGACCATGGTGACGACGAAGGCCACGGCGGCCGCGGCGAACACCCATACCTGGAACTCGCGGTAGAGCGCGTTGGGATTGCGCGCGTCGCCGAGGCGCGTGAGCACGAACGAGGCGCCCATCAGCACGACGGCGAGGAGCGCATAGCCCGCGAGGTGCCTCGTCCACTGCGTGCGCGTCATGACCGGCAGATACATGCCGATGATGAGCGCGACCGGCGGCGCGATCGGCAGGACGTAGGAGACGAGCTTCGAGTGCGAGGCGCTGAAGAACAGGAAAATGAATACTGTCCAGACGAACATCAGCATGACGGGCGAGAAGCCGTTGGTCTGACGCGGCGCGCGCAGCGCATGGCGCACGCTCTGCACGCTCACCGAAAGCCACGGCAGGAAACCCACCAGCATGACCGGCACGAAGTAATAAAACGGGCCGGGGCGGTTCTGCGCGGGCGTGAGATAGCGCTGGAACTGCTGGACGACGAAAAAGAAGTTGAAGAATTCGGGATTGCGCTGCTGCACGAGAATGAACCACGGCGAAACGATCGCGAAGAACACGATCAGGCCGCTCACGAGATAGAGACGCTTCCAGAGCGCCCAGTCGCGCGAAATCGCCGTATACAGCACGAGCACCGCGCCCGGCAGGATCAGGCCGACGAGGCCCTTGGAAAGCACCGCCATCGCCATGGCCGCCCAGCACACCCACATCCACAGGCGCGCGTGGTTTTTGGGCAGGGTCGGGCGCTGTGCGAGCAGCAGCGCGCACAGCGTGAGCTGCATCCAGAACGACAGGCCCATGTCGAGCGTGTTGAAGTGGCCCATCAGGTTCCAGTACGGCGCGCAGGCGAGCACGACTGCGGCGAAGAAGCCCGTGGCGGCGTTGAACACGCGCGCGCCGGTGAAGCCGATCAGCAGCACGCCGGCGAAGCCGGTGAGCGCCGTATACAGGCGCGCCTGCCACTCGCCGAGGCCGAACCACGCGAACGTGAGCGCGTTCATCCAGGTTTGCAGCGGCGGCTTCTCGAAATACTTGTAGTCGTTGTAGCGCGGCGTGATCCAGTCGCCGGTCGCGAGCATTTCGCGCGCCATTTCGGCGTAACGGCCTTCGTCGCTCGGCAGCAGGTGGCGCCAGCCGAGCGGCAGGAACCAGATCACGGCGAGAGCGAGGATCAGGAGCAGGATCGCACTGCGGTTGAGCGGTAGCCGCGATGGCGTATCGTTCATGGGTTTCAGCCTGTTCTTGTTGCGGTCGTTGCGGTCGGGAAGCGGGGCGCGCGACGGGTGTGGCGCACGCGGCGCGCAAGTGTACTACGCCGTCGCGCGGCGACCTGAAGGCAAGCTTAAGGTGCGTCAGCTTTCGATCAGAAGCGCGGCCGCCACACGGCGGCCTTCGGCCATGAGGATGTTGTAGGTGCGGCAAGCGGCCTTGAAATCCATTGCCTCGACGCCGATGCGCCTGGCGGAGAGCGCGGCGGTCAGGCGCGGATGCGCAAAACGCAGCCGTTCGCCGCTGCCGAACACCACCACCTCGGGGTTCAGCGGCAGAAGCATTTCGAAGAGATCGGGCGTGAGGGCGTCGAACGACTGCACCGGCCACGGGATGACCGGCGTTTCGGGCATCACGATGATGCTGCCCGTGTGGCGTTCGAGGTTCACTTCGACGTAGTCGGCGCCGTAAGCGGTCACGGTATTGAGCGCGGCGCTGGAGTCCTGATGTAGTTTCAAAACGGGGTTCCGGGAATAAGGGCGAGTGAGGTGCGCAAGCGAGGGGCCGCCCTGTGCCGACGCCGTGTCGCGCGCGTCGCGCTCCGCTTCCTGGGCCGTCCTCCGGCCTGCCTTCTGGCCCGCCTCTTGACCCGCCTCTTGACCGATTGCGCATTGCGGAAGTTGGTCAAAATCCGCTAAATTATAGCTTTTTAGCCGCCGCAGCGGCGGCGCCCGCGGGTAGACCGCGCCGGCCGACCGCCAGCAGTCCACCAGGCGCGCCATCCGCGCATCGGGCAAGGGCAGCCACAAGCTGCCGGGGCAGCCGGAGGCGATCGGGCTCGCCCTGGCGGATGCTTCCCGCGACGCTGTGCGAGCGCCCGGCGCTCTGTTCGCAAAGGGTGCGCGGCTTGTATCCCGCCGGGAGCGCCCCTCGGCTTCCTTGCATGTCTTGTCCGTCGGGGCGCCATCCGCCCGGCCGGTCATCGGCATTCCAGCCTGTTCCAGCCCTTTTACCGCGTCTTACTTGCCTTCGACGCCCTGACCGACTAACCCCGACCACCCGATAGCCCGCCGTGAAACCGATTCTCAAATCCAACAAGCTGCAGAACGTTTGCTACGACATCCGCGGGCCGGTGCTCGAGCACGCGAAGCGCCTCGAAGAAGAAGGCCATCGCATCATCAAGCTGAACATCGGCAACCTCGCGCCGTTCGGGTTCGACGCGCCCGACGAGGTCATTCAGGACATGATCCTGAACCTGCCGGGCTCGTCGGGCTATTCGGATTCGAAGGGCGTGTTCGCCGCGCGCAAGGCGATCATGCATTACGCGCAGCAAAAGGGCGTGAAGGGCGTTGAACTCGACGACATCTATATCGGCAACGGCGCGTCCGAGCTGATCGTGATGGCCATGCAGGCCCTCCTCAACGACGGCGACGAAGTGCTGCTGCCCGCGCCCGACTATCCGCTGTGGACGGCGGCCGTGAGCCTCTCGGGCGGCACGCCTGTGCACTACATCTGCGACGAGTCGAACGCGTGGATGCCCGACCTCGACGACATCCGCTCGAAGATCACGCCGACCACGCGCGCGATCGTCGTCATCAACCCGAACAACCCGACCGGCGCGCTCTATTCGGACGACCTGCTGCGCGGCCTCGTGGCGATCGCGCGCGAGCACGGCCTGATCCTCTTCGCCGACGAGGTCTACGACAAGATCATCTACGACGGCAAGACGCACACCGCGCTCGGCTCGCTCTCGGAAGACGTGATCACCGTTACGCTCAACAGCCTCTCGAAGAGCTATCGCGCGTGCGGCTACCGCGCGGGCTGGATGTTCCTCTCGGGCATGACGGGCGAGAACCGCCGCCGCTCGAAGGATTACACGGAAGGTCTCGGCATTCTCGCTTCCATGCGCCTGTGCGCGAACGTGCCGGGCCAGTACGCGATCCAGACGGCGCTGGGCGGCTACCAGAGCATCAACGAGCTGATCCAGCCGGGCGGGCGCCTCTATCGTCAGCGCGAACTCGCGTACAACATGCTCACGGCCATTCCGGGCGTGACCTGCGTGAAGCCCGAGGCGGCGCTTTACATGTTCCCGCGCCTCGACCCCAAGCTTTACCCGATCGAGAACGACCAGCAGTTCATTCTCGATCTGCTCCTGCAGGAGCGCGTGCTGCTTGTGCAGGGC
Organism: Paraburkholderia sp. J76; assembly: GCF_905220295.1. Taxonomy (NCBI): domain Bacteria; kingdom Pseudomonadati; phylum Pseudomonadota; class Betaproteobacteria; order Burkholderiales; family Burkholderiaceae; genus Paraburkholderia; species Paraburkholderia sp. J76. The sequence goes on from NZ_CAJMZJ010000014.1 coordinate 186,497, forward strand.
ACGGGCTTCAACTGGAAGCAGCCGGACCACTTCCGCGTGGTGTTCCTGCCCAACGTCGACGACCTGACCGATTCGATCAACCGCATCGCGCGCTTCCTCGACGGCTATCGTCAGCGGCATGGCACCTGAGCTTCAGATACAACGCATTCCCTTTAAACACTTAGACGAACACACGCTGCATGGATCCGATCAAAGTAGGTCTCTTGGGCTTCGGCACGGTAGGCAGCGGCACCTTCACGGTACTGCGCCGCAACCAGGAAGAAATCAAACGCCGCGCGGGCCGCGGCATCGAGGTCGCGCGCATTGCCGTGCGCAACCCGGCCAAGGCCACGGCGGCGCTCGGCAATGAAGCCGGCAGCGTCGACCTGACGACCGACTTCAACGCCGTGGTCGACGATCCGTCGATTTCGATCGTCGCCGAAATGATCGGCGGCACGACGCTCGCGAAGGATCTCGTGCTGCGCGCCATTGCCAACGGCAAGCACGTGGTCACGGCGAACAAGGCGCTGCTGGCGGTGCACGGGACCGAGATCTTCGAAGCGGCGCGCGCCCGGGGCGTGATGGTCGCGTTCGAGGCGGCGGTGGCGGGCGGCATTCCCATCATCAAGGCGCTGCGCGAAGGCCTCACGGCCAACCGCATCCAGTACATCGCGGGCATCATCAACGGCACGACGAACTACATCCTTTCGGAAATGCGCGAGCGCGGCCTCGACTTCGCGACCGCACTGAAAGCCGCGCAGGAACTGGGCTACGCCGAAGCCGATCCGACCTTCGACATCGAAGGCGTGGACGCCGCGCACAAGGCCACGATCATGAGCGCGATCGCGTTCGGCGTGCCTGTGCAGTTCGACAAGGCCTACGTGGAAGGCATCAGCAAGCTCGACGCCATCGACATCAGGTACGCGGAAGAACTGGGCTATCGCATCAAGCTGCTCGGCATTGCGCGGCGCACCGATCGCGGTATCGAACTGCGCACGCATCCCACGCTGATCCCGGCCAAGCGCCTGCTCGCGAACGTGGAAGGCGCGATGAACGCCGTGGTTGTGCATGGCGACGCCGTGGGCACGACGCTCTACTACGGCAAGGGCGCGGGCGCGGAGCCTACGGCCTCCGCCGTCGTGGCCGATCTCGTCGATGTCACGCGCCTGCACACGGCCGACCCCGAGCACCGCGTGCCGCATCTGGCCTTCCAGCCGGAGAGCCTCTCGAACACGCCGATCCTGCCGATCGACGAAGTCACGAGCGGCTACTACCTGCGCCTGCGCGTGGCCGACCAGACCGGCGTGATGGCGGCCATTACGCGCATCCTGGCCGACAGCGGCATCTCGATCGACGCGCTGCTGCAAAAGGAAGCGGAGCAGGTCGACGCACAGGGCAAGGCGGAAACCGACATCATCCTGATCACGCACGAAACGCTCGAAAAGAGCGTCAACGCGGCGATCGCGCAGATCGAAAAGCTCGCGACGGTGAAGTCGCAGGTCACGAAGCTGCGCATGGAAGGACTGAACTAAGGCAAGGGCTATGAATTACGTATCTACGCGCGGCGCGGGCGCCGGCGAGCATCATTCGTTTTCCGACATCCTGCTGGGCGGTCTCGCGCGCGACGGCGGCCTCTATCTGCCGGCCGCGTATCCGCAGATCGGCAAGGAAGAACTCGCGCGCTGGCGCGGCCTTTCGTACGCGGATCTCGCGTTCGAAATCCTCTCGAAGTTCGCCGGCGACATTCCCGCCGACGACCTGCGCGATATCACGCGCCGCACCTACACCGCCGAAACGTATCGCAACGTGCGCCACGGCGAGGACGCGAGCAAGATCACGCCGCTCACCACGCTCGGCGAGGAAAACGGCGCGCGGCTTTCGCTGCTCGAACTCTCGAACGGCCCGACGCTCGCGTTCAAGGACATGGCAATGCAGTTGCTCGGCAACCTGTTCGAGTACGCGCTTGCCAGGGCCGGCCAGGAACTGAATATTCTCGGCGCGACCTCCGGCGACACCGGCAGCGCGGCGGAATACGCCATGCGCGGCAAGAAGGGCGTGCGCGTGTTCATGCTCTCGCCGCACAGGAAGATGAGCGCGTTCCAGACCGCGCAGATGTTCAGCCTGCAAGACCCGAACATCTTCAACCTCGCCGTGGAAGGCGTGTTCGACGACTGCCAGGACATCGTCAAGGCCGTGTCGAACGATCACGCGTTCAAGGCGCAGCGGAAGATCGGCACGGTCAACTCGATCAACTGGGCGCGCGTCGTGGCACAGGTCGTGTACTACTTCGCCGGTTACTTCGCGGCGACGCAGTCGAACGACGAGCGCGTGTCGTTCACGGTGCCGTCGGGCAACTTCGGCAACGTGTGCGCGGGCCATATCGCGCGCATGATGGGCCTGCCGATCGAAAAGCTCGTGGTCGCGACCAACGAGAACGACGTGCTCGACGAGTTCTTCCGCACGGGCATCTATCGCGTGCGCGCCTCGGCCGAGACGTATCACACGACGAGCCCGAGCATGGACATCTCGAAGGCGTCGAACTTCGAGCGTTTCGTGTACGACCTGCTCGGCCGCGATCCGGCGCGCGTGACGCAACTGTTCCGCGACGTGGAGGAGAAGGGCGGGTTCGATCTCGTGGCGAGCGGCGACTTCGTGCGCGTGAAGCAGTTCGGCTTCGTTTCGGGCCGCAGCAGCCATGACGACCGCATCGCCACCATTCGCGACATCTACTCGCGTTACAAGACGATGATCGACACCCATACGGCTGACGGCGTGAAGGTCGCCCGCGAACACCTGCAGCCGGGCGTACCGATGATCGTGCTCGAAACCGCGCAGCCGGTGAAGTTCGGCGAGACGATTCGCGAGGCGCTCGACCGCGAGCCGGAGCGTCCGTCTGCGTTCGAAGGACTGGAGGCGCTGCCGCAGCGCTTCGAAGTCGTGCCTGCCGACGTCAAGCGTGTGAAGGACTATATCGCCGCTCATACGTCGGATTGATTGTGGATTGATGGCGCATCCGGGGCCGCATCCGCTCGCGGTCCTGGCGCGTCGCCATTTCATAAGGCGCAGCGGGGCGGTCGCGCCGCTACAATAAGGGCAGACCAACCGCTGCTGGCGGCCTCGCCGCCCAAGTCCGAGACGATCCTGATGTCCACGCCCCCGTCTTCCGCCGCGCCGGCGCCCGCGCCGCGCGCGCCGATGCTCTCCACCGCCGACGCCCTCGCCACGCTGCTTGCCGCCGCGAAGCCGCTCGCCGGCACCGAAACGATTTCCACCTTCGACGCGCTGAACCGCGTGCTCGCCGTGGACGTCGTCTCGCCGCTCGACGTGCCGCCGATGAATACGAGCGCGATGGACGGCTATGCGGTGCGCGTGGCCGATCTCGCGCAAGGCAGCCGCCATCTGCCGGTTTCGCAGCGCATTCCCGCGGGCCACGCGCCGCAGCCGCTCGCGCAGGGCACGGCAGCGAGAATCTTCACGGGCGCGACCGTACCGCCGGGGGCGGATGCCGTGGTGATGCAGGAGCAGGCCGAGGCGGCGGAGGGCGCCGTCACTTTTCTGCACACGCCCAAGGCGGGCGAGTGGATCACGGCGCAGGGCGCGGACATCCGCAAGAACACGGTGATCCTGCCGGCGGGCACGCGTTTGACGCCGGCGGCGCTCGGGCTCGCGGCGTCGGTCGGGTGTGCGTCGCTGACCGTCGTGCGCCGCGTCAAAGTCGCGGTGTTTTTCACCGGCGACGAACTGACGATGCCGGGCGAGCCGCTCAAGCCCGGCGCGATCTACAACTCGAACCGTTTCACGCTCACGGGCCTGTTGCGCAACCTGGGCTGCGAAGTCACCGACTACGGCATCGTGCCGGACCAGTTGGACGTCACGCGCGCGACGCTGCGCGAGGCCGCCGCTGCCCACGACCTCATCCTCACTTCGGGCGGTGTCTCGGTGGGCGAGGAGGATCACGTGCGTCCCGCCGTGGAGGCCGAAGGCCGCATCAACTTATGGCAGATCGCCATGAAGCCGGGCAAGCCGCTCGCGTTCGGCGCGGTGCGCCGGGCGCAAGGCGCAATGGATGCGCAGGCGGGCGAGACATTCTTCATCGGGCTGCCGGGCAACCCGGTGTCAAGTTTCGTCACGTTCCTGTTGTTCGTGCGCCCGTTCCTGCTGCGTCTCGCGGGCGCCACGCAGGTCAGCCCGCGCGCGCTCTCGCTGCGCGCCGACTTCACGCAGACGAAGAGCGACCGCCGCAACGAGTTCCTGCGCGCGCGGGTGAATCCGGCTGGCGGTCTGGAGTTGTTCCCGAACCAGAGTTCGGCGGTGCTCACCTCAACGGTCTGGGGCGACGGCTTGATCGACAATCCGCCCAACCACGCGATCAGCGCAGGCGAGACGGTACGCTTCATTCCGTTCACCGAATTGCTGTACTGAAAAGCCTTATTTGAAACACTGAGCGATGAAGATCCAGTTGAAGTTTTTTGCGAGCGTGCGCGAGGCGCTGGGCGTGGCGGACGAAACGGTCACGCTGCCGGAGAGCATCGTGACGGTGGGCGACGTGCGCGGCTGGCTGCGCGCTCGCGGCGGCGTGTGGGCCGAAACGCTGGCGGAAGGCCGCGCGTTGCGTATGGCCTGCAATCACGTGATGACCGACCCGCGCACGCGTATTACCGAGGGCTGCGAAGTCGCGTTTTTTCCGCCTGTGACGGGCGGCTGAACGTCAGGAGACTCACGATGCCCGTGCGCGTTCAAACCGGAGATTTCGACCTTACCTCGGAGGTTGCGCAACTGCGCGCGCGCAATCCCGCTATTGGCGCGGTGGCGTGCTTCGTCGGCACGGTGCGCGATCTGAACGACGGCAGCACGATCGCTTCGCTTGAACTCGAGCACTATCCGGGTATGACCGAGAAAGCGCTGGAGGCGATTGTCGAGGAGGCGCAGCGGCGCTGGGCGGGCATCGAGGTGCTGATCGTGCACCGGGTGGGCAAGCTCGCGCCGCTCGACCAGATCGTGCTGGTCGCGACGACATCGAAGCATCGCGGCGACGCCTTCGCGTCCTGCGAGTTCGTGATGGACTATCTCAAGACCGAGGCGCCGTTCTGGAAGAAGGAAGAGACGGAGCAGGGCGCGCGTTGGGTCGATGCCCGCGAAAGCGACAATACGGCGCTGGAGCGCTGGGGCGTGGTCTCGGGGAATGCCGCGCGGGAATCCAGCTAGGCGCGGGTTTTCGTTGCGGCGGCCCTTCGGTTTGAGCCATCCAATGCGTTCGTATAACGCAACTAACCGCCTAATCCGGCATCTCGCTTAAGGCGAGCTAACCTCACTCTGCCGGCGTGCTCTCGTCGATATCCATCTGGCGGCCAACGAAACGGGCCGGAAACGGCTCGCCGCTCGCTCGCGTGGGCAAGTCGTGGCCGTGTCCGGCGGGGCGCCTGCGGGGCGCTACGCGATCGAGGATCGCCTGCTGCTCGGGAGGAATCGTGTAGTCCCAGCCAAAGCGGCTCAGTTGCAGGCTTTGCGCGATACGCAGTGCGGGTTCCATGAACTGCACCGCCGCCGCGGGCGCGTAGCGCGCCTGAACCGTATCGAGGAAGAGATAGAGCCAGCGGCTGAAATGCTGCGGCTCGACCCCCGGCACCGGATCGTGCGCCTGCTGCACATTGCCGCGGTAGGTTTTGGTGCCCAGCACGAGGCTCGACCAGAATCGGCACATCTTCGGCAAATGGTCGTCCCAGCGCCCGGCCAGCACGCCCTCGAATACCGGGCCGAGCAGAGCATCGTCGCGCACGCGGTTGTAGAACGCGTAGACGAGTTCGCGGATGTTCTCTTCGGTTGGCTGGGCGTGCAGGGCGCGAGTGGGGCTGTCAGGGGGATTCATCTGGAACCTGGGTCATACCTGGAGTGCCTGGAGTGCCTGGAGTGTAGCGGGCGGCGGCGCGCCGCTACGCTGCGGCCGCGAGTCGCACACACGGCGCCAGGCACTGCGACGCGACCATGATACTCAGTCCAGGCAAAACCTGCATGCTAACTGCATGTTATTGTACGGATACTTTCCCCTGCGTCGCCCCTGATATCGCCACCGCCATGAGACTGACCGACTACACCGACTACTCGTTGCGCGTGATGTTGTACCTCGCGCTGCGTCGCGACAGCCTGGCAACGATTCAGGAGATATCGGACGCCTATGGCGTGTCGAAAAATCATCTGATGAAAGTCGTGCAGCGCCTCGGCGAGCTGGGCTGGGTCGATACCATCCGTGGGCGCAACGGCGGGTTGCGACTCGCGCCGGCATCGCTCGATCTGACCGTGGGCGCGGTTGTCCGCGAGACGGAGAGCGATTTCGCGCTGGTGGGCTGCTTTCCCGACGAACATGGGGAACGGCGTAGCTGCGTCATTGACCCGCAATGCCGGCTCAAGCACGCACTGGCGGCGGCGCGCGACGCGTTCCTCGCCGAACTCGACGGCCATACCATCGGCGAACTGGCGCAGCCGGCGAGCGAACTGACAGGCCTCCTCGGTCTCGCGCCCATCCGGTTCATGCCGCGTGCGCAGGCGGCTCGCCCCGCGACTTCGCAGGAGCATTGAGGGGCGCCTCGGCGTCGCAGGTTCTTCCTGGCGCGCGAACCCCGCTGCGCGGCGACGCGCTGCCTCGCCCTTCTGGCGTTCTTTCCCCTTATCTCGCCCACAGCCAGCGGCCACGCCAGGCCGCCATCCGCGCTTCGATCGCAAAAATCGGAAAAAATGACGCCAGAGCGCTTGAAACCGGCGCGTCCCCCCTCAAATTTGGTGACAGTCTAGAAATCTGGAGGTCTCGCATCAAATGAGAATCGACAAACTCACCACCAAGTTCCAGGAAGCCATCGCCGACGCGCAAAGCCTCGCGGTTGGCCACGATAACCAGTACATCGAACCGGTCCACCTGCTGGCCGCGCTCGTCGCGCAGCAGGACGGCTCCGCGCGCTCGCTCATGTCGCGTGCGGGCGTGCAGGTTCAGGCGCTGCAGAACACGCTGAACGACGCCATCAACCGCTTGCCGCAGGTGCAGGGCACCGACGGCAACGTGCAGATCGGCCGCGAACTCACGGGTCTGCTCAATCAGGCCGACAAGGAAGCGCAAAAGCTCAACGACACGTATATCGCGAGCGAGATGTTCCTGCTCGCCGTTTCCGAAGACAAGGGCGAAGCGGGGCGCCTGGCGCGCCAGCACGGCTTGACGCGCAAGGCGCTCGAAGCCGCGATCGTCGCGGTGCGCGGCGGCGCGCAGGTGCACAGCCAGGACGCCGAAAGCCAGCGTGAAGCGCTCAAGAAGTACACCGTCGACCTGACCGAGCGCGCGTGTTCGGGCAAGCTCGACCCCGTGATCGGCCGCGACGACGAAATCCGCCGCTCGATCCAGATCCTCCAGCGCCGCACCAAGAACAACCCGGTGCTGATCGGCGAGCCGGGCGTGGGCAAGACGGCGATCGTCGAAGGGCTCGCGCAGCGTATCGTCAACGGCGAGGTGCCCGAGACGCTCAAGGGCAAGCGCGTGCTCTCGCTCGACATGGCCGCGCTGCTCGCGGGCGCGAAGTATCGCGGCGAGTTCGAAGAACGCCTGAAGGCCGTGCTCAACGACATCGCGAAGGACGAAGGCCAGACCATCGTCTTCATCGACGAGATTCACACGATGGTCGGCGCGGGCAAGGCCGAAGGCGCACTGGACGCGGGCAACATGCTCAAGCCGGCGCTTTCGCGCGGCGAGCTGCATTGCATCGGCGCGACCACGCTCGACGAGTATCGCAAGTACATCGAAAAGGATGCCGCGCTCGAGCGCCGCTTCCAGAAGGTGCTCGTGGACGAACCGTCGGTGGAGGCGACCATCGCGATCCTGCGCGGCCTGAAGGAGAAGTACGAGCTGCACCACGGCGTGGAAATTACCGATCCGGCGATCGTCGCGGCGGCGGAGCTTTCGCATCGCTACATTACCGACCGCTTCCTGCCGGACAAGGCCATCGACCTGATCGACGAAGCCGCGTCGAAGATCAAGATGGAAATCGATTCGAAGCCCGAAGCAATGGACAAGCTCGATCGCCGTCTGATCCAGTTGAAGATCGAGCGCGAGGCCGTCAAGAAGGAAAAGGACGAAGCATCGCAAAAGCGTCTGCAACTGATCGAGGAAGAGATCGATCGCCTGAGCCTCGAATATAAGGACCTCGAAGAGATCTGGACCACCGAGAAGGCGGCGGTGCAGGGCGGCGCGCAGATCAAGGAAGAGATCGACCGCGTGCGCGCGGATATCAACCGCTTCCAGCGCGAAGGCAAGCTCGAGAAGGTCGCGGAACTCCAGTACGGCAAGTTGCCGGAACTCGAGGCGCAGCTCAAGCAGGTCACGCTCGCCGAGGCGAACGAGCAGAGCAATCCCACGCGTTTGCGCTTGCTGCGCACGCTCGTGGGCGCCGAGGAAATCGCGGAAGTCGTGTCGCGTTCCACCGGTATTCCGGTTTCGCGCATGATGCAGGGCGAGCGCGAAAAGCTGCTGCAGATCGAAGCGAAGCTGCACGAGCGCGTGGTGGGCCAGGACGAAGCCATTACCGCCGTTGCCGATGCGATCCGCCGCTCGCGCGCCGGTCTCTCGGACCCGAACCGGCCGTACGGCTCGTTCCTGTTCCTCGGGCCCACGGGCGTGGGCAAGACCGAGCTTTGCAAGGCGCTGGCGGGCTTCCTGTTCGATTCGGAGGACCACCTTATCCGCATCGACATGAGCGAGTTCATGGAGAAGCACAGCGTCGCGCGTCTGATCGGCGCGCCGCCGGGATACGTGGGCTACGAAGAAGGCGGCTATCTGACCGAGGCCGTGCGCCGCAAGCCGTATAGCGTGATCCTGCTCGACGAAGTGGAAAAGGCGCACCCGGACGTGTTCAACGTGCTGCTCCAGGTGCTCGACGACGGTCGCATGACCGACGGCCAGGGCCGCACGGTCGACTTCAAGAACACCGTGATCGTGATGACGTCGAACCTCGGTTCGCACCTCATCCAGGCGATGGCGGGCGAGCCGCAGGAAGCCGTGAAGGACGCGGTGTGGAACGAGGTGAAGCAGCAGTTCCGCCCCGAGTTCCTGAACCGGATCGACGAGGTCGTGGTGTTCCATGCGCTCGATCGCTCGAATATCGAGTCGATTGCAAAGATCCAGTTGCAGCGTCTGCGTGAGCGTCTGGAGAAGCTCGACATGGAACTCATGGTGTCGGACGACGCGCTGGGCCAGATCGCGAAGGTCGGTTACGACCCGCTCTTTGGCGCGCGGCCGCTCAAGCGCGCGATTCAGCAGGAGATCGAAAATCCGGTCGCCAAGCTGATTCTCGCGGGCAAGTTCGGACCGAAGGACGTGATTCCAGTCGGCGTGCACGACGGCAAGTTCGTGTTCGAACGCGTCGTGCACTAAGGCGCGCGGCGTTACCCGGCGAAGGTGCGTGCCGCGAGGCGCGCGCCGGGCCGAAACGAAAAGGGCAGCTCAGCGAGTTGCCCTTTTTTAAGCCTGCGAGAAATGCTTAGGCCTGCTTGTTGCCGCCGCCAAGCAGCGACGCCAGGCCGCCAAGCGTACCGAGCACGCTTTCGGCGTTGATCTGGCCGCCATGCGGCACTTCGCCGTTCGGCGTGCCCGCGTTGATCACGTGCGGCAGCACCTGGGCCAGCAGTCCGCTCACCTGGTCGGGCTGCATGCCGACTTTCTGCGCGAGACCCGAGACGACGTCCGAGCCGAGCACGTTGTGCATTTGATCCGCTGAAACAGGCTGGTTCTCGCCGTTGCCGACCCACGACTGCACGACGTCGCCGAGGCCGCCTTGCTCGAACTTCTGGATAAGGCCGTTCAGGCCGCCGGGCTGGTTGTTGACGAATTCCATCGCCGCGGCGAGGAGCTGTGCCTGGCCGCCGCCTCGCTGTTGCGATTGCGAACCGAGCAGGGAACCGAGGGTATCTAGCAGACTCATGACGATCTCTCTGAGTGATGGCCGCGACGGGGGACGCGGCCGGTAGTTCGGACGGCGCACGCGAAGGCGGCGCCGCGTTTTGAAGCCCGGCGCGCGTCTTGCGCGCGCCGGACGATCGCGGGTATCAGGCGCCCGAAGCGGCCGCGGCTGAAGCGGCCTTGTCTTTCTTCGACTTCCGGGGCTTTTTCGCCTTCGTTTCGGATGCCGCGGGCGGCGCAGCGGCGGCCGAGCCCGCATCGGGCGCACTCGCGGCGGCAGCCGCCTTGTCCTTTTTGCTCTTGTGCTTCGCCTTGCCCGCCGCCGTGTCGGAGGCGGCTGGCGCCGGGGTCGCGGCCGCCGGCGTCTGCGCCGTCATCGGATTGGCCGTGGTGGCAGCCGGCGCGGCGGTCGTGGCAGCGCCGCTCTTGCCGCTGGCCGCCTTGCCCGCCGGCGGCGCCGAGGAACCATTGATCGTGAGCCCTGCCGCCTCGAGGTTCTGCACCGACTTCGGACCAATGCCCTTGACGCGGCTCACGAGGTCGTCGGCGTCCTTGAACGGGCCGTTCTTCGTGCGCTCGTCGATGATCGCCTTGGCGTGGACCGGGCCGATGCCCTTGACCGATTCGAGCGCGGTTTCGTCGGCGGTGTTCACTTCCACGGCTGCGGCGAGCGCCGCGGACAGCGACAGGCCGATGGCGAGGAACAGCATCAGCAGCTTCTTGAGCATGGCAATCACTCCATTGAGGGCATTTCAGTTAGCCGGGAACGGACGACGCATCCAGCGGAGGGGGCTGCGATACAAGAATAGGCCAGATGACGTATCCGTGGATCGCGCGCGCTCGATTTATACCGGTCGATGTGTGGCAAGTAAATCGCGCCGCACAATATTTAATACTTCTGTGCAATTTGGCGACGCGAAATGCGTGGGGCTGTCGGCGTAATCGGACTCAAACGCACACCGCCTCAAACGCGATGCGGCCCGACGATGCCGAGCTTTGCGATGCGGCGGTAGAGCGTCGCGCGCGAAATGCCGAGCGCCTGCGCGGCGGCGTTCGGACGCCAGCGATATGCCGCGAGCGCCGCGACGATGCGTGCGCGCTCATCTTCGTCGGATAGGGGCGAGGCTGGCGGCATGCCGGCGGCGCGAGACGGGGTAGGGGCGGCGGGTGCGGCGAGTTCCGCCAGGCTCGCCGCGAGGTCGGCGCTCAGGTGCCGCGCTTCGACCCGCACGGTGTCGCATACGGCGCACGCGTAGCGCATCGCATTGCGTAGCTGCCGCAGGTTGCCCGGCCATGCGAACGCCGCGAGTCGCATCGCGAGCGTGGCGTCGAGCGCGAGCGGGCGCCCGGCGGCCTGCGCTTCCTCAGCAAATATCGTGTCGATGAGCGTCGCGATGTCGCGCCGCTCGCGCAGCGGCGGCAACGTGAGCACCGCGCCGCACAGGCGATAGTAGAGATCGTCGCGGAATGCGCCCGCGCTGGCCATTTGCGCGAGATCCCGGTGCGTTGCGCAGATCACGTCGAGATCGACCCGCACCGGTGTTTCGCTACCGAGCGGCAGCACTTCGCCTTCGGCGAGCACGCGCAGAAGGCGTGTCTGCAGCGCGAGCGGCATGTCGCCGATCTCGTCGAGAAAGAGCGTGCCGCCGTCGGCCATCGCGATCTTGCCGCGCGCGCCGTGACGACGCGCGCCCGTGAACGCGCCCGGCGCATAGCCGAACAGTTCGCTCTCGATCAGCGATTCGGGCAGCGCGCCGCAGTTCACCGCGATGAACGGCCGGTTGCGACGCGCGCCGGCGTCGTGAATGGCGCGTGCGAACACTTCCTTGCCGGCGCCCGTTTCGCCGAGCAGCAGGATGGGCAGGCGCTTGCCCGCTATGCGTTGCGCGATGCGCGCGTTTCCGGCCACGCGCGCGTCGGCGCTGCGCAGGAAGGGGCCGAGCGCGCTGCGGTCGTATTCGTGCGCGTCGGCGGCGGTATCGCGCCGCAGCGGCAATGCGCCATGCGTCGCGCTGTTCGCGCCGGCGTGGCCGCCACGTGCGTGGTGCGCGCCGTATCCGTTAGCCCCGAGCGGTGCGCGAATGCGCGCATGGAGCATCGAGCCGTTCGCGCGCAGGCGCAGCGCCGCGATGGTTTCGATGCGGCCGATGTCGCGCAACTGCACGTGCGACGAATCGAATATCTCGTCGATATGACGCGGGCCGTCGAGGCACGGCATGCATTCGCGCGCGCGCCGGTTCGCGGCGACCACGTTGCCGTGCTCGTCGAACGCGATCAGCAGTTCGGGCTGCGCCTCGACGTAGTTGCGGTTCTGATGGCCGAACAGGATCCAGCACGAGGCGAGGCGATGCAGGAAATAGCCGTCCTCGATGAGCGTCGCGCTCTGGCGCACGAGCTGGTTGACGATGCGCTGGCTCTCGCGATTGTCGGGCGACTGCACGGCCGAGGCGTCGAGCACGCCGATCAACTCGCCGCCCGGCGCGAAAATCGGCGCGGCGCTGCACGTGAGCGTGGTGAACGCCGCGCGGAAATGATCGGTCTTGTGCACCGTGATGGGCGCGAGATCGGTGAGCACGTTCGCGATGCCGCAGGTGCCTTCCTCGCTCTCCGACCAGCATGAGCCGATATGAAGCCCCGCGTGCTTGAAGTCGTTGCGGCGCTCGCGGTCGATGCGGTAGTCGATGGTCACGCCGTGCGCGTCGGTGAGCATCACGCAGTAATCGGCTTCGCGCACCATGTCGTGCAGCCGCGTGAGGCATTGGCCGGACGCACGTAGAAAGGACTCCTCGCGATCGCGGATCTCGCGCAGCTCGGCGGCGCTCAGCACGCGCGGGCCGATCACGGAGCCGGGGTCCAGTTGATAGCGCTCGAACGAGCGCTGCCACGACGAGACGAGGCGCGGCGAATCGGACGGCGCGGGCAGCCGGCCTTCCACGGCGCCGCGCACGCGCTCGGCGTGCCGGGTAGACGCAAGGGCGTAGGGCATGAGCGGTTCCAGACGGTGGCTCGCGGTGAGCGTCGGGGTTAAACGTCGGACCGGAAAGCATTCGGCGGAGTCTTTTGTAGCACATCCTTTGCGCGCGATCACACCGCAGCGCAGCATGCGAGACGGTTGAGACGATTGTCTCAGCGGGTCGTCTTCCGCATTCCGGCGCGAGAGAAAGGGAGGCTTGGGGTGCCTCAGGCGCGCCGCACGGGGCCGTGCGCGTTTTCATTCGCGTGGCTGGCTCGCGTTGCGAGCCGATGCGCGCCGCGCGCGAGACGGCGTTGAGACGCCGCGCGCGACGCAAACAGCGATGGCAATACGGCACGCACTTGCCGTAGAGCGCCGTCGCGCGGCCTTCTGCGCGGATACGTCGTGCCGGCGGCGTGATTGGCATGACGCTTGCAGAGTCTGCGGGCAAAAGCGGCGCACGCCAGTCCACGGTGCGACGCGATCCGGAGACAAGCCCCGTGACGACGCCCGTAACCGTAGGCGTGATCGCGAATCCCGCATCGGGCCGCGACATCCGCCGTCTGACTTCGCATGCATCCGTCTTTCCCACGGCCGAAAAGGCGAATATGGTCGTGCGCCTGCTCGCGGGCCTGGGAGCGCTCGGCGTCGCGCGGGTGCTGACGTTGCGCGACAACACCGGCGTGGCCGCGCTCCTGCTGCGCGCGATCGAAACACACGCGGCCATTGCCGCGCACGAGCGCTGGCCCGAGGTCGTGTTCGTCGATTTGCCGGTAAGCGAAAGCGTCGCCGATACGCACGCCGGCGTCGATCACATGGTGCGCGAGGAAGTCGCGCTGATCGCGGTGCTGGGCGGCGACGGCACCCATCGCGCCGTGGCGGCGCATTGCGGCGCCACGCCGCTGCTCGCGCTCTCCACCGGCACCAACAACGCCTTTCCGGAATTGCGCGAGGCCACTGTCGCGGGCCTCGCGGGTGCGCTCGTCGCGACCGGCGCGGTGCCCGCCGCGTCGGCGCTCACGCGCAACAAGCGGCTCGTCGCGCGCTGCGTGGACGGGCCGTCGCGCGGGCGCGAGGAAATCGCGCTTGTCGACGTTTGCGTGGCGCGCCAGCCATTCATCGGCGCGCGCGCGATTTCGGAAAGTTCGGATATCGAATCACTTTTTCTGACCTTCGCGGCGCCCGACGGCATCGGTCTCTCGTCGATTGGCGGAGCGTGGGCGCCTGTCGGGCGCGATGCGGCGCACGGTCTGCACATGACCTTCGGGCCGCCCGGCGCGCCCGAAGGCAGCGGCGCGGGCGTGCCGCTGCTCGCGCCGATCGCGCCGGGCCGCGTGGAGCGGTTGACCATGCGCACCTGCCAGCGCCTCGAAGTGGGCGTGGCGCTGCCGCTCGAAGCGGGCCACGGCACGCTTGCGTTCGACGGCGAGCGTGAGATCGAACCGGCGCGCGGCGATCGATACGAGGTGACGCTCGACTGGCACGGCCCGCTGACCGTCGACGTCGCGCGCACGCTGCGTTACGCGGCGTCGCATCAGTTGTTGCGCGAGGCCGCGGCGCGCGTGTAGCGATTTCGGATTGCTTCCCCCGCGCCTAACCGAAAGAAGGAGACATCGGTATGGACACACCCTTGAAAGGCCAGGTCGCGGTCGTGACCGGCGGCGCGCGCGGCATCGGCCGCGGCATTGCGCTCACGCTCGCGCAGGCGGGCGCGGACGTCCTGCTCGCGGATCTGCTCGAAGAACCGCTTGCGGCGACTGTGGAAGAGATACAGGCGCTCGGTCGCCGCGCCGCCTTCGCCAAGGTCGACGTCACCCAGGCGGCTCAACTCGAAGGCATGGTATCGCAGGCGATTTCTGCGTTCGGCGGCTTCGACATTCTCGTGAACTGCGCCGGCGTGATTTCGATTAGTCCGGTATCCGAATTAACGGAGCGGGACTGGGACTTCGTCATGGGCGTCAATGCCAAGGGCGTATTTCTCGGCTGCAAGGCGGCGTTGCCGCATTTTCTTACGCAAAAGCGCGGGCGAATCATCAACGTCGCGTCGATCGCGGGCAAGGAAGGATTTCCGAATCTCGCACACTACAGCGCCTCGAAATTCGCCGTGGTCGGCTTCACCAATGCGCTCGCGAAGGAGGTTGCGCGCGAGGGCATCACCGTGAATGCGATTTGTCCCGGCATCGTGCGCACGTATATGTGGGACCGGCTATCCGACGAATGGAAGACGGAAGGCGAGAGCGTCGAAGAGTCCTGGCAGCGCCATCAGCTCACGCTCATTCCGCAAGGCCGCGCGCAAACGCCGGAGGACATGGGCAGGCTCGCGCTGTTCTTCGCGACGATGGCCAACGTCACGGGCCAGTCGGTGAACGTGGACGGCGGCTTCACTTTTCACTAGCGCATTGCCTTTCCCGCAGCAGGCGAATCCAGAGCGGTACGGCGTCGTACATCCAGGAGACAACCATGTCACTTCAGTTGAACAAGGAGCAGTTGCTCACCGCGTATCGCTCGATGCGCACGATCCGCGAGTTCGAGGAACGACTGCACGTCGAGTTTGCGACCGGCGAGATTCCCGGCTTCGTGCATTTGTACGCGGGCGAGGAGGCATCCGCGGTCGGCACGATGAGCCATCTGAACGACACGGATTACGTCGCCACCACGCACCGCGGCCACGGCCACTGCATCGCCAAGGGCGTGGATGTGCGCGAGATGATGGCCGAGATCTATGGGCGGCACACGGGTTCGTGCCGCGGCAAGGGCGGCTCGATGCATATCGCCGATTTGTCCAAGGGCATGCTGGGCGCAAATGGCATCGTGGGCGCGGGCGGTCCGCTCACCTGCGGCGCGGCGCTCGCCGCGAAGCAGAAGAAGACGAGCGGCGTGGGCGTGTGCTTCTTCGGCGACGGCGCATCGAACCAGGGCGTGATCTTCGAGTCGATGAATCTCGCCTCGGTGTGGCGCTTGCCGGTAATCTTCGTTGCGGAAAACAACGGCTATGCCGAGGCGACGTCGTCCACCTGGTCGGTCGCGGCCGACAATATCGCCGACCGCGCGAACGGCTTCGGCATGCCGGGCGTGATCGTCGACGGCTTCGACTTTTTTGCCGTGTACGAGGCGCTGGGCGAAGCCATTGCACGCGCGCGCAGCGGCGGCGGTCCGACGCTTGTGGAGATGAAACTCTCGCGCTATTTCGGCCACTTCGAAGGCGACGCGCAAACCTATCGCGCGCCGGGCGAAGTGCAGAAGCTGCGCGAAGAAAAGGACTGTCTCAAGCGTTTCGAGGAGCGCGTGGTGCGCGCCGAACTCGCGACGAACGACGATCTGCGCAAGGTGGACGCCGAAGTGAAGCAACTGATCGACGACGCCGTGACGCAGGCGAAGGCCGCGCCGCTGCCGCCCGCCGAGGCGCTGCTCACCGACGTGTACGTGTCCTATCCTTAAACGCCGCGCGCGCAGTTAATCAGGATTCCAGATCAAGGAGACAAAAATGGCACGGAAAATCACCTATTCGCAGGCCATCAACGAAGCGCTCGCACAGGAGATGGGGCGCGACGAGAGCGTGATCGTCATGGGCGAGGACAACGCGGGCGGCGCGGGCGCGCCGGGCGAGCAGGACGCGTGGGGCGGCGTGCTCGGCGTGACGAAGGGCCTTTACGGCAAGTTTCCCGGGCGTGTGCTCGACACGCCGCTCTCGGAAGGCGGCTTCATCGGCACGGCGGTGGGCGCGGCGGCGTGCGGCTTGCGGCCGGTGGCGGAGCTGATGTTCATCGATTTCATGGGCGTGTGCTTCGACCAGATCTTCAACCAGGCCGCCAAATTCCGCTACATGTTCGGCGGCAAGGCGGTCACGCCGGTCGTGATTCGCACCATGTACGGCGCGGGGTTGCGCGCGGCGGCGCAGCACTCGCAGATGCTTACCTCGCTTTTCACGCATATTCCGGGGCTCAAGGTCGTGTGTCCGGCCACGCCCTACGACGCGAAGGGGCTCATGATCGAAGCGATTCGCGACAACGACCCCGTGATTTTTTGCGAACACAAGCTGCTCTACACGATGGAAGGCGACGTTCCAGAGGAATCCTATTCGATTCCGTTTGGCGAGGCGAATATCGTGCGCGATGGCGACGACGTCACGATCGTCACCTACGGGCGCATGGTGCATTACGCGCTCGACGCCGCGCAGAAGCTCGCAAAAGACGGCATCGAATCGGACGTGATCGATCTGCGCACGACGTCCCCGCTCGACGAGGAAACGATCCTCGAAAGCGCGCGCCGTACGGGCCGCGTCGTGGTCGTGGACGAAGCGAATCCGCGCTGCTCGATTGCAACGGACATCGCCGCGCTCGTCGGCCAGAAAGCGTTCAGGGACCTGAAAGCCCCGGTCGGCATGGTGACCGCGCCGCATACGCCGGTGCCGTTCGCGGCGTCGCTCGAGGACCTCTATATCCCGTCGGCGGAAAAGATCGCCGAAGCCGCGCGCGCAGCAAGGAGCTGAAATGCCGATTCACATGATCACGATGCCCAAATGGGGTCTCTCGATGGAGCAGGGCCAGGTGAACGGCTGGCTCAAGTCGCTCGGCGACAAGGTCGCCAAGGGCGATGAATTGCTCGACGTGGAGTCCGACAAGATCGCGTCGGGCGTCGAATGTGCGTTCGAAGGCGTGTTGCGGCGGCAGATCGCGCAGGCAGGCGACACGCTGCCCGTGGGCGCGCTGCTCGGCGTCGTTGCCGACGCCGAAGCCGCCGACGCGGATATCGACGCCGCCGTGGCCGAATTCGAGCGCGGCTTCGTGCCCGCGAAGGCGGGCGACGTGGACGCGGGGCCGCAGCCGGAAAAGTCGCAAATCGGCGGGAGGACCGTGCGCTACCTGAAGCAGGGCGGAGGCGAGGGCATTCCCGTCGTGCTGATTCACGGTTTTGGCGGCGATCTCAACAACTGGCTCTTCAACCACACCGATCTCGCGGCACAGCGCACCGTCTGGGCGCTCGATTTGCCGGGGCACGGCGAGTCGGGTAAGGCGGTCGAGAGCGGCAGCCTCGACGAGCTTGCGCAAAGCGTAATCGCGTTTCTCGACGCGCAGAAAATCGACAAGGCGCATCTCGTCGGGCATTCGCTGGGTGGGGCGGTTGCCATGGCCGTGGCCGAGCAAGCACCCGGGCGTGTGGCTTCGCTTTCGCTGATTTCGAGCGCGGGACTCGGTAGCGAGATCGATGGCGCGTATATCGAGGGCTTCGTCGCGGCGGCGAATCGCAACGCGCTCAAGCCGCACGTGACGAAGCTGTTCGCCGATCCCGCGCTGGTTACGCGTCAGCTCGTCGAAGACCTCGTGAAGTACAAACGGCTCGAAGGCGTGCAGGCCGCGCTCGGCAAGATCGCCGCGCAGGCGTTCGAGGGAGGCGCCCAGCGGCGCGTGTTCCGCGAGCGTGTCGCCACGCTCGCGCCGCGCACGCTCGTGATCTGGGGCGAGGCCGACCAGATCATTCCGGCGCGCCATGCGCAGGGGTTGCCGTCGCAGGTGCGCGTGGAGGTGATGGCGGGCAAAGGCCACATGGTGCAGATGGAGGCGGCGCAGGAGGTCAATCGCCTGCTCAAGGCCTTTTTCGACGAAGGAGCGTGAGCGTGGAGGCCGCTAGGTCCCGTACGTCTTACGTGTCGAACACGGCGCCGCCCGCTAGGCAGCGCCTCGCAAATACCGCGTGCTCACGCGCGAGAGATAAAACACGAGTCCAGCACCGGCAATCAGGAGGCTCGCCATGTTGGCGAGCCAGAAACCGCGTGCGCCCGTCGCCCAGGCGGGTATCGCGCCGGTCACGTCGAAGCCCAGCGCGTAACCGCCGCCCAGCCCCACGCCCCAGAGCGCGATGGCGTAGATGATGGTCGGCACGACCGCGACCTTGTACGCGCGCAAGGCGAAGGCCGTGGTGATCTGCAACGCGTCGAACACGTGATAGCAGGTGACGATGGCAACGAGCGGCATGGCCGCAAGAGCCACGGCGGGGTCCGGCGTGTAGCCGCCGATGATGAGCGGGCGCAGCACGAACACGATCGCGCCGTAGCAGCAGGCAATCGCCACGGCCGTCGCCACGCCGTGCCGCGCGAGCGTGCGCGCCTGGGCCGGGCGATTGCCGCCCAGCGCCTGGGCGACGAGCGTCGAGGTCGCCACGCCGATCGAAAGCGGCGTCATGTAGAGCACCGCGCCGAGGTTGCCGGCGATCTGATGTCCGGCGAGCGTGGTCGTGCCCATGCGCGCGATGAAAATCGCCATGAACGTGTACGACGTCACCTCGATGAGATAAGACAGCCCCATCGGAATACCGAGCTTGAGCAGTTCCGCCTGACGCTTCCACTCGGGCCAGCAGAAGTGCCTGAAGATTTCGAACGGCGCGAACACGTCCACACGCGTGAGCGCGACGGCCGCGCACACCGCGAGCGCCCAGTTGATCGAAGTGCTCGCGAGCGCGCAGCCCGGGCCGCCGAGCGCCGGCACGCCGAGCCCGCCGAAGATGAGCCACGTGTTGAGCGGCACCTTCAGCACGAGCGCGCCGACTTGCAGGAACATCACGAGGCGCGGCCGCCCCACGGCATTGGCGAGCGAGCTGTAGATGCGAAAGACGAGCGCCGCGGGCAGCCCGAACGAAAGCAGCCGCAGATAGCCGACGGTGCGCGCGCGCAGCGCTTCGGGCGCGCGCGCAAGGTCGAGCAGCGGGCCGGGAAAATAGAGAACCGCGACGCCGAGCACCGTCAGCACGAGCGCGAGCCAGAACGCCTGGCGCACTTCGAGGCCGATCTCCGTGTCCTTGCGCGCGCCATAGAGCTGTGCCGCGACGGGCTGCAGCGCGCTGAGAATGCCTGTGAGGGCGATATAGACAGAGACGTAGATCGACGAGCCCAGGCCGAGCGCGGCGAGATCGAGCGCCGAGTAGCGGCCGACCATCGCGGTGTCGATCACGCCGAACGCGATGATCGCGAGCTGGCCGATCAGCACCGGCCACGCCAGCGCGGCGATGCGTCGGACGTCGCCGGCGAAAGTCGTCACCGCGGCCTCAGTCCGGACGCTTGCGCCAGACATGCCTCTTGATGGGCGGCGTCGGGCGGTCGATGCGCACGTACAGGCGGAAGCGCTCGTCGCGGTCGGCGGCGCGGCGGCCTTCCCACACGAGCTTCCACACATAGTCCGGCATCGCGCTTGGCTCGCCGTAGTCCTGCGTGTCCTGGCGCAGGATCACGTCGCAATCTTCGTTGAACGCGAAATGCATCTTGCCGAAGTACGCGAAGGTGGCGATCTGCGCGTCGCCGAGGCGTACGGGCGAGATGCACTGATAGTCGGCGGGCAGGTGCGCGGCGATCTGTTCGGCGACGTCCTTGTAGGTCCGGCTGTAGTTGACGACCGGGAGCCAGAGCGTCATGAGCAGCACCCACATGAGCGTGGTGCCGCCGCTCGAAAGCACGACGCTGCGCCATAGCACCTTCGGATGCCGCGCCACGCGCCACTGCACGAGCGCCATCCAGCACAAGGTGACGGCCACGGCGCACACGAACGAGAGAATCTTGAACTGCGGCACGAAGCCCGGCGCGAGGCGCGCGAGGTTGCGCGCGAGCGGCGCCGGGAAGCCGGTTATGCCCGCGAGCCACACGAGCCAAACGAAGGTGCCGAGAATCGTGAAGCTGAGCACCGCGAACCAGTCGATTGCGTTGATCGCGCCGCGCTTGAGCGTGGGCAGCGCGAAGGTCGCGAGCACCGAAAGCGCGGGCAGCACGAGCATGAAGAGCCGGTTCGATTCGTGGCTCTGCACGATCACGAGAATGATGAGCGGCACGATCACCGACAGCGGAATCGCGATGTGCGGCTTGCGGCGCAGCCCGGCCCAGCTCACGAAGGCCCAGATCGCGAGCGGCCACGCGGGCCAGGTGAAGAGCGGCAGGTTTTTGGCGGCATAGCGCAGCACATAGCCCGGCGGCCCCGCGAAGGCGTTGGCGTTGGTGTGCGCCCACTGGTTGAGGAACCAGACGGCGTCGTCGGGATACAGATGCAGCGCCAGCAGCGGCCAGGAGGCCGAAACCACGAGCGCCACGGGCAGGCCCGCCACGAGCAGCCAGCGCGAGCGCGTTTCGGGGGCGATGGCGAGCATGGCCAGGGTGCCGATGAGGAGCGCGCCCACGAGCACGGGGCCGCTCGACAGCATCACGATGCCGAGCGCGAGGCCCCACCAGAGGGCGCCCTGAACCGGCTTGTCGATGGCGCGCACGATGCCGTACACGACCATGGCGATGCCCACGAACTGCATGAGCTGCGGCGTGGTTTCATGACCGCGCTCGGCGAGCCCGAAGCAGGCAAGCAGAATGAGGAGTGCGCCGTCGCCGAGGGTGCGGCCGTAATCGCGCGGCTCGGGCTCGCCGCCGAACGCATACTTGAACGGCTGCACTTCGGGCCGGCGGCCCAGTAGATACGCGCTGTACCAGACGAATGCGCACGCCAGACAGAACAGCACGCCCGTCGCGACGCGCGAGGCGTTGCTGGCGTCGACCCATGGCGCGAAAAGACGGATGGACAGGGCGCCCAGCCAGTAGCCGAGCGGACCATTCTCGGTCACGTACTTGCCCACGAGATTGGGCAGCAGCCAGTCGTGCGAGGTGCCGCCCGCCATCGTCCACATCACGCCGAAGCCCGCCGCATCCTCGTTCTTCCACGGGTCGCGGCCAAACAGGCCGAACGCCGCGAACACGATACAGATGGTCAGCAGCAGCCAGCGCGGCAGGGCGCTGGTGGCGGAGGCGGTCAGTCGAATGGCTGGCTTCATGCAGTACGAAGGAGACGGATAAACCGGGCGTGGTCGAGCGGGTGGCTCGCACGCGCGGGCCAGACGGGCGTGCGCGACAGGCGGTATGCCCGGCCGCGCGCCGCGGAGCAATCCGGCATTCTAGCCGGGCCGGCGACCGTGCGTCACGGCGTTAGCCGCGTGTCGATCCACGGAAACGTCTGAAAGGGGCAGTAAGCCGCATCGCCCCGACTGCCCGGGCTGCGCCATAGTGGCGCAGGCAACAAAAAAGGGCAGCGTATGCTGCCCTTTTTATGCGCGTTCGATGTGTGAACGGCTCGGAACCGGCGCGAAGCCGGTGCGGCGTGGCGCTTACTTGCCGGCCTTGCCCGAGGCGCGTGCGCCGAACTTCTTGTTGAACTTCTCGACACGGCCTGCCGTGTCCATGATCTTTTGCGTGCCCGTGTAGAACGGATGCGATTCCGACGACACTTCGATCTTGGCGAGCGGGTAGGTCTTGCCGTTGAACTCGGCGGTTTCGCGCGTCTGGATGGTCGAGCGGGTCACGAAGCGGAAGTCGTTCGACACGTCGATGAACAGGACTTCGCGGTAATCCGGGTGAATGCCTTCTTTCATGGTTATTCCTTAAATCTGGCGGTAGCCAACCCGCGGGCTTGCAACACCGGCCTGCAACAACTTTGCCGGCTTTGCTCGCGCGAGCCACTTACCCAAGGGTCGAAAAACGGCGATTATGCCAGATAATCAGCCGCTTGGCGAATTTTTAAGGCTTTGGCTGCGCAGCGCGCCCACGCGCGCCGGATCCTGCCGATAGTAGCGCGCGAGCAGCCGGTAAAGCTCGGGATATTCCGTCTCGAACGCCTTCGGCTTGACGAACAGGGCCTCGCTGCACACCGCGAAGAACTCCGAGGGATGGTCCGCGGCATACGGATCGATCAGCGAATCGCGTTCGAAGCGCGCCCAGCGGCGCTCGGGCACGGCGTCCACCTTGTCGCAGAACTGGTCGTAGGCGTTGTCGAACACGTCGGCCCACGCCTGCGCGTCGAGCGGCGCATGCCAGCGTCGATAAAGGGGCGGATGGCCATCGGCCTCGCCGCCCAGCATGTCGATCTTGTGCGCGAACTCGTGGATCACGACGTTGTACGCGTCGCTGCCGTCGGTCATCTGCGCGTCTTCCCACGAGAGGATCACCGGGCCGCCTTCCCACGCTTCGCCGCTCGCATCGTGTTCCACCTCGTGTACCACGCCGTCCTCGTCCTCGACGGTCTTGCGGATCACGAATTCGCCGGGGTAGACGACCACGCCCACCCAGCCCTTGTAGAGATCGAGCGAAAGATTGAGGACCGGCAGCGACGCCTGCGCGGCGATCGCCACCGTCATCGCGTCGGTCAATTCGAGATCGTGCGCCGTCGAGAACTCCTTCTGCGCGATGAAAAGACTCGTCAGTTCGCGCAGGCGCACGAGGTCGGCGGCGTCGAGGTGCTGGAGAAACGGCAGGCCCGCGAGCGTGGCCTGCCAGAGCGCGTCGTCGATCGCGTAGGTGCGTAGCGCCTTTTCGCGGCGGCGCGCGTCGAACCAGTGGGAGAGTTTCGAAAGCATCGCTGGGTGGGTTTCCCGTGCGTCTGGTTATCGTTCAGTCGATCTGTCTTTGCCACGCGGCGAAAATTCCGCCGCACACCGCCACGCCGATCAGGAAGTAAAACCCGTCGAGCGAACTCAGAAAGCTCGCCTGCTGCGCGACCATGCGGCTCACCTGCGCGAGCGCGAGTCCGTGCGCTTCGCCCGCGGAGCGGCCCATGAGTTCGAATGAATGCGTCAGCGCGGCGTACGTATTCTGGAACGCGGGGTTGAACGGATTCACGAACTCGGCGAGCCGCGTCTGGTGCAGCGCGAGCCGGTGCTGCTCGACGATGATAACCGTGGCCGTGGCGAACGATATCGTCAACTGCCGGACGATGTTCTTCAAACGATACCCGTGCGTGAATTCCTCGAGCGCGAAGATGCGGAACGTGAGATTCGCGACGGGCAGCACGATGAAAAGCAATAAAAGCCCGCGCAGCAGCAGCGGCGGGATGAGCCACGCTTCGCTTGCCTGCGGCGTGAGCTGCGTCATCCAGAACGAAATGAACGCCGCAAGCACGAAGCCCGGCACGATGATCCACTTCTTGTGCGTAATGAACTTCGCATAGCGAAAATAGAAGAAGAGCGCGCAGGCCGAGATGAGCGAGGTGACGCCGGTGAGGCGGCCCGCATTTTCGACGGGATAGTTGAACCCCCCTTCGAGCAGCCGCGAAACCAGGTAACTGAGCGCCGTGCTCAGGTAGTAGTAGACCATGTAGAGCAGCAACCCGACCTGGAACGGCTTTTCGCGCAGCGCGTGCAGGCGCATGAGCGGTTTCGGATGATGCCATTGGTGCCAGCCGAACCAGGCGAGCGCGATGATCCCGACGAGCGTGAGCAGGATGATTTCCGGCGAGGCGCTAAAGAGTTCGAAGCGCACCTGCTGCATGGCGATCTGCAGCGCGCCCTGCGCGAACGCGAAGATGATGTATGGCCAGAAGTGCGCTTCGCCGCGTTCCTCGGGCAGTACGTGGCCCGTGTCGGGCAGCGCGAGCAGGGCAAGCACGGCATAGAGCACGCCCGCGGGCGCGGAAAAAGCGAACAGGGCGCGCCAGTCGAAATGCGCGACGAGCTGGCCGCCCGCGAGCGGCGCAAGCGCGCTGGAGAGCACGATCAGGATGAGAAACGCGCGCGTCGCGACCGGACGTTGCTGCGGCGTGAAGCTGATCTGGATGAGGATGCGGCAGGTGCCCATCATCGGGCCGATGAAGTAGCCCTGGAAGCCGCGCGCGAAGGCGAGTTCGATCGACGATTCGCAGAGCGCCGCCGCGATCGCGCCGGCGGAATAGAGCAGCAGGCAGCTTCCCACGTAGCGCCGGTAGCCCATGCGCTCCACCCACCATTGCTGCTGCAGGATGCCGAGAACGGCGCACACGGCGTAGGCGCTCGACGACCAGACGAGTTCGTCCGGCGACGCGTTGATGCCGCCCGCGATATGGCTGGTGAAGAACGAGAAGATCGCGTTGTCGTAGTAGTCGAGACCGGTCGCGAGGGCGAGCACCCACGGGAAAAAGTCGCCGCGTAAGCGCGCCGTGCTGAAAATCGGCTCGCGTGACTGGGCCTTGCTCATGCCGGTTCGTCGTCGCGGGTCTTGTCCATGGGCTTCGCAGCCTTGAGGCGGCGCGTGGCGGCGAGGCGCTGCTCGATCAGTTTATCGGACGGCTCGCCTGCGAGACGGCGCTGGAGATAGTCGAGGTCGTCGGCAAGCTCGGCGCGCACCGTCTGCGCTTCCTTCAACTCGCGACGCACGGCGGCAATGCGCGTGTCGAGCGTTTCGATCTGCTGCGCGAGCGCATCGGCAATCTGCTGGAGCGACTCCTGCGAATAGCGCCTGCGGCCTTCGCCGGCTTGTTCGAGCGGCCGCTTGAGCATTTCAGTGATGCCGTGCAGCGAAAAGCCGAGCGCGCGTAGCCGCAGGATGCGCGAGAACTGCTCGAGGTCGCGCTCGTCGTAAAGCCGGTAGCGGCCCTCGCTGCGCGACGGACTAACGAGCCCGCGTTCTTCGTAATATTTGAGCGTGCGCGGCGTGACATTCAGGCGCTCGGCGGCGTCGCGCACCGTGAGCAGCGCAGGGGAATCCTTGGGCATGGGAACTCTGTTTCCGCCATGGGGCGATCAAGACCTGCCGCGCATTATAGTTCAACGTGAACGTTCACGTACAGGTTGCGGCCCGGTGCGATCCGGTGCAGAAAGCAAAACGCCCGCTATTCGCGGGCGTTTTGCGGTGAATCAAGCGGTGCGCGGGGTTAGCCGCCGCGGCGCATCATGTCGAAGAACTCGGAGTTGTTCTTCGTCTGGCGAATCTTGTCGAGCAGGAATTCCATGGCCTCGACTTCGTCCATGTCGTGGATGAACTTGCGCAGCACCCAGATCTTCTGAAGGATGTCCGGCTTGATCAGCAGTTCTTCGCGACGGGTGCCCGACTTGTTCAGGTTGATCGACGGGTAGACGCGCTTTTCCGCGAGACGGCGTTCGAGGTGCACTTCCATGTTGCCCGTGCCCTTGAACTCTTCGTAGATCACGTCGTCCATGCGGCTGCCCGTTTCGATCAGCGCCGTGCCGATGATGGTGAGCGAACCGCCTTCTTCGATATTGCGCGCCGCGCCGAAGAAGCGCTTCGGGCGCTGGAGCGCGTTGGCATCCACACCGCCCGTGAGCACCTTGCCCGACGCGGGCACGACCGTGTTGTAGGCGCGCGCGAGACGCGTGATCGAGTCGAGCAGAATCACGACGTCGTGCTTCATTTCGACGAGGCGCTTGGCCTTTTCGATCACCATTTCGGCGACCTGCACGTGACGCGCGGCCGGTTCGTCGAACGTCGAGGCGATCACTTCGCCCGCCACCGAGCGCTGCATTTCCGTCACTTCTTCCGGACGCTCGTCGATCAGCAGCACGAACAGCACCACGTCGGGGTGGTTCTGCTTGATCGCGTGCGCGATGTGCTGAAGCATGACCGTCTTGCCCGACTTGGGCGAGGCGACCAGCAGGCCGCGCTGACCCTTGCCGATAGGCGCGATCATGTCGATGATGCGGCCCGTGACGTTTTCTTCGCCGCGCATCTCACGCTCGAGCAGCAGCACCTTGTTCGGGTGCAGCGGCGTGAGATTCTCGAACATGATCTTGTGCTTCGAGGCCTCGGGCGGCTGGCCGTTGACCTTGTCCACCTTCACGAGCGCGAAGTAGCGTTCGCCGTCCTTCGGCGTGCGCACTTCGCCTTCGATCGTGTCGCCGGTGTGCAGGTTGAAGCGGCGGATCTGCGACGGGCTGATATAGATATCATCCGTGCTGGCGAGATAGGAGGTTTCCGGCGAGCGCAGGAAGCCGAAGCCGTCGGGGAGCACTTCGAGCGTGCCGTCACCGAAGATCGTTTCGCCCGTCTTGGCGCGCTTTTTGAGAATCGCGAACATGAGTTCCTGCTTGCGCAGGCGGTTCGCATTTTCGATCTCGAGGCCATTGGCCATCTCGATCAATTCGGACACGTGCAGAGACTTGAGCTCGGAAAGATGCATACGGAGAACCCGTCGGGGAGGAGTGCGACGAAAAGAATGGGGGAAAAGAAGCGAGCGGAACCGCTCAAGGACTTTTGCTTGATGCTGCCTGGTGCTTTGCTTGACGCTTGCTTGCTGCTTTGCTTAATGCTTTATAAGGGCGCCGGTAGACGCTTTATGAATTCTAGCATAGCACACGCCAGAAACCGTCAGTGGAGGCCGACAGCAAGTTTCGACGTGTTTTTATGGTGCGTGTTGTCGCATGACAACACGCACCTTTGCCCGGCTCGTCACTTTGCTGGCAGGCGATGCGCCTGCGCGGAAGGGGCGGCCGGCGAAGCCGTTACAGGTGGCTGTCGAGGAATGCGGTGAGCTGCGACTTCGAGAGCGCGCCGACCTTTTGCGCTGCCACGGCGCCGTTCTTGAAGAGGATCAGCGTGGGGATGCCGCGCACGCCGAACTTCACTGGCGTCGACTGGTGCTCGTCGACGTTGATCTTCGCGACCTGAAGGCGATCGCCATAATCCTTCGCGACTTCATCGAGAATCGGCGCGATCATCTTGCACGGACCACACCACTCGGCCCAGAAGTCCAGCAGTACGGGCTTGTCGGATTTCACGACGTCCTGTTCGAACGATGCGTCGCTGATATGCTTGATTTGTTCGCTCATTGTAGGAATACCTCTTTCGATTCGAGGCTGAGTAAAGTGCTCGCCACGATACACCAAAACTGAAAATTCATCCGGGGCCGCCACGGCGGCCAGACCGAACCCGCGTCATACATCCGAATTGCACGTCCACATCACACGTCATTCGCACGAAAACCACGTGGCCCAGCCAAATGCCGACGCCAGTGTAGCCTAAATCCCTATGCGTTGCCGACGGTGATAGTACTCATACCATAAGCAGGGTTTCCGTCCCGCAAACCGCCTTCGGCGGGACATTCGGCCCGCGGTTCGTGCCTTTTCGCTGGAACTTTCAATGCGATACCTCGTGTTCCATCACGCTATCTGGAGACGGCGCGCGTCGTTGCAAGAGAATGTCGCTCCGGTCCGTACAGAGTCTGCGCGGAGTGGTCGGGCGCGTTTTTTTGCATCGCAGCAGTCGCATTGCCGCGCGACCGATGTTAGAATGCGCCGTGACGGGCCTCCTCGCATGGAGGGGCGGTCAACCTGGTCAGGTCGGGAACGAAGCAGCCACAGCCGTTTTCCGCCAGTGCCGAGGGTCAGGCTCGTCACCTTCCTCTTTTTTCTTCGCATCCTTCCCCCAGATACGACGTTGATGCCGCGCAATCGAGTGCGCGACGCCAATCTTCGTTTGTCGTATTTGTCACGCCTTCATCGCGGCTCTTTTCTTCGTTCGTAAATCGCCCGGCGGCCCCGTTGCGCGGCGGCCGCGAGGCGAGCGTCAGGCGTCTTTCGATTCATCTGGACGCGCGGGCGTTGCTGATACAATTTCCCGATGACCTATCAAGTTCTCGCACGCAAATGGCGACCGAAGGATTTCGCTTCGCTCGTCGGACAGGAGCACGTGGTGCGCGCGCTCACGCATGCACTCGACGGCGGCCGCCTGCACCACGCGTATCTCTTCACGGGCACGCGCGGCGTGGGCAAGACGACGCTGTCGCGTATCTTCGCCAAGGCGCTCAACTGTGAGACGGGCGTGACGTCGAAGCCGTGCGGCGTGTGTCGCGCGTGCCGGGAAATCGACGAAGGGCGCTTCGTCGACTACGTCGAGATGGATGCGGCGAGCAATCGCGGCGTGGACGAAATGGCCGCGCTGCTCGAGCGCGCGGTGTACGCGCCGGTGGATGCGCGCTTCAAGGTCTACATGATCGACGAAGTGCACATGCTCACGAACCACGCCTTCAACGCCATGCTGAAGACGCTGGAAGAGCCGCCGCCGCATGTGAAATTCATCCTCGCGACCACCGATCCGCAAAAGATTCCGGTCACGGTGCTCTCGCGCTGTCTGCAATTCAATTTGAAGCAGATGCCGGCGGGCAACATCGTCGAGCATCTCACGCACATTCTCGGTGAGGAGAAGGTCGAGTTCGAGCCGCAGGCGCTGCGCCTGCTCGCGCGCGCCGCCGACGGCTCGATGCGCGACGCGCTTTCGCTCACCGACCAGGCTATCGCTTATTCGGCGAACCAGGTCACAGAGGAAGCGGTGCGCGGGATGCTCGGCGCGCTGGACCAGAGCTATCTGATTCGCCTGATCGACGCGCTCGTGGCCGGCGACGGTGCGAACGTGCTCGCCATCGCCGACGAAATGGCGCTGCGCAGCTTGTCGTTCTCCACGGCGCTGCAGGACCTCGCGAGCCTGTTCCATCGCATCGGCTGGGCGCAATTCGCGCCGTCGTCGGTGCTCGACGAATGGCCCGAGGCCGACGACATCCGGCGCTTCGCCGAAGCGTTGAGCCCGGAGCAGGTCCAGCTTTTCTATCAGATCGCGACGCTCGGACGCAGCGAACTCGGTCTTGCGCCCGACGAATACGCGGGCTTCACGATGACGCTCCTGCGCATGCTCGCATTCGAGCCTTCGGTGAGCGCGGGGAGCGTGGGCAGTGCGCCAGCCTCGAAGCCGACCGCGGTCGGCGCGAGCGCGCGTGCGGCGGCTTCGGCCGCGGTGTCGGCGTCGGCGCCCGTCGTCGCGCAGCCGGTCGTGACGAAGCCGGAAGCAGTGGTAACGCCAGCGGTGGAGGCTGCCCCGGTCAAGGCGGCCGTTGTCGAGCCGGAAGCGAGCGCGCCCGCGCCGGTCGCGAGAGCCGCCGTGGAAGCGCGCGTCGTGCCTCCATGGGAAGACGAGGGCGAGTCCGCGCCGCGAGCTGCGCCTGTCGCCCCGGTTGAGCCGGCCGCAGCCGCTTCTGTTCCAGCATTAGCAGAACAACCACAGCCTGTTCAAAGCGCGTCGCCCGCGCCGCAGACCGAATCGCCTGAGGAATCCGCCGCTGCGGCGTCCGCGCGTAGTGGGGCAAGCGCCGCGCTCGACGTGCTGCGCAGCAAAGGCATGCGTCTTGCCCCGGGCCGTGGTCCCGCTGCCGCAACCGGCGCGGCCGCTCCGGCGCCTGCACCGAAGGCCGCGCCGCGCATGGAAGTGAAGGTGCCCACGCCCGATCCGGCTCGCCGCTCCGCTGCCGCGCAGGAAGCGCGGGCGCGTCAGCCGGCGCGCAACGCGAACGCGCAGCACGACGCCTCCGGCGCGCCGCCGTGGGACGATATCCCGCCCGACGACTACGTGCCGCTCGGCGCCGACGACGCGTACTTCGCGCCGCCCGACGACGGTTTCGTGCCCGCCTACGACAGCGAGCCGTCCGCGCCTCGCGCCGCCGCTTCCGCGCCGCCGCCGTCTGCGGCCGTGGTCGACGTGAGCAAGCTGCCGCCGGGCATCCCGCTCGATCCGATCGGCTTCACGGGCGACTGGCCGGCGCTGGCCGCCACGCTGACGCTGAAGGGCATTGCGTACCAGCTCGCCTTCAACAGCGAACTCACGGCGCTCGAAGGCACGTTGCTCAAATTGAGCGTGCCGGTGCCGCAGTACGCCGAAGCCTCGCAGGTCGCGAAGCTCAAGACGGCGCTCGCCGAGCGTCTTGGCAAGACCGTTGACGTGAGCGTGGACGTGGGTCCCGCGCGCCGCACGGCGGCCGCGCTCGACGCCGCCGATCGCGCCCAGCGTCAACGCGAAGCCGAGCGCGAGATCGGCGCCGATCCCTTCGTGCAACAACTGATTCGCGACTTTGGCGCGAGCATCGTGCCGGGCTCGATCCGGCCGGTCGCGCCGGAAGCCGCATCGGGCGGCAGTCAGGCCGCCCACTGATTTGCGCCGCGCGGCGCGCCAGGCGTTGCGCGCTTTTGAGCGCATCAATTCGAACGACTACGATCCAGAAGGAGCAGTGACTATGTTGAAAGGCCAACTCGGCGGGCTCATGAAGCAAGCCCAGCAGATGCAGGAAAACATGAAGAAGATGCAGGAGCAGCTCGCCCTGATCGAAGTCGAGGGCCAGGCTGGCGCCGGTCTCGTCAAGGTCACGATGACCTGCCGCAACGACGTGCGCCGCGTGTCGATCGATCCGAGCCTGCTCGCGGACGACAAGGACATGCTCGAAGACCTCGTGGCCGCGGCGTTCAACGACGCGGTGCGCAAGGCCGAAGCCACGTCGCAGGAAAAGATGAGCGGCATGACCGCCGGCCTGCCGCTGCCGCCGGGCTTCAAGATGCCGTTCTAAGGAATGTGGCGGGCGCCGTGTCTGCTTCAGGCCGGCGTTCGCGCGCCTCGCGTGCGTTGCCGCAGCCATTGAGGCTGCGCAGACGCTGGCGTCGAGCCGTCAAGCACCTGCAGCAAACCGCACCGGGAAGCAAGATCCGCTTCAAACCCCGTCGCGCATTTCGCGCTGAATCCGCATGAAACAACCTTCCGCTCTCGCCGCTCTCGTCGAGGCGCTGCGTGTGTTGCCCGGTGTCGGGCCGAAGTCGGCGCAACGCATGGCTTATCACCTGATGCAGCACGACCGCGACGGCGCCGAAAAGCTCGGCAACGCGCTTTTGTTCGCGACCGAAAATCTGAAACATTGCGAGAAGTGCAATACGTTCACCGAAGCTCAGGTGTGCGAAACGTGCCTCGACGAGGAGCGTGACCCGACGCTCCTGTGCGTGGTCGAAACGCCGGCGGATCAGATCATGCTCGAACAGACCATGACATACCGCGGGCTGTATTTCGTGCTGATGGGCCATTTGAGCCCGCTCGACGGCATTGGTCCGAAAGAGATCCATTTCGACCGGCTCGTGAAGCGCGCGTCGGACGGCGTTGTCAAGGAAGTGGTGCTCGCAACCAATTTCACGAACGAAGGCGAGGCCACGGCCCATTACCTCGGCCAGACGCTCAAGGCGCGCGGACTCGCCGTCACGCGCCTCGCGCGCGGCGTGCCGGTGGGCGGCGAACTCGAATACGTGGACGCCGGCACCATCGCGCGGGCCATGCTCGACCGGCGCTCGATGTAGCGTCGTTGCGGGCGCAACCAAGGCGCGCCGCCGCAAGCCGAACAGAACGAAAGGAGACACCATGAGCGCTTCCCCCGATTCCACTGCTTCCACTGCTTCGAAATCGAACGCATCCGCGGCCAAAGGCGCGGGGCCGCTCGCGGGCGTCAAGGTCCTCGAACTCGGCACGCTGATCGCGGGCCCGTTCGCCGCGCGCTTTCTTGGCGAGTTCGGCGCCGAGGTCATCAAGATCGAGGATCCCAAGGGCGGCGACCCGCTGCGCAAATGGCGCAAGCTCTACCCGGAAGCGGGTGGCACGTCGCTCTGGTGGGCCGTGCAGGCGCGCAACAAGAAGTCGGTCACGGTGAATCTCAAGGCCGAAGAGGGCAAGGAGATCGTGCGGCGCCTCGCGAAGGAAGCCGATATCGTCATCGAAAACTTCCGGCCAGGTTTGCTCGAAAAGCTCGGGCTCGGCTACGACGTGCTCTCGAAGGAAAATCCCGGTCTCGTGATGGTGCGCCTTTCGGGCTACGGCCAGACCGGCCCGTATCGCGACCGTCCGGGTTTCGGCGCGATCGCCGAATCGATGGGCGGCCTGCGCCACATTACCGGCTATCCAGACTTGCCGCCGCCTCGCATCGGCATTTCGATCGGCGATTCGATCGCGGCGCTGCATGGCGTGATCGGCGCGATGATGGCGCTCCATCATCGCAACATGAACGGCGGCAGCGGCCAGATCGTCGACGTCGCGCTCTATGAAGCCGTGTTCAACATGATGGAGAGCGTCGTGCCTGAGTACGGCGTGTACGGCATGGTGCGCGAGCGCACTGGCGCGTCGCTGCCCGGCATCGTGCCGTCGAACACGTATCCGTGCCGCGACGGCAGCATCGTGATCGGCGGCAACAGCGATCCGATCTTCAAGCGCCTGATGCTGGCAATCGAGCGCGCGGATCTCGCGAACGATCCGCAGCTCGCGCACAACGACGGCCGCGTGCCGCGCACGGCGGAAATCGACGGCGCCATCGCGGCGTGGCTCGCCACGCGCACCATCGACGAAGCGCTCGATGTGCTCAATGCTGCCGACGTGCCCGTGGGCCGCATCTACAGCGTGGCCGACATGTTCGCCGATCCGCAGTTCGCGGCGCGCCAGATGATCCAGCAGTTCCGCTGGCAGGCGCCGGGCGCAAAGGAAGGCGAGGGCGTGGATATCGCGCTGCCCTCGGTCACGCCCAAGCTTTCGGCAACGCCTGGCGACACGCGCTGGCTCGGTCCCGCGCTGGGCGAACATACCGACGAAGTCCTGCGGTCGCTGGGCTATGACGCGGACCGCATCGCACGGTTGCGCGAGCAACAAATCGTCTAAGGCAGCGCGCATCATGCAAAACGGCTCGCGCATCGCGAGCCGTTGTCGTTTTGCTTTCCGCGTCGCAGGCAGCGTTCAGGGCTCGATGACGATCTTGCCCGTCACCTTGCGCGAAGCCATGTCCTTGAGCGCCTGCGCGGTATCGGCGAGCTTGTAGCGCTTCGAGACATACGGCTTGAGCTTGCCTTCGCCGATCCAGCCCACCATCTGCGCGAACGCTGCCGCGTTGTGCTGCGGCTCGCGGCGCGCGAAGTCGCCCCAGAACACGCCGACGAGGCTCGCGCCCTTGAGCAGCGCCAGGTTGAGCGGCAGCCTGGGAATCTCGCCATTCGCGAAGCCCACCACGAGATAGCGTCCGCGCCAGCCGATGCTGCGAAACGCGGGCTCCGCATACTCGCCGCCCACGGGGTCGTAGATCACGTCGGGACCTTTGCCGTCGGTGAGTGCCTTGACGCGCTCGCGCAGGTCCTCGGTGCTGTAGTTGATGGTGGCGTCCGCGCCAAAGCGGCGGCAGACTTCGAGCTTCTCGTCGCTCGAGGCCGCCGCGATCACGCGCGCGCCGAGCACCTTGCCGATCTCCACCGCCGCAAGGCCCACGCCGCCCGCCGCGCCGAGCACGAGCATCGTTTCGCCGGCGCGCAGCGCGGCGCGATCGACCACGGCGTGATGGGACGTGCCGTACGCGAGCGTGAAGGCAGCGGCCGTCGCGAAATCGGCGCCCTCGGGCAGCGCCACGCACGCCGAGGCGTCCGCGAGCGCCTGCTCGGCGAATGCGCCGGTGCCCACGTAGGCCACCACGCGCGTGCCCGGCGCGAGTTTCACGCCTTCGCCCGCCGCGCGCACCACGCCCGCGAGTTCGGCGCCGGGCGTGAAAGGCAGCGGCGGCTTCATCTGATACTTGTTCTCGATGATCAGCACGTCGGGGAAGTTGACGGCCGCGGCCTTCACGTCGATCACCACCTGGCCCGGGCCCGGCACGAGGTCGGGCGAGTCTTCGAGCGTGAGCGAGTCGGGCGGCCCGTACTGGTTGCAGCGGATTGCGCGCATCGTGTCTCCTGTTTTATCCGGTTCGGTTGCTTTCAGTTTGCCTCGGTCGTGGATTCGCTACAGCGGAACAGTGTACGGCAATCCGCGTCGATGCGAACGATCGTGCGATTTATTTTGGGTCGATGACAAACGCCTTTCTGGAGGCCCCGCCAATGCGAATGCATCCCGGGCCGGCGAGCGATATCGACATGCGACGCAGGGCTTAACGCACGCCGCCGTAAGGGCCGCGCTGTCGTTCGCGTGCCTTCTTTCCTCGGTTACAATCGCCCGATGCGAATACTACTCAGCAACGACGACGGTTATCTCGCCCCCGGCCTCGCAGCGCTGTATGAAGCGCTCAAGCCGCTCGGCGAAGTCACGGTCATGGCGCCCGAGCAGAACTGCAGCGCCGCATCGAACTCGCTTACGCTGTGGCGCCCGCTGTCGGTGTTGCGATCCGCGAGCACCGGTTTCTACTATGTGAATGGCACGCCTACCGATTCCGTGCACATCGCGCTCACGGGCATGCTCGACGAGCGGCCCGACCTCGTGGTCTCCGGCATCAACAACGGCCAGAACATGGGCGACGACACGCTCTACTCGGGCACGGTAGCCGCGGCGACCGAAGGCATCATGTTCGGCATACCGGCCATTGCGTTTTCGCTCGTCGACAAGGACTGGGTGCATCTCGATTCCGCTGCACGCGTCGCGGCCGAGATCGTGGCGCATTACCTCGCCAACCCGTTGCCGGGTCATCCGCTGCTGAACGTCAACATCCCGAACCGGCCGTACGAGGAACTCGGCGATTGGCGCGTCACGCGCCTCGGCAAGCGTCATCCTTCGCAGCCAGTGATCCGCGAAACCAACCCGCGCGGCGAGCCGATCTACTGGATCGGGCCGTCGGGCAGCGCGCGCGACGCGAGCGAGGGCACGGACTTTCACGCCGTATCGAACGGCCACGTGTCGATCACGCCGCTGCAACTCGATCTCACTCATACGCAGATGCTGTCCGCCACGCACGACTGGGCGCGCAAAGGCGGCAGCGCTTCATGACGGGCGAGCGCACGAAGCGTTTCCCGCTCGGGCTTGCGGATCTCGTGCGCGAGCCGCGCCGGCGCGACACGCGCCCGGGCGACGCGCGCGCGCCGCTCGCGGGCGCCGGCAACGGCAGCCCCGCGAAACCGGGCGCCGGCGCGCTCGACAAGCCTGGCGCGAAGTTGGGTGCGCACGCGGTTAATCCGGCCGTTGCGAAGTCCACTGCAAACGCGCCGTTCAAGGGCTCGCCTGCAAAGCCCGTCAATGCGAAGCCGGTCAATGCAAAGCCGGCCTACGCCAAACCGGTGAGCGCCAGGGCGGCGAATCCGGTCAAGCCCGCGCATCCGGCGGGCGCCGCCGCCGCGCCGCGCGCTGCGATGCCGGTCGGCGCGAGCGCGCCGCGTGTTCCCGTCGCCGTCACGGGTGCGCCCGCCGTTGCGCTCAATGGCGCGCACGCGCTGACATCGGAACGCGTACGCGAGCGCATGGTCGAACGCCTGCGTGCAAACGGCATTGCCGATGCGCGCGTGCTCCAGGCGCTCGCGGCCGTGCCGCGCCACATGTTCATCGACCCCGGTCTCGCGACCCAGGCCTACGAAGATGCGGCGCTGCCGATCGGCCATCACCAGACCATCTCGAAGCCTTCCGTGGTGGCGCGCATGCTCGAACTCGCAGGCGCGGGCCGCGTGCTGGAGCGCGTACTGGAAATCGGCACCGGCTGCGGCTATCAGGCCGCCGTGCTGAGCCAGATTGCGCGCGACGTGTATTCCATTGAACGCATCAAGCCGTTATACGAGCGCGCGAAGACGAATCTTCGCCCGCTGCGTATCCCGAATATCCGCTTGCACTACGGCGACGGACGGCTCGGTTTGCCGTCGGCGGCGCCGTTCGACGCGATCGTGATCGCCGCCGCCGGCTTCGACGTGCCGCAGGCGCTGCTCGAGCAACTCGCCATCGGCGGGCGGCTCGTGGCGCCCGTGGCGGTGTCCGGCGCCCAGAGCGCCGCCGGCGAAGCGACGCAGGTTCTCACGCTCGTCGAGCGCACGGGGCCGGCTCAGTGGCGGGAGTCACGCCTCGATCGCGTTTTCTTTGTCCCCTTAAAATCTGGAGTGATCTGAATCCGATGAGTATGTTGCGTGCGATCAAAAGAAACCGCCCGAATGTCGACCTGCCCGCATCCACGCTGATCGCCGCGCAGCGCGGCGCCGCGGCCGTCGCGCTCTGCCTTCTGGCCGCCTGCGCCACGCGACTCGATCAGGCACCCGTGGTGGACCGCACCGCGCCGCTCGGCACGGCGGCCGCGCAGCCGCCGGTGCCGCTCGGGCCGCCGCCTCCGGGATACTACCGGGTGAAGCCGGGCGACACTCTCTATAGGATTGCGCTCGAAAACGGCCAGAATTATCGCGACATCGCGACGTGGAACAATCTCACCAATCCGAACCAGATCGAAGTGGATCAGTTGTTGCGCGTGGTGCCGCCGGGTGCGAATGCCTCGGCTTATACGCCGGGCGTCGTGACCGCGCCGGTTCCGGGCGTGGCGGCGTCGCCGGCCGCCCCGGCAGCGGGCTCGCCCGCGCAGCCGCCGATCTACGGTTCGGGTGCGAACGCATCGGCGCCCATGGTCGCCGTGCCGCCGCAGCCAGGTGCCAGCGGCGGCGATATGGCCGCGGCCCCGGGCAGCATCGCGCTCGCGTGGCCGGTGCGTGGTCCGGTGCTCAACGGCTTCGACGATACGAAGAACAAGGGCATCAATATCGGCGGCGCGACGGGCGATCCTGTCAAGGCGGCCGGTGACGGCCGCGTGGTTTATGCCGGAAATGGGCTGCGCGGTTACGGCAATCTCATTATCATCAAGCATGACGCCACGTTTTTGACCGCGTATGCACACAACCGGGCTTTGATGGTAAAAGAAGGGGATGCGGTCACCAAAGGTCAGCAGATCGCGGAAATGGGCAATACCGACTCGGACCGGGTGATGCTGCATTTCGAAGTACGCCGTCAGGGTAAGCCCGTCGACCCACTGAAGTACTTGCCGCCGCAATAAAAGCGAGCCGACCATGCCGAAATCGAAGCGCCGTCTGCAGCAATCCGAGTCTGACAGCCAAGCCGCCCAGGTTTCGGTGGAGGACGGCGCGCAGGCGGGCGACGACGACGCGTCGGCCGCCCTCGACAGCGGCCGCGACTATGAAGAGCGCGAGGAACGCGAAGAGCGTGAAGAACGCGATTCTGCGGCCGAGGAAGGCGGCTCGGGCGAGAGCGCCGAGCCGGCCGCACCCGATGCCGACGATTTCCGCGCCATGCTGCAGGCCGAACTCACGGCCGACACCATCCAGCATTATCTGAACCGGATCAGCGTGAAGCCGCTCCTCACCGTCGAGGAGGAGCAGCGCTACTCGCGCCTCGCCAAGGCCGGCGAGTTCGAGGCGCGGCAAGTCATGATCGAGCGCAATCTGCGTCTCGTCGTCAGCATTGCCAAGGGTTATCTCAATCGCGGCGTGCCGCTGCTCGACCTGATCGAGGAGGGCAACCTCGGCCTCATGCACGCGATCGAAAAATTCGACCCCACGCGTGGCTTCCGTTTTTCGACTTATGCGACCTGGTGGATTCGCCAGAGCATCGAGCGCGCCATCATGAATCAGGCGCGCACCGTGCGCCTGCCGGTGCACGTGATCCGCGAACTCAACCAGGTGCTGCGCGCGAAGCGGCATCTGGAGAAGAATTCGCTCAACGCCGACTCGGCCTCCGAGCGGCGCGACGCGAGCATCGACGACATCGCGTATCTCACCGGCAAGACCACCGAGGAAGTCACCGACATTCTCGCGCTCAACGAACACACGGCATCGCTCGACGCGCCGCTCGACCTCGACCCGGCCAGCAGCCTGCTCGACCTGCTTTCGGACGATCAGAGCCAGTCGCCGGATGCCGAAGTGCAGCACCGCGAACTGGAAACGCTGACGCGCGCGTGGCTGGGGCGATTATCCGATAAGCATCGCCACGTCATCGAACGGCGCTTCGGGCTGAACCATATCGAGCCCGCCACGCTCGAAGAACTGGCCGACGAAATGGGCCTCACCCGCGAGCGCGTGCGGCAGATCCAGCAGGAAGCGCTGGTGCGCCTCAAGCGCTTTTTCGCTTCGAACGGCGTGCGCAAGGACGCCGTTCTCTAAACCCTCGCAGTCCATCTGAATGACAGTTCCTGTACTCGTATTCGACATCGAAACGATTCCCGATGTCGACGGCATTCGCCGTCTCGACGATCTGCCCGCCACGCTCACGGACACCGAAGTGGCCGGGCATGCGTTCGCCGCGCGCCGCGAGAAAACCGGCAGCGATTTCCTGCCGCATCATCTGCAGCGCGTGGCCGCGATCTCGTGCGTGTTTCGCGACGGGCAGGGCTTTCGCGTGCGCTCGCTCGGCACGCCCGAAGACGGCGAGGCGCGCCTGATCGATTCGTTCTACCGGACGATCGAGAAATATTCGCCGCAGCTCGTTTCGTGGAACGGCGGCGGCTTCGACCTGCCGGTGCTGCACTATCGCGCGCTCGTGCACGGCATTCGCGCCGTGCGCTACTGGGAAATGGGCGATGCCGACCGCGAGTTCAAGTGGAACAACTACCTGAGCCGCTACCACACGCGGCATACCGATCTGATGGATCTGCTCGCGATGTACCAGCCGCGCGCGAACGCTCCGCTCGATGCGCTCGCGAAGCTCTGTGGCTTTCCGGGCAAGCTCGGCATGGACGGGGGGCAGGTGTGGACCGCGTTTCAGGAAGGCCGCATCGAGGAAATCCGCAATTACTGCGAAACCGACGTGGTCAACACGTATCTGCTGTATTGCCGGTTTCAGATGATGCGCGGCGGGTTCACGGAGCGCGAATATGCGGATGAGATCGAATTCGTGAAGCAGTCGCTCGCCGCGGAGACCGCACCGCATTGGGGCGAGTATCTCGAAGCGTTCGCCGCCTGAGCGCGCAGCCGGCTGACGTTCCCTTAGCCCAGTTCGAGCACGACCGGCTGATGATCCGAAGCCTGGGTCGCGCCGTCTATCTCGCAGCTTCGCAGGCGTGGGCGCAAATCTTCTGTCACGAAGACGAAATCGCACGCGAGCGGGCCGTCCGACCATTGTTTCGTATCGTAGACGCCGGCCGTGGGCGGCAGCGTCGCGCCCGCATGGAGCGCGGTCCACGCGTCGAGGAAGGCGGGGCTGCCCGCGAGCGGCTCTAGCATGCGCGTGTACGCCTCGCTGCCCCACGCGCTGTTGAAATCGCCGCAGACGATCGCGGACACCGGCCGCGAGGTGCGCTCGAACGGGCCAACGTCGTTTTCCGCGGGCGCGGGATGCGCCGCGTGATCGGCGGCTTCCTGCTGCAAACGCCGTAACTCGTCCACTTGCGCGAGCCGTTGACGCAGCGAGTAGAACTCCAGATGCGTGACCAGCACGCGCAGCGCGCCGCCCGGCGCGTCGAGCACGGCTTCGAGCGCCACGCGCTGCATCGAGGGCGCGGTGGAGTCGGCGGGCCACGGCAGGGCGTGGCGGAAAACCTGCGCGACAGGCAAACGCGTGGCGAGTGCGTTGCCGAACTGGCGGCGCTGCATCGGCGCCGTGCCTTGACGGGAGCCCGGCGCGTCTAGCTGCGCGGGCAAGTCGGCGCCGATTGCCGCGATGACCGTGTAGCCCGGCAGCAGCGCCCGAAGTTCGGCGAACTGATCGTCGCCGGGACCTCCCGGCAGCGCCCCAAAGCCGCGCGTAATCTCCTGCAGGCAGAGCACGTCGAAGTCGGCGAGACGCTGCGCCTCGCGCACCGTGCGCGCGAGATCGACGACGCCGGAAGCATCGCGCCCCCACTGCACATTCCAGCTCACCAGTTTCATCGGCACCTCCTGACATGGTGCGGCGGCGGTTCCCACAGGTTCAACCCTAGCCTGGTTTCTTGTGCAGCGTGTATGACAAACCGGAAAGCGGCGGTGGCGTGGACGTAATGGGTGTTAGATCCGGCGACCCTGGCACGCGGCGCGCACGGTGCCCGCCACATGGTTTGTGCGGTCGAAATACACCGAAAATGGCACGTTGTGGCTGCTTCCGAGATTGTATTTGCCGAGGTCGTACTGGAAGCAGTCGAAGTCGCGGGTCTGGTAGCCGCGGTCGGGCGGACCCATGCGCTTGTAGACTTCGCTCTGCGTCATGCCGGGCTGGATGGAGCCGACGATCTGATCGGGCTGGATAGTCGGGCCGCACGCCGCGAGGCCCACGAGCGTCGTTGCGACGAGTGCACAAAGAGGTAGCTTGCTCACTTCGGTTCCGTTAGTGATGGGGTGGATATCCTTGCCGCCGCAACCGGCTTCAATCCATGGGACGATTCTGAAAGTGCCTGATCGATTGGCGTCAATCGATCAGGATGCGCAGACCGAACAGCAACAGGGCGAGCAGCGCGCCCGGGACGGCGAGGCTGGCAAGGCCGAGCAGGAGCGGGCGATGCGTGCTCGCGTGCCGGGAGAGGAGCGGTTCGGCGACGGTGGCGGCGCTAAGCGCGACAAGCAAAAGCGCGAATGTTTCAAGCAGGACGAGGCCGGACATGATGACGATTCCTTTGCGTGGGTCGGACTTATCACGCGTCAGGAATCATCGTAGTGACGCCGCGCAGCGCGCACGATCGGACGAGTTCGAAAAGAGCCGTCACGGAGCGGGGCCGCCGACTTCGACTACAATCTCGCCTTCGCCCACAATTCACTCATCGTCAGTCAGGAATCCGCTGGTGTCTCAAGCCGCCCCCGACCCTCAAGCCGCGCCTGCCCAGGCCGAGCCCATGCCGTCCACGCCCACCAAAAAGCGCAGCAAGCGCGAGCGCCGTGCCGAAAAGCGCGCCGCCATCGAAGCTTCGGTCGCTCATGCCCCCATTCTCGAGATCGAGTCGCTCGATATGGAGGCGCGCGGCGTTGGCCGCACCGTCACCGAGACGGGCGAGCCCGGCAAGGTGATCTTCGTCGAGGGCGCGCTGCCGGGCGAGCGCGTGACCTATCTGAGCTACCGCAAGAAGCCCACGTTCGAACAGGCGCAGGTGGTGAACGTGCTGCGCGAGAGCGCGATGCGCACGAAACCGCAATGCGCGTTCTTCGGCACCTGCGGCGGCTGTTCGATGCAGCATCTCGACGTGCGTGCGCAGATCGCCGTCAAGCAGCGCGTGCTCGAAGACAACCTCGCCCACCTCTCGAAGGTGCGCTCCGAAACGATGTTCCGGCCGATTCACGGCCCGGCGTGGGGCTACCGCTACCGCGCGCGCCTCACGGTGCGCAACGTGCCGAAGAAGGGCGGCGTGCTGGTTGGCTTCCACGAGAAGAAGAGCAGCTACGTGGCCGACATGACGAGCTGCGAAGTCTTGCCGCCGAACATCTCGGCGATGCTCGTGCCGCTGCGCCATCTCGTGGCCGCGCTGTCGATTCGCGATCGCATGCCGCAGATCGAACTCGCCGTCGGTTCGAGCGTGACGGCGCTCGTGCTGCGCATTCTCGAACCGCTCACGGCGGCCGACGAAGACTTGCTGCGCGCGTTCGCCGACGAGCACAACGTCCAGTTCTGGCTCCAGCCGAAGGGCCCGGACACGGTGTTCCCGTTCTATCCGCTCGACAAGGAACTGGACTACACGCTGCCCGAATACAGCATTCGCATGCCGTTCAAGCCGACGGACTTCACGCAGGTCAATCACCAGATCAACCGCGTGCTGGTGGGCCGCGCGCTGCGACTGCTCGCGCCGGAGCCGGGCGACCGCGTGCTCGACCTGTTTTGCGGCATCGGCAACTTCACGCTGCCGCTTGCGCGTCTCGCTCGCGAAGTCGTGGGGATCGAAGGAAGCGATACGCTGACGGCCCGCGCGCTGGAAAACGCGCGCGCCAACGGCGTGGACGGACATACGTCGTTTGCGTGCCGCAACCTGTTCGAAGTGACCGCCGACGACATGCGCGCGCTCGGCCACTTCGACAAGTTCCTGGTCGATCCGCCGCGCGAAGGCGCGTTCGCCGTTTCCCAGGCGCTCGCGGAAATCGCGCAGAGCGGCAATGGACCGCTGCCCAAACGCATCGTCTACGTGTCGTGCAGCCCCGCGACGCTGGCGCGCGACGCGGGCGTGCTCGTCAACGAGGCGGGTTATCGGCTCAAAGGTGCGGGCGTGGTCAACATGTTCCCGCATACGTCCCACGTGGAGTCGATCGCGCTGTTCGAGCGCGATTAAGGCAGCACGCGGTGCGCTGAATCAAAAAAAACGCCACGGAAATTTTCCGTGGCGTTTTGCATTGCGGCTGTCTCAGCACGCTTCGGCGCCTCAGCGTGGAGGCGCGGCGATCACCAGATCTGCCACCAGGACTTGTTTTCCTTGCCGGGGCGCGCGTGACCGGTGATGTACGGGCTGTCCGGGAAGGTGCCGGCGAGCACGCGGCGCGTGTCTTCGGCGAGTTGCGGCTGATCGAGCTTCTGGTACGACAGGATCATGATGTGCAGCGCGTCTTCGATCGCCGGCGCGCTCTTATAGTCCTGAATCGCGAGCTGCGCGCGGTTGATCGCCGCCACATAGGCGCCGCGGCGATAGTAGTAGTCGGCCGCGTGCACTTCGTGCGACGCGAGCGCGTTCACGATGTAGCGCATGCGCTGTGCGGCGTCCGGCGCGTACTTGCTCTGCGGATACTTGCTGACCACGACGTTGAACGCGTCATACGACTCGCGCAGCGACTTCGGGTCGCGCTCGCTCATGTCCTGGCCCGAGAAGCGGCCGAACAGACCCAGGTCGTCGTTGAAGTGGATCATGCCCTTGAGGTAGTACGCGTAGGCGATGTCCGGGTGATCCGGGTGCAACTGGATGAAGCGATTGATCGCCTGGTCGGCGGCGTCGTTCTCGTTGTCTTTCCAGTTGCAGTAGGCCACGTTGATCTGCGCCTGCTGGGCGAAGTGGCCGAACGGGTCGCGACCCTGAAGTGCTTCAAAATATTTCGCGCACTTGCCCCAGTCGCCGCCGGAGAGCGCGTCCTGAGCCTCCGTATATAATTTGTTGTTGTTCCACGCCGCCGTTTCGTCGGTTTTTTCCGGCAGGCCGTGGCAGGCCGCGACCACGGCGAGCGCCGCGCCGCAAGCAGCAAGTCGAATGAAGTTGCCAATCTTGCCGAGCGCGTTGGCTCGCGTCGCGCGCATTGCGTTTCGGGCCAGCGCGTGTTGGGCCAGTTTCGTAATCGTGTTCAAGGCTCGCATTTATCCAGTCCAGCTTCAGGTCCACAGGTGACCCAGACTCAATGACCCGTACAGTTATTCCGGGGGCCGGCGCTCCCGGCGCCCAAAACAGCATCAGCGATTATAGCCTGGGCGATGCGCCCGATGACGCCGCCGCCAGTGACGCGCTCGACGACGAACTCGCAGCCGGGGACGCCGCTAGCGCCCCGCGTGCGCGCGCCGGCGAGGAACCGCGCTCGATTCAGGTGCCCGATGAGCTTGCAGGCGAGCGCCTCGACAAGGTGCTCGCCAAAATCTTTCCGGAATTTTCACGCAGCCGCTTGCAGGGCTGGATCGAAGAGCAGCGCGTGCGCGTGGACGGCAGGCCGGCCAGGGTGCGCCAGCCGGTGCCGCTCGGCGCGACCATCGAACTCGTGCCGGACCTCCTGCCCGAGCAGCTCGCGTTCACGCCCGAGCCGGTGCCGCTAGACATCGTCTACGAAGACGACGCCATCGTCGTCATCAACAAGCCTGCCGGGCTCGTGGTGCATCCGGCCGCGGGCAACTGGAGCGGCACGCTTCTCAACGGCCTCCTGCATCGCTACGGCGCAGCGGCGGCGGGGCTGCCGCGCGCCGGCATCGTCCATCGGCTCGACAAGGAAACGTCCGGGCTGATGGTCGTCGCGCGCACGCTCCAGGCGCAAACCGACCTCGTGCGGCAGTTGCAGGCGCGCACGGTGAAGCGCCGCTATCTCGCGCTTGTCTGGGGCAACATGGCCGACGAAGGCACCATCGACGCGCCTATCGGCCGCGACCCGCGCGAGCGCACGCGCATGGCGGTGGTGAAGGGCGCTTCGGGCAAGCCCGCGCGCACGCACTTCCGGCGCATCGACAAGACGCTCTGGCACAACCAGCCCGTGAGCGCCATTCATTGCGACCTGGAAACGGGGCGCACGCACCAGATTCGCGTGCATTGCGCGCATGTCGGCCATCCGTTGCTGGGCGATCCCGTGTACGGTCACGCGCGCGGCAAGCGCTCCGTCGCGGCGCTGCCCGACGGTTTCGCGCGCCAGGCGCTGCATGCGTGGCGTCTCGGCCTCGTTCATCCGGTTACGGGCCGCACGATGCAATGGCGCGCCGAAGTGCCCGACGACATGGACGCGCTGATCGAGGCGCTCGGCTTCGGCGGCGCCGAGGACGAGGACGAAGCGGGCTTCGACGAAGACATGTTCGACAGCGCCTACACGGACGAGGGCTACGTGATCGGCAGCGACGAAGACGATTACGAAGAAGACGAAGGCGACGAAGGCGACGAAGGCGACGATCCGCAAGACGAGGACAAGCACGCATGACGACCTGCCCGGAACTGGCACCCGACGACTTGTTGCGTCCCGACTGGCAGGTTTCGCCCCGCGTGCGCGCGCTGGTCACGACGCGTAACGGCGGCGTGAGCGAGCCGCCTTTCGGGCGGTGGCAGGCGGCGCCGGGCGCGAACGAAGGTGAGGGCGTCGATCTCCCCGGCGGACTGAATCTCGGCCGCGGCTCCGGCGACGATCTCGCGCACGT
The DNA here is from genome assembly GCF_905220295.1 of Paraburkholderia sp. J76. Lineage (NCBI taxonomy): Bacteria > Pseudomonadati > Pseudomonadota > Betaproteobacteria > Burkholderiales > Burkholderiaceae > Paraburkholderia > Paraburkholderia sp. J76. The sequence goes on from NZ_CAJMZJ010000014.1 coordinate 231,389, forward strand.
CGAGGCGAACCGCGAGCGGCTGCTCGCGCACGCGGGCGTGCGTGCCGCGTGGCTCAAGCAGATCCATGGTCCAGTGGTGGTCGACGCCGCGCAGGCGCTCGCCGCGGCGCGCGCGGGCGCCCCGCTCGAAGCCGATGCGAGCGTCACCGCCGAGCCCGGCATCGCCTGCACGGTGATGGTGGCCGACTGCATGCCCGTCTTGCTGTGCGATGGCGAGGGACGCGCCGTGGGCGCCGCGCACGCGGGCTGGCGCGGACTGGCCGCCGGCGTCATCGAGCGCACGGCGCAGCGCGTCGCGGCGCTCGCGGGCTGTGCGGCGGCCGATCTGCATGCGTATCTCGGCCCTGCGATCGGCCCGACGGCTTTCGAGGTCGGTGCGGACGTGCGCGACGCGTTCATGGCTCACGTCGAGCATGTGGGCGCCGAACAGCGCGATGCGTATCGCAGCGCCACGGCGGCGGCCTTCGTGGCCCGCCCGGAGGCCAGCGGCAAATACCTCGCCAATCTTCCCGCTCTGGCGCGGCTGCGGCTCGACGCACTCGGCGTGCGCCACGTGAGCGGCGGCGACCTGTGCACGGTCACGCTGCGCGAGCGCTTCTACTCGTACCGGCGGGATCGTGTCACCGGGCGGATGGCCGCGCTTATCTGGCTCGATCCGTGACATGACGTGACAGGGGGCGAGCCGCCGTCATGACGCGACGTGGCGGCGCGTCGGGATCAGCACGATCTTTTGCTGCACTGCAGCTATTCCCGCAAACGGCCATGCGCCACTCGCGGCGCATCGAATCCCCATTTTCCGCATTGCACTGCAAGCGCTTGCCCCGATGGCGGATTTTTGTCCGACACATCGCACAACGACATGTCGCGGCAGTTAAACAATTGATTACATCGGGAAAACGATAATTAAAAAAATATCGCAGCGCGGCAAAATCGGGCACAAGCATTGACACGCTTTGCAATGGGGAGCAAGAATGTCCCTCACCCACGGGACAGGTCGTGACGAGCGCCGCAATGGCGCCGTATGCGTACCACCTGCCTCTCAACCAGTCCCTCGGGACACATCGGTCAAAAGCAGGCATGACGGCATCTCAACGTTCCAAGACTGCCCCGGGCTCGGGCGCTTCAACTGATGGTGCAACGCGCGGCAATCCGTCTTTTGCTCCCGACGCAGCCGGCATGCAGCAATATCTCGACGCGTGGACGAACGCCTGGAAGAGCGCCCTGAATGCTGCGCAGCAAACGGGCGGCGCGGCGCAGCAAGCCCCCTTCGCGGGACTCGCGGCCAACTGGTGGCCGCCGGCGGGCAACGGTGCGGCGGGCAATCCCTTTGGCGCAGGCAATCCGTTCGCTGCGGGGAATCCTTTCGCTGCGGGGAATCCTTTCGGTGCAGGCAACCCTTTCGCTGCGGGCAACCCCTTCGGCGCAGGCAATCCTTTCGCTGCCTCCAATCCGTTCGGCGGCGCGAATCCGTTTGAAGGTTTCAAGCTCCCCACGGCATCGATCGAACCCACGCGGCTGCAGCATCTGCAAGCGGAATATTCGCGCGACGCGCTCGACTTGCTGCGCCAGGCCACGGACACCACGCCCAAGTCGCCTGAACTCAAGGACCGGCGCTTTAGCTCCGACGCCTGGAAGGCGACGCCCGCGTATGCATTCACGGCCGCGTGGTATCTGCTCAACGCGCGCTACCTGCATGAACTCGTCGACGCGATCGATACCGATCCGAAAACGCGCGAGCGCATTCGCTTCGCCGTGCAGCAGTGGACTGCGGCGGCCTCGCCCAGCAACTTCCTCGCGCTCAATCCCGACGCGCAGAGCGCGTTGCTCGAAACCCACGGCGAGAGCCTGCGCCAGGGTGTGATGAATCTGCTAGGCGACATGTCGCGCGGCAAGATTTCCCAAACCGACGAATCGCGCTTCGTGGTGGGCCGCAATCTCGCGACCACCGAAGGCTCGGTCGTGTTCGAGAACGCGCTCTTCCAGTTGATCCAGTACAAGCCGCGCACGGCCACCGTGCGCGAGCGGCCGCTGCTGATCGTGCCGCCGTGCATCAACAAGTACTACATCCTCGACTTGCAGCCGGAGAACTCGCTCGTTGCGTATGCGCTGGAGCAGGGCCAGCAGGTGTTCCTCGTCTCGTGGCACAACGGCGATGCGTCGATTGCCGACCGTTCCTGGGACGACTACATCGAAGAGGGCGTGCTGACGGCCATCGAGACGACGCGCAGCATCAGCGAGCGCGAGCAGATCAACACGCTCGGCTTCTGCGTGGGCGGCACGCTGCTCGCCACGGCACTGGCCGTCGCGGCGGCGCGCGGCGAACATCCCGCAGCGTCGATGACGTTGCTCACGGCGATGCTCGACTTCGGCGACACGGGCGTGCTCGACGTGTTCGTCGACGAAGCCCACGTGCAGATGCGCGAGCAAACCATCGGTGGCAAGAGTGGCGGCACGCCGGGTCTCATGCGCGGCGTCGAATTCGCTAACACGTTCTCGTTCCTGCGGCCCAACGATCTGGTCTGGAACTACGTCGTCGACAATTACCTGAAGGGCCGCACGCCCGCGCCGTTCGATCTGCTGTTCTGGAACAGCGACTCGACGAGCCTGCCCGGACCGATGTACGCGTGGTATCTGCGCAATACGTACCTCGAAAACAAGCTGCGCGAGCCGGGCGCGCTCACCGTGTGCGGCGAGGAAGTGGACCTTTCGCGCGTCGACGTGCCGACCTTCATCTACGGTTCGCGCGAGGATCACATCGTGCCCTGGCGCACGGCGTACGCGTCGGTGCCGCTCTTGTCCGGGCCGCTGAAATTCGTGCTGGGCGCATCGGGTCATATTGCGGGCGTGATCAACCCGGCGTCGAAGAACAAACGCAGCTTCTGGAGCATCGAAGCCGAGGCGAAGCATCTGCCGGAGGACGCCGACGACTGGTTCGCCGCCGCCGAGGAAAAACCCGGTAGCTGGTGGCCGACGTGGGTCGAGTGGCTCGATCAGTACGGCGGCAAGAAGGTGAAACCCCGTGCGCAAGCCGGCTCGGCGGAATTCCCCGAGATCGAGCCGGCGCCGGGGCGTTATGTGCAGCAGCGCGATTGAAGCGCTTGATCGGCTTGCTGCGGAGTTCGGATTAACAACTTGACGGGCGGGGCGCATGGCGCGCCTTAAAGCCGCCCGGAGGATCTGGAAATGACTGACATTGTGATCGTTTCGGCCGCACGTACGGCAGTGGGCAAATTCGGCGGTTCGCTCGCGAAGGTGGCGGCGCCTGACCTTGGCGCCATCGTCATCAAGGCCGCGCTCGAGCGTGCGGGCGTGGCGCCCGATCAGGTGAGCGACGTGATCATGGGTCAGGTGCTGACCGCGGGCTCGGGCCAGAACGTGGCGCGTCAGGCGTCGATCAAGGCGGGGCTGCCTGCGGCCGTGCCCGCGATGACGATCAACAAGGTGTGCGGCTCGGGCCTGAAGGCGGTGATGCTCGCA
>NZ_CAJMZJ010000015.1:0-177297 GCF_905220295.1 Paraburkholderia sp. J76
CGTTTCGGGGAAGATCAGCGGATTGTCCGACACCGCGTTCGCTTCGACGAGCAGCACCTGCGCCGCGTGGCGCATCTGGTCCAGACACGCGCCCATCACCTGCGGCTGGCAACGCAGCGAATACGGGTCCTGCACCTTGCCGCAGTCGCGGTGCGAGAGGTTGATCGCCGAGCCTTCGAGCAGCGCGCGGTAGGCCGCGGCCGCGTCGATCTGGCCGCGATGGCCGCGCAGTTCGTGAATGCGCGCGTCGAACGGCTTCACCGAACCTGCCGCCGCATCCACGCAGAGCGCGCCCGAAACGAGCGCCGTGCGGTAGAGGTCTTCGATCGCGAACATGTTGTAGATCGCGAGCGCGGCGGAAGCCTGCGTGCCGTTGAGCAGCGCGAGACCTTCCTTCGCCTGCAGCGCGAGGGGCTTGAGGCCCGCAGCGGCGAGACCCGCTTCGGCGCTGGCGCGCTCGCCGCGGATGAACACTTCGCCGATGCCAAGCAGCACCGCCGACATATGCGCGAGCGGCGCGAGGTCGCCCGAAGCGCCCACCGAGCCCTTCACGGGAATGAGCGGCAGCACGTCGGCGTTAAAGAGCGTGATGAGCGCGTTCATCACTTCGCGGCGGATGCCCGAATAGCCACGTCCCAGGCTCGACAGCTTCAGCGCCATGAGGAGACGCACGACCGGACGCGACATCGGCTCGCCCACGCCCACGGCGTGCGAGAGCACGAGATTGCGCTGCAGCAGTTCGAGCTGGTCGTTGGGAATATGCGTGCTCGCCAGACGCCCGAAACCCGTGTTGATGCCGTACGCGGGCTCGCCCTTCGCGGTGATCTCGGCCACGGCGCGCGCGCCCGCGTCGATGGCGTCGAAGCTGGCCGGATCGAGTTCGAGCCGCACCGCCTCGCGCGCGATCTGGCGAAGTTGGGGCAGGGTCAGATGGCCGGGCGTGAGGCGAAGGGTCGGGAGCATGGTCGAATCCTGTCTATACAAGTCGCGAAAGTGGGCGAAGTCTAGCCTGGCGCGCCTGTCTATACAACTCCCGTTTGCGGCTTCCGGAACCTGGGACTATCCACGAGAACGCGCAAACCGCCGTCACGCTTCCAGTTGCAGCCTGCCCCCGATAAACGCGAGAAAGCATTGCACGCGCGCCGCGAGCGCCGCACTGCGGTAGTACACGGCATGGATCGGCTGGCGCGACTCGATCAGCGCGTCGTCGAGCACGGTGACGAGACGCCCCGCGTCCCGGTCGGCCGTGGTGAGGAAGTCGGAAAGGCACGCGATGCCGCTTCCGGCAAGCGCGAGCTGGCGTATCGTCTCCCCGCTCGATGCCGTAAGCGCGGGCGCGATGGCGTAGCCCGGCTCGGTCTCCTGCGTCTTTGTTGCGGCAAGCGCCTCGCCGCCGGCCCCACGCAAAGGCCAGCCGTTGAGATGCGCGGGCGCCGTAAAGCCGATCAGCCGATGTTCGCGCAACGCGGCCACGCTGCGCGGCGTGCCGTGCGCCGCGAGATAGCCGGGACTCGCGACAATGCGCAAACGGCTCGTGCCGAGCGCGCGCGCATGCAGCGTGGAATCCTGCAGCGTGCCGATGCGAATGGCGATATCCACGCGCTGCTCCAGCAGATCGACGATGCGCTCGTTATTCGTGAGTTCGAGTTCGATCTCGGGATAGGCGTCGGCGAACGCCGCGACGTGCGGCACGATGCAGTGGAGCATGAACGGCGTGGCCGCATCCACGCGCAGCCGCCCCGAAGGCCGCTCGCGGTGGCGCATGACGGCCTCCTCGGCGTCGGCCATCGCCGCGAGAATGGCGCGGGCCCGATCGAGGAAAAGTTCGCCCTCTTCCGTGAGCTGCAAGCGCCGCGTGGTGCGCAAAATCAGCGCGACCCCCAGTTGCTTTTCGAGCCGCGAGAGCGCGCGGCTCACGCCCGATACGGTTTGCTGGAGCTTTTCGGCGGCGGCGGTGATCGACCCCGCGTCGATCACCGTGACGAATACGAGCAGTTCGTCGGTCGACGTCTTCATCGTGGCTATTGTTGATTTGTAGTCAAGATTCATTTGAGACTAACACGGTTTTTGCAAAGCCCGAATGCGCCGATACTGGCGTCCATCGCAATCGGAACAGGACCAGGAGCAACCCATGAAAGTATTCGTGACAGGCGCGGGTGGATTTATCGGCGGAACGATCGCGGCGCATCTCGTGCGCGCGGGACATGAGGTGCGCGGCCTCGTGCGCCGGCCCGAGCAGTTCGCCGACCTCGAAAAGCTCGGCATCGTGCCCATCCAGGGCGATCTCGACGACCGCGTGACGCTGATGGCGCAAGCGCGCGCCGCCGACGCCGTGATCAACGCCGCCAGCAGCGACCACCGCGGCGCGGTCGAGGCGCTCATCGAAGCGCTCGAAGGCTCCGGCAAGACCTTCCTGCACACGAGCGGATCGAGCATCGTGGGCGACGCGTCGGGCGGCGAGGCGACCGAACGCATCTACTACGAAGACGCCCTGCCCGAGCCGACCGCCGACAAGGCGGCGCGCGTGGCCATCGACAATCTCGTGCTCGCGGCGGCGGCGCGCGGCGTGAAAAGCGCCGTGCTCTGCAACACGCTGATCTACGGCGTGGGCGCGGTGCCGGGCGCCGCGAGCGTGCAACTGCCGCGGCTCATCCGCCAGGCGCAGAAGAGCGGCGTGATGCGCCACGTTGGGCGCGGCCTGAACATCTGGTCGAACGTGCATGTCGACGACGTGGCCGAACTCTATCGCCTCGCGCTCGACAACACGCCGGCGGGCACGTTCTACTTCGTCGAGAGCGGCGAAGCGAACTTCCGCGCCATGACCGCGGCGCTTGCCGAAGCGATGGGTCTCGGCGCGCCGCAGGACTGGCCGCTCGAAGCCGCGATCGAGGAATGGGGTTACGAGATGGCGTCGTACGGCCTCGGCTCGAACAGCCGCGTGCGCGGCGAGCGCGCCCGCAAGCTGCTCGGCTGGCAGCCGCGGCGCACCTCGGTCACGGACTGGATCCGCAACGAGATGCCGAAACCGCAAAGATAAGTGCTGTAGAGCACGCTATTGTTGCGTATCCGTAAGGTCGCTCCGCTAGAATCCGGGCGGTTTGCACTACTCGCCGGCGCACGTCACGCGCCGGGCCCGGATACGCCGATGCTCCTCGCGCTGAACTTCGACTGGCTGACCAATCTGCTCGCCATTCTGTTCGTGGTCGCGTGCCTCTACGACGCGCGCTACGACGAATATGGCACGCTGACGCTCGCCGCCGGCGCGATGGGACTCATCGTGATGGCGATCGAAGTGCTGCTGCGCCCTGCGTTCGATATGTCGCTGTAGCGCGATGTTTTTGCGAATCGCGCAGCCGCCTATTGCTTCTCGTGCGCGCAGCACGATGACTGCGCGGGCGCGTCCTCATAGCGGTCGTGGTGGCGCATCCACTCGCGCATGTCCTTCTCTTCGTTGCGCCCCTTCGCGGTGAGTTCCAGCATCGCATACGTGCCGATCAACATTTCGGCGCCGCGCGCGTAAGTCGAATAGGTGTGGTACACGTTGCCCGCTTCGTCGCGGTAGAAAGCGCTGGCGCCAGGCAACTCGTCGCTCACGTAGTCCTGCTCGGCGTAGTTGTAGATCGCCTTGCCGCGCGCCTTGTCGGCCTCGCTGAACGATACGCGATAGTCGAAGTTGAAGTCGCTCCCATTCGACGACACCCACGGAAAACGCCAGCCCATGCGCCGCCTGAACGCCTCGATCTTCGCGAGCGGCGCGCGCGAAACTGCCACGTATGTCACGTCGTGATGCTCCAGATGCGGCAGCATGCCGTCCACGTGGTCGGAGAGGAACGAGCAGCCGGTGCACCCTTCTTCCCAGTCCGGCCCGAGCATGAAGTGATAGACGATCAACTGGCTGCGCGGCCCGAACAGCTCGGCGAGCGTGCGCGGGCCTTGCGGCGTTTCGAACGTATACGTCTTCCCGACTTTCACCCACGGCAGCGCCTGACGCTTCGCCACCAACGCATCGCGCGCGTGCGTGAAAGCGCGCTCTTCGGCGAGCAGCGCCTTGCGCGCCTCAAGCCATTCGGTCTCCGAAACGATCTTGTGCGGTTCCATCGTCGAATCCTCCTTGTGTTTGCGTCGGCGCCTGTGAGCGCCGTTCAGTCGAACAGCGCCGCCAGCTTGTCGAGCGCGCTCGTCCAGCCCTCGTTGTGCGCGTCGCGCGCTGCTTCGTCGAAGAAGCGTTCGTGCCTGAGCGTGAGGTCCGTAGCGGGGCCGTCGGCGCGCAGCGTCACCGTGACGAGCGATTCGCGCTCCGGCGTGCTGCGCCACGCCCACGTGAATACGAGCTTTTCGTCCGGCACGACTTCGAGATACATGCCGCTCACATCGTGCTCTTCGCCGTTCGCGCCGCGCATGATCACGCGAAAGCGCCCGCCCACGCGCACGTCCGCTTCGGCGTGGATGCAGGTCGTGTCGAGCGGCTGCATCCAGCGCATTAGTTGCGCCGGTTGCGTCCACGCGGCGTAGACCTTCGCGGCGCCGGCGTTGAGGCGTCGCCGGATGGTGAGGGTCGGCGCCTGCTGAGCGCTGCCTGGGTCGGCTGCGGGTTGGGTAGACATGCATCTTCCTCCACGAAAGCGGCGAGTCGGTCGAGTGTTTCGCTCCAGAAGCGTTGATAGTGCGCGAGCCACTGCATCGCGTCCTCCATCGGCCCCGCGGCGAGCCGGCACGCCACCGTGCGGCCGGTTTTCTCGCGCGTGACGAGGCCCGCCTGAGCAAGCACGTCCAGATGCTTCATGACCGCGGGCAGCGACATCGCGAACGGCTGCGCGAGCGCGCTCACCGAAAGTTCGTCGTGCTGCGCGAGGCGCGCGAGCAACGCGCGGCGCGTGGGATCGGCGAGCGCGGCGAAGGTGCGGTCGAGGGCAACGTCTTCATACTTAACCATGTGGTTTAGCATAGGCGACGAAAGCGCGATGTCAAGGAAAGCGTCGGCATGGGCGAGCAACGGCGCGCACGGCCGGGCTCGCGACACTAGAATGGCCGTTTCGCCGCCGCCATGTCATGCCATGCCGTCCAAAATCCGCAATTCGCTGCTCTGGATCTTCGACGCCTTCGAGCGCGAGCCCGGTTATGTCCGCAAGCCCATGTTCGGCTGCGACGCCGCGTATCTGGACGGCTCGCTGTGCCTCGTCGCCGCCGATCGCGATCCGCCGTTCAACGGCGTGCTCGTCTGCACCTCGCGAGACCACCATGCAGCGCTCGTCGAAGCGCTCCCGGCGTTGCGAGCGCACCCCGTGCTCGGCAAATGGCTCTATGTGCCGCAAGCCGATGCGGCGTTCGAAGATACCGCCGCGCAGTTGAGCGCGCTCGTGCTCGCGCGCGACCCGCGCATCGGCGTGGAGCCCAAACCGCGCAAGCCGCGCAAAGCGGCGAAGGGACACAACAGCGGACGTAACAGCAGACGCAACAGCGTGCTGCCGGAATAACGCCCGCGAAAGCCACACGGCCCGCGCCGCAGTTAAGCGACGCGGGCCGTGCAGCCGCCCGGTCGTGCCGCCGTGGCCACCGGGCGAAGACCGGGTCATCCGATTTTCATCCAGCCATCAGATGGCCCAGCCGCCCAGGTAGAACGCGGCCAGCACGCCGGCGATCACAACCGTGCCCACGTTCAGCTTGCGGATCTCGCCGCTCACCACGCGGCCGATCACGAGCGTGCAGAAGCCCAGCATGATGCCCGTGACGATGTTCGCCGTGAGCACGATGAACACCGCGCAGACGAGGCCCGACATCGAATCGACCATGTCGGCCATGTCGAGGCGGCTCACGCTCGACAGCATCATGAGGCCCACGTACATCAGCGCGGGCGCGGTGGCGTACGAGGGCACGAGGCCCGCGAGCGGCGCGAAGAACATCACCGCGAGGAACAGCACGCCCACCATGGCGGCGGCGAGGCCCGTCTTCGCGCCCGCGGCCACGCCCACCGTCGATTCGATATAGGCCGCCGCCGGCGCGCCGCCGAGGAAACCCGAGAAGATCGAGCTGACCGAGTCGGCCGTGAGCGCACGACCGCCGTTGACGATGCGGCCGTTGGCGTCGAGCTGGCCCGCCTGCCCTGCCACGGCGCGGATCGTGCCGGTGGCGTCGAACACGGCCGTCATCACGAGAGCCAGCACGCTCGGCAGGACGGCGAGCGAAAGCGCGCCCTTGACGTCCATCGCGCCGATCAGCGAAGCATGGCCCGGCGCCGACAGCGAAGGCCACGCGAACACGCCGTGAAAGCTCACGGCCGGATCGATGGCGAGGCCGAGCGCCGAGATCGCGACGATCACGATCAGGATCGAGCCCGGCACGCGGCGGCGCACGAGACCGAAGATCGCGGCGAGCCCGACCACGGAAAGAATCACGGGCAGCGACGTGATATGGCCGAGCGAGACCGGCAGGCCCGCGCCGGGATTCTTGACGACGAGGCCCACGTCATTGGCGGCGATCAGCAGCAGGAAAAGGCCGATGCCGATGCCCGTGCCATGCGCGATGCCGTGCGGCAGGTTGCGCAGGATCCACGAGCGCACGCCCGTCACCGAAATGCCCGTGAACACGAGGCCCATGAGGAACACCGCGCCGAGCGCCACTTCCGGCTTCAGCCCCTTGCCGAGCACGAGGCCGAAGGCCGTGAACGCCGTGAGCGAGATCGCGCAGCCGATCGCGATCGGCAGGCGCGCCCACAGGCCCATGAGGAGCGAGCCGAACGCCGTGGTCAGGCACACGGCCACGAACACGGCGCTGGTATCGAAGCCCGCCTTGCCGAGCATGCCCGGCACGACGAACACGGAATAGACCATCGCGAGGAAGGTCGTGACGCCGGCAATCGCCTCCTGACGTAGCGAGCTGCCGCGCGCGGCAATGTCGAAATAGCGGTCGATGAAGCCCGAGGCCCGGCCCAGTTCGATGGGTTCGACTTCGGCGGCGGTCGCACCGGCAAGCGGCTGCGCGTGGGGTTCGATCATGGTGAGTGCCTCCTTTATCAGCATGCTGAAACGGTTCGCGGCTCACCGGCCCGATCCGCCATCAGGTTTGTCTCGAATGATTTAGTCGTGTCGACGCGTTGCCGCCGCCTTGTTCTACTTCCCGGCGCTCATGGTTTTGACATCTCTTTATGAATGGAGCGAAGGTTAGGCGAACCCGATATGCGCTCCCATCGCACGAGTCGCATTGAGTTCATGCCGCGATGCTTATATGCCCATGAACAGGGCGCGGCGCGCGGGCGCCCCTCGCGTTTACACCTGGGCGCCGCGGGGTGCAGCCGGGCGCGTCGAGGCCCGGCTCGGCGCTTGCGGCGCCCGACGCGCGTCGTCGAAGCGCGCCTTCATTACGCGGATCGGCCCGGCGCGCGGGTTACACTCACGCATCCCGACCCGGTTTCCCCCAGCCGCGCGCCTCGCGCCGGTTGCTCCAAGGAGTTTCTGTAGATGAGACGCGGCATCTTGCGTTGCGCACGTCCTGCTTTCCCCTTTCCGTACGCCCTGACGCTGCTGATGCTGCTCGCGCTTTCGGGCTGCAGCCTGTTCCGGCCGGCCCCGCCGCCCGAGCCGGAGGCGCCCGTGGCCGTCGAGCCGGAGCCTGCCGCGAGCGAGCCCGAGGCCGCTTCGGCGCCCGAAGCCGCGAGCGAGCCGGAAACGGAGAGCACGATCAAGCCCGCGCCAAGGAAGCCGCGACCCGCGCCGGTGCACCGCCGCCCGCCGGCGCCGCCGCCGCCCGCGCCCGCCAGCGCCCCGAGCGCGCCGCCCCCCGCGCCGATCGTGCAGGTGCGCACGCTCCAGCGCGGCACCTTCCGAACGCTGCTCGACAGCGAAGTGCAAAAAACCGACGGCAAGGTCGTCGGCCGCGCCGTCGACATGGTCACGGGCCCCGGCGGCAAGCCTGTCGACGTGGTGGTGAATCTGCAAGGCTTCATGGGCATTGGCGACCGCAAGGCCAACTTCCCGTGGAGCGGCGTGCGCGTGAATACCCAGCCTAAGACGCCCGCCATCACGCTCGCCCTGCCCGCAAGCCAGTTGCAGGTGCCCGACCGGCCCAAGGCCGGCGCGCCCCAGCCCGGCAACCCCGAGGCGAGCGCGACGCGCCTGCCCATGCTCGACGCCGACGTGGCGCGCGCCAACGGCGCCAAGGTCGGCCGCGTGGTGGACGTGCTGATCGACGGCAGCGCGGCCCCGCAGGCCGTGGTGCTCGACGTGAGCGGCACGCTCGAAAAGCGCCACACGATCGCCGCCGACTGGTCCGCGCTGCATTTCGTCACGAAGAACAATGCACTCGAAGCGCAGCTCGAAATGAGCGATCAGCAGGTCGACGCCTCGCCGCCCTACGCCCCCGACCAACCGGTGCGCGCCGTGACGCCTGCGGCCGCGCAGGCGCCCGCCGCCCCGGCTGCGCAGGCCGCGCCCGCTGCCTCGCCGGTCGCCTCGGCAGCCAATGCCCACGGTGCCAAATGACGGACGGCACCATGCAACAACGCAATCCCGACCTGCGCAGCGTACGCGCGCTCGACTGGCTGAACTTCTTCGTCGCGAACGTGCAAACGGGCTTCGGGCCGTTCATCGCGTCGTATCTGGCTTCGCACAAGTGGACGCAAGGCGAGATCGGCCTCGCGCTTTCGGTGGGCACGATCAGCGCGATGGTGAGCCAGGTGCCGGGCGGCGCCGCAGTGGACGCCCTGCGCAACAAGAAAGCGGCCGCCGCGTGGGCGATCGTCGCAATCATCATCTCGGCCGTGCTGCTCGCGTCGAGCCCGACCGTCGTGGCGGTCATGGCCGCCGAGGTTTTCCACGGCTTCGCCAGTTGCATGCTCGTGCCGGCCATGGCCGCACTCGCGCTCGCGCTGGTCGGCCGCCAGAACCTGGGCGACCGGCTCGGGCGCAACGCGCGCTGGGCCTCGATCGGCAGCGCGGTGGCCGCCGGGCTGATGGGCTTGTGCGGCGAGTACTGGTCGCCGCGCTCCGTGTTCTGGCTGACGGCCGCGCTCGCGCTGCCCGCGCTCGTCGCGCTCGCGATGATCAGGTACGACCAGAACGCCGCCTACGCCAAACCCGCGGTCAAGCCCGGCAAGGCCCGCGCCGCGGCGGCCCCGGACGAGCCGCGCGAAACGATCTTCGACCTGCTGCGCGACCGGCGCATGCTGATCTTCGCGGCCTGCGTGGTGCTGTTCCACCTCTCGAACGCCGCGATGCTCAACCTGGCCGCCGGCGAAGTCACGGCCGGCATGGGCGACAACGTTCAGCTCGTGATTGCGGCGTGCATCATCGTGCCGCAGGCCATCGTCGCGCTGATGTCGCCGTGGGTCGGGCGCACCGCGCAGGCCTGGGGACGCCGCCCCGTGCTGATTCTCGGCTTTAGCGCACTGCCGCTGCGGGCTTTGCTGTTCGCCGCCGTCGCCAACCCGTACTTCCTCGTGCCGGTGCAGATGCTCGACGGCTTGTCAGCCGCCGTGTTCGGCGTGATGCTGCCGCTCATCGCCGCCGACGTGGCGGGCGGCAAAGGCCGCTACAACCTTTGTATCGGGCTCTTCGGACTTTCGGCGGGGATAGGCGCAACGCTTTCGACGGCGCTGGCCGGCTTCATTGCCGATCACCTGGGCAACACGGTGAGCTTTCTCGCGCTCGCGAGCGCCGGCGCCGCTTCGGTGCTGATGGTGTGGCTGGCCATGCCCGAGACGCGCGACGCGCTCGAAGAAGAGAACGCCCGCGACGCCAAGGTGTAGGAAGTCATGCACGAAGGTGCACCGCTTTCGCGGGCGCGGGTTGCGCCTGCGAAAGCACGTGGTGGCAACCCGGCTTTTTCCGCGCGAACCGCGGCGCCCCTCAGGGCGCCGGTTCGCGCAGTTTCATGACGTTGAGATAACGAAGCCGAAGCGAGCGGGTCCAGACAAACCCAGGCAAACCCAGATAAACCCGGGCAAACGCTCAGGCGGCCAGCGCCTCGTCCAGACGCGCCGCGACGACGGCGTTGGGAAGGTTGTCGAGCTTGCTCGCGAGGATCATCGCGTCGGCATTGGCCGGGCGATGGCGGCGATTCGGGCTCGGGCGGAACACGGCGTCGCCGCGGCGGATCTTCTCGCCGGTCAACGCACAGACGGCGCTGCGGCGCGCCGTACAGACCCGCCACAACTGGTCGGAGTAGCGGCCGTAGGTGGCGTCGCTCCAGCAGACCGTGATGCTGTCCGGATCATGCCGCCGGATCAAGGTGATGCCCTGCGCATCCCACGAACGCACGGTGGCGCGCCGCCGGTTGGCCGCCTCCGAAGCGCCGCGTGTGATGGGTACCGGTTTGCAGCTTCTGCCGCCTTCGAATTCGCTTTCCAGGCTGAGCGGCTCGGAAGCCGCGGACAGAAGGTCAATGGTTTGTTGCCAAACGCTGCCGGTATCTAATTTCGTCATAATGCACCTCGTGCACGTGGAAACGATTCAAATATGCCGGTCGAATAAGCACTCTGCCACGTCCGGATTATAGCGTGTCCAACTCGCAATCCACAGGAAAAACGCAATTTTCACACGATAATGCCAAATGCAAAAAACGTGACGGTGGAGCTTTCAGTTCCGACTGTAAGCCTCCAATGTTGGTTTCTTTACATCTACAACTTTTTTGCCGATTCGATGATACTTAACAAACTCACTGCGGAAAAAATAACCGTTTTACGTATTGATGTCACGCGCAGCAGGGCTTTTCACATAAGTGAATTGTTACAGCCCACGATGCGTCCGCGGGACGCATGACGCCCGGAAAGCCCGCCCATGGCCTTTCCGAAGGACTTTACCTACATCATAGGGGCTCCACTCTTACACAGAAGACGTGACCAATCAATGAAACGCAATACCCTGATTGACATAGGGCCATCGGGCATTTCACATACTAAACGTCAGTCTATTGACCGCCCTATTCGCGCACGAGGCACACGCCCGTCATGCGTATCCAATATCGCGCCATTCCACTATTCGGAATAGCAATTAATGGATTTTGAATATTCCTTTAAGGGGCTTTCCTGCCCGGCAATGCCGTCATTGTGCAACTGGTGACATACGAATGGCAAACAAAGCGGTGATGTGACAGGCGAGATCATCCGCACCAAAAGCATGCACGCTAAAGCGCGATTGAATCCGGCGATAAAGACAAACGAATGGCGTATCGCGCGGCGAGTCTCACGTGCCGCGGCCCTGATCGAGAAATTCGGCGGCGCGCGCCTTGAGCATGGCGCCGAAGTCGTCGAGCCAGCCAATGGAAAGCCGCCAGCTCTGCCAGTAGAGTTCGACGTCTAGCGCGCGGCCGGGCGTGAGTTCGACAAGTTCGCCGCGCGCGAGATGCGGCGCGATCATGCGCTCGGGGCACATGCCCCAGCCCAGCCCGTTGAGGCAGCAACGCAGAAAACCGGCCACGTGCGCGATCCAGTGCAGCGGCGGATCGATCTGCGCGCGCGTGACGCGGCGAATGAAGCGCTTTTGCAGTTGATCCTTCGGATTGAACTCGACGCACGGCGCGTGGCGCAGCGTCTCGCGCGTCACGCCTGGCGCGAAATACTGCTCGAAGAACGCCGGAGAACACACCGCGAGGTAACGCATGCGGCCGAGGCGCGTCGAGCGGCAGCCCTGCACGGGCTCGGCCTGCGTCGTGACGGCGCCTTGCACGCTGCCATCGCGCATGCGCTGCGCGGTGTGGTCCTGATCGTCGATCACCAGGTCGAGCAGCACGCCACGCTCGACGCAAAAGCCCGCCACGGCGTCGATGAACCAGGTGCCCACGCTGTCGTCGTTGACAGCCACGCGCAGCGTCGGCCGCGCCGCGCCAAGCGCGCCCGTGAAGGTCGGCATGGCGCCGCCCAGTTCCGCCTCGAGCAACTGCACGCGCTCCGTGTGACGGCACAGCAGCGCGCCCGAAGCGGTCGCCACGCAGGGCTGGCCGCGCTTGACGAGCACGGTGCCCACGCGCTCCTCCAGCAGCTTCACGCGCTGCGAGACCGCCGAGGGCGTGACGTTGAGCGCGCCCGCAGCGCGATCGAACGAACCATGCCGCACGACGGCGGCGAGCGCATCGAGCAAGGCATAGTCGAGCATTAGCGTTCCTTAATCCGGTTAATGAAAATGAGCTTTGCTTAGGCGGCTCCTGGCGGCAGACTAGCGCCATTCCCTGTCGATGTCCAATGACCGCAGCCGCCGCGCACCGCGCCGCCTGCGTTCTCACCTTGTTCGCAACCATCATGAACTGGCTCGCTTTCACTCACGGCGCGGCGCTGTGCGCCTCGCTAATCGTCACCATCGGCGCCCAGAACGCGTTCGTGCTGCGTCAGGGCATCCTGCGCTCGCACGTCGGCAAGATCGTCCTGCTCTGCACCCTGTCCGACTTCGTGCTGATCGGCGCGGGCGTGGGCGGCGCCTCGGCGCTCGTCGAACGTTATCCGACCTTCGTGCACATCGTGCTGTACGTGGGGCTCGCCTGGCTCGTGTGGTTCGGCATTGGCGCGCTGCGGCGCGCGATGCGTCCTTCGCATGCGGTGCTGGATAGCCAGGCCGGGACGCTCGCGCGCGATCAGCGCACCTGGCCGATCATCCTCATGACGCTCGCGTTCACCTGGCTCAATCCGCACGTGTATCTCGACACCTTCCTGCTGATCGGCACGGCCGGCGCGCGCGAACCACAAGGCAGCCGCCTCGCCTTCGCGATCGGCGCGATGTGCGTGAGCGCGATATGGTTCGTCGCGCTCGGCTACGGTGCGCGCGTGCTCGCGCCGCTGTTCCGGCGCGCAGGGGCGTGGCGCGTGCTCGACGGCGCCATCGGCGGCATGGTGCTGCTGATCGCGTTTGCGCAGTTGCGCTAGAAGTCATTCCGCGCGGATCCCCTACTGCGCGGCGCCCTTCGCCTTCCGTTGCTGCAGTCGAGCACAAAGGATAGCTAACGATTCGACTAAACCCTGCGCGGGTCGCCATTTTCCCGGCTTCGAAGTAAGCTCGTGCGACGACAGCAAGGCACAGCCAGATGGACGACCGGATATTCGACGCTTTCGATGCGTCGCAACTCATTCCCGGCTTTAGCGCGCCGACGTTGCCCGTCGAGCGCCCGGACTGCGAGACGCTCGAGGCGGCCGAACGCAACACGCGCCACTGGACGAGCCGTGCAAGCGGCGCGCTTACGCCCGGCACCGACGTTCACCGCGACGAAATGTGCCGCATGTTCCGCGAGACCTTCAATCCGTACCGGCCCTCGGTGCTCGATTGGCCGCGGCTCGAACCCGCGGCGCTCAAGCGCATTACCGATCTGCCGATCTGGGACATCGCCGTGCAAACGGAAGGCCGCGCGCGTCTGCGCATGGCCGCCTACGCCGCCTCGCTCGAAGACGCCGTCATGCGCGACGCGCTCGCGCTCAACGCATGGGAAGAAAACCGCCACAAGGAAGTGCTCTCGCGCATGGTGGCGGCGTATGGCATCAAGCTCGCGAGCGAGCCGCCCTACGTCTATCCCAGGGACGCCGAATGGGCCTATCTCGTGACGGGCTATAGCGAATGCGTGGACAGTTTCTTCGCGTTCGGCCTCTTCGAAGTGGCGCGCCGCTCGGGCCTCTTTCCGCCCGCACTCATCGAGACGTTCGAGCCCGTCATGCAGGAAGAATGCCGGCATATCCTGCTGTTCGCGAACTGGGTAGCGTGGCACCGCGCACGGCTCTCATGGTGGCAACGCATTCGCTTCGAACTCAAGGTGGCCGGCGTGTGGGCCTTTCTCGCGTGGGAGCGCGTCGGCCTCGCGCGCGCCATGGATGCCGAAGGCAACGAGCACCAGCATGACAACAACTTCACGATGAACGGCGCGCAGCAGGTGACGAACGTGGACATCGGCGTGCCTGAACTCATGCGCCTGTGCCTCGCCGAAAACGACCGGCGCTTTTCGGGTTACGACGCGCGGCTGTTGCGGCCGGAAACGATGCCGCGGCTCGTGCGCTTCGCCCTGCGCTTCGTGCGCGACAAAAAGCACTGACGCTTCCCTCCACGCCGGGCTCTCTCATTCGAACGGCGCTTTTCGCGCGACGCTTCGCGCCCACGCAGGCTGCGCGCACTGCTTCAGCGCGCTCGAAGAACGCCTTTGGCAAAGCTGAATTCCGCGCCGCTCACGCGTCTGTCACAGTGACGAAGGTCTTCGTCAGCGACGAAAGCATTGCCCTTATCGAGGAGAAAGAGCTTGAAAATTCTGGTGCCCGTCAAGCGCGTGGTCGATTACAACGTGAAAGTTCGAGTGAAGTCGGACGGCACGGGGGTCGATATCGCCAACGTGAAGTTCTCGATGAATCCCTTCGACGAAATTGCGGTGGAAGAAGCGGTACGTCTGAAGGAAGCCGGCGTGGCGACCGAGGTCGTCGCCGTTTCGTGCGGGGTTTCGCAGGCCCAGGAAACG
Source organism: Paraburkholderia sp. J76 (assembly GCF_905220295.1). Classification (NCBI taxonomy): domain Bacteria; kingdom Pseudomonadati; phylum Pseudomonadota; class Betaproteobacteria; order Burkholderiales; family Burkholderiaceae; genus Paraburkholderia; species Paraburkholderia sp. J76. The sequence continues at coordinate 14,410 of NZ_CAJMZJ010000015.1, forward strand.
CTGCGCACCGCCCTCGCTATCGGCGCGGACCGCGCCGTGCTGGTCGAGTCGAACGACGATCTGCAGCCGCTCGCTGTCGCGAAGCTTTTGAAAGCGCTCGTCGACAAGGAACAGCCGTCGCTCGTCATTCTCGGCAAGCAGGCCATTGACGACGATTCGAATCAGACGGGACAAATGCTCGCGGCCTTGGCCGGCTTGCCGCAGGCCACTTTCGCATCGAAGATTGTCGTTGCGGACGGCAAAGCGTCCGTTTCGCGCGAAGTGGATGGCGGCGCGCAAACGCTGTCGCTGAAGCTGCCCGCGGTCGTCACGACGGATCTGCGTTTGAACGAACCGCGCTACGTGACGCTGCCGAACATCATGAAGGCGAAGAAGAAGCCGCTGGAAACGATTCAGCCGTCCGATCTCGGTGTCGACGTCGCGCCGCGTCTGAAGATGCTGAAAGTTGCCGAGCCGCCCAGGCGCAGCGCAGGCGTGAAGGTGCCGGACGTGGCGGCGCTGATCGAGAAGCTGAAATCCGAAGCCAAAGTGCGGTAAAGGAGTGATTTTAAAGTGACTAATCTGGTGAATCTGGTCGTAGCGGAACACGACAATCAGTCGATCAAAACGGCGACGTTGAACACCGTCGCAGCAGCTCAGAGAATTGGCGGCGACGTGCATGTGCTGATCGCGGGCCACAACGCGCAGAGCGCCGCCGACGCGGCAGCAAAGATCGCAGGTGTGGCGAAGGTCCTTCTGGCCGATGCGCCGCAACTCGAACAGGGGCTGGCTGAAAACGTCGAAGCAACAATCGTCAGTATCGCGAAGCAATACTCGCATATCCTGGCGCCCGCAACGGCATCGGGCAAGAACGTCGCGCCACGCGTTGCCGCGAAGCTCGACGTCGCGCAAATCAGCGACATTACCGCCGTGCATGGCGCCGATACGTTCGAGCGCCCGATCTACGCGGGCAACGCCATTGCGACGGTGCAATCTCAAGATGCGATCAAGGTCGTCACGGTCCGCACCACTGCATTCGACGCCGTCGCGGCCGAAGGCGGCAACGCAACGGTCGAAAAGATCGAAGCCGCAGCAGACAGCGGTCTTTCGCAGTTCGTGAGCCTCGAAGTCACGAAGCTCGACCGCCCTGAACTCACGAGCGCGAAGATCATTGTTTCGGGCGGCCGGGGACTTGGCAGCGGCGAAAACTACACGAAGGTTCTGGAGCCGCTCGCCGACAAGCTCAATGCAGCACTCGGCGCGTCGCGCGCAGCGGTCGACGCCGGCTACGTGCCGAACGACTATCAGGTCGGCCAGACCGGCAAGATCGTCGCGCCGCAACTGTACGTGGCTGTGGGCATCTCGGGCGCGATCCAGCACCTGGCCGGCATGAAGGATTCGAAGGTCATCGTCGCGATCAACAAGGACGAAGAAGCGCCGATCTTCAGCGTGGCCGACTACGGCCTCGTGGGCGATCTGTTCACGGTCGTGCCCGAACTCGCTGGCGCAATCGGCTAATTTCGCCGCGAAACCAGCGGCAAAAACCAAAGGCGCCTTTGTGAAAACAAAGGCGCCTTTCTTATTTCAACCTCATCGACAAGCATTTACACGCCCAGAATGCGCCGCGCCTTGAGGATCACCGGCAGGTCCACCATCTTGCCGTCAAGCGCCACCGCCGCGCCGCCGCTCGTCTGCACCGCATCGAGCACGCGCTGCGCCCACGCGCGTTCCGCCTCGCTCCACGCGTACGCGCGGTGCACGGCCTCGATCTGCTTCGGGTGAATGCAAAGCTTGCCTCCGTAGCCGAAGCGCCGCCCGCGCCGCGCTTCCCGTTCGAGCGCCCCCGCATCGTCGAATACGGTCGAAACGCCGTCGACGGGCGCCGCAATGCCCGCAAGCCGCGAGGCCAGCACGATCTGCGAGCGGAACGTGTCGAGTTCCTCGCCATCGCCGTCGATGCCCATGTCCACCTGGAAGTCGAGCGTGCCGAACGCGACGCGCAGCACGCCTTGCGCGCCACACAACGCATCCAGGCCCGCGATGCCGCGCGCCGTTTCCACGATCGGCAACACGTGCAACGCGCCGTGCGCGCCTGCGCGCAGCGCGGCGATCTGCCCGGCGCTTTCCGCCTTCGGCAGCATGATGCCCGCAACGCCCGCGTGTCCTGCGAGCGCGGCGCAGTCGTCGGCGAACCACGGCGTGTCGGTACCGTTCACGCGCACCCACACGGGGCGTGTGGCGTCCAGCGCCGCGAGTACGGCGTAGCGCGCCGCGCCCTTCTCCGCCGGCGGCACTGCGTCTTCGAGATCGACGATCACGGCGTCCGCCCCGGCGCCGCGTGCCTTCTCGAAGCGCTCGGGCCGGTTGCCCGGCACGAAGAGATACGAACGCGAAAGCGCGGCGCTCATGCGCTCGCTCCCACGCCGAACAGCGCACCCACGCGCTGCGCCCCGGCAATGCTCCACGCCGCGTCGAGCAGGCGCTGCGCTTCGCTCTCGCTCGCCGCGCCCGAAAACGCCGCGAGGCGCACGAACTTCGCCGCGATTTCCTCGCGCGAAAGCGTGTTGCCCGGGTCGCCCTTGGGCTCATCCACGCGGCCTTGCAGCGTGCGGCCGTCGCGCGTCGTGACCGTCACCTTGCCGATCCAGCGGGCGGGATACGCGCGGTCCACTTCCTCGTCCAGCGCCATCGTCACGCGTTCGCGAAACGCGGCGATAGCCTCCGCCGAATAGTCGCGCTCGAACTCGTTCACACCCGCATAGCCGCGATACGCGACGAGGCCCAGCACGGTCCCCATGTTGAACTTCGCCTGGTGAACGGTGCTCGGCACGACCACGCTGCCAAGCACGTCGATAGCGCCCTGGTGCACGTGCGCCGTCACGCTCGCGATGTCGTCGGGGTTCAGACGATGCGCTTCGATCACGGCAAGCAGCGCGTCGGCGGCCGGATGCGTGTGGCGGCACGCGGCGTGATACTTGAACGACGTTTCGACCGTGGCCCAGCGCTCGCCCAGACGATCGACGAGCTTCGCGGGATCGGCGTCGCTCGACATGCCCGCCGCCATGCCCTGTGCGCCTTCGAGAATGCGCTGCGCGCCGCGAAAGCCGTCCGCCGCGAGTTGCGCGGCCATCAGGCCGTTCGCCGCCGCCATGGCCGTGTGCAGTTGCTTCGAATCGGCGGCGTCGCGCAGGAACTCCCACAAGCCGCTCGCCTGCGTGCCCGCCGAACCGAACGCGTCGAGCATCTGCTCAGGCGTGAGTTTCAGCAAGCGGCCCGCCGCGGCAGCCGCCGCGATCGTGCCAACAGTTCCGGTAGTGTGAAATATCTTGTAGTGCGAACGACCCATGAATTCGCCTACCCGTATGCCCACTTCGTAGCCCGCCACCGAGGCCGCGATGAACTCCTGCCCCGAAGCGCCGAGCGCCTGCGCAAGCGCCAGCGTGACCGGAAACACGACGGTCGCGGGATGCAGCACGGAGCCGTTATGCACGTCGTCCTGCTCGACGAAATGCGAAGCGGCGCCGTTGGTCATGGCGGCGAAATATGCCGTGGTGCGGGTGCGGTCGATGATGACGTCGCACGGGCCCGGCGCTTCCGGCGCGCCGCTTGCCGCGCGGGCGAAGCGCGCGATCGTCTCGACCGGACGCGCGCCCTTGCCGCCGAGCGCCGAACCGAGCCAGTCCACGTAGAGGTTGACGGTGCGCTCGACCACCCGAGCCGGGATCGAATCGAAGCGCAGTTGGGAGGCGAAGGCCGCGAGTGCGCGGCTGGGATGATCTGTCATGGCAACGTATCAGTAAGGTCGGTTGGCGAGGCGCCACGCGCAATCAGATGGCGCCGGTTTCGCGCAGAGCGCCGATGCGCGTCGCGTCGAAGCCCAGCTCGCGCAAAATTGATTCGGTATGCTGACCGAGTGCGGGCACCGCATCCATGCGCGCGTCGAACGCGGAAGGCGCTCCCGGCGGCAACAGCGCCGGAACGGTTCCCGCCGGCGTCTGCACTTCGCGCCAGCGCTCGCGCGCCTGCAGTTGCGGATGCGCCCACACATCGGCCATCGTGTTCATCTGGGCATTGGCGATGCCGGCGCGGTCGAGCCGTTCGATCACCTGCGCGGCGCTCAGCTTCGAGAACGCCTCGACGATCAGCTCGCGCAGTTCCGCGCGTCGCGCCGAACGTTGCGAATTCGCGGCGAAGCGCTCGTCCGCCGCGAGCGCGGGCTGCAACAGCACGTGCTCGCAAAAGAGCTTCCATTCGCGGTCGTTCTGCAGGCCTAACATCACCGATTTGCCGTCGCCGGCGAGAAACGGCCCATACGGGTAGATCGTCGCGTGCGAAGCGCCCGCAAGCGGCGGCGGCGTTTGCCCGTTAATCGCGTAGTAGAGCGGATAGCCCATCCACTCCACCATGCTCTCCAGCATCGAAACGTCGATACGGCAACCGCGCCCGGTGCGCCCGCGCATCAGCAACGCGCTCAGGATGTTCGAATACGCGTACATGCCCGCGGCGATATCGGCAATCGAACAGCCCGCCTTCGCGGGCTCGCCGGGCGACCCCGTGATGGAGAGAAAGCCCGACTCGCTCTGGATCAGCAGGTCGTAGGCCTTGCGCTCGCGGTACGGACCGTCGTCGCCGTAACCGGAGATGTCGCATACGATGAGCTTCGGGAAGCGCTCGCTGAGCGCTTCATAACCGAGCCCGAGGCGCGCCGCGGCGCCCGGCGCGAGATTCTGCACGAGCACGTCGGCGTCGGCCAGCAGCGCGTCCAGAATCGGCGCGGCCTCCTTGTGCTTCACATCGAGCGAGAGGCTCTCCTTCGAGCGGTTCGTCCACACAAAGTGCGAAGCGAGTCCATTCACGCGTTCGTCATAGCCGCGCGCGAAATCGCCCACGCCGGGCCGCTCGATCTTGATCACGCGCGCGCCGAGATCGGCAAGCTGGCGCGTGCAGAACGGCGCGGCAATCGCGTGTTCGAGCGTGACGACCTTGATTCCGTCGAGAGATCTCATGGCGCGCGTCTCCGCTTAGAACGAACGCGGCAGGCCGAGCACATGCTCCGCCACGTACGAGAGAATCAGGTTGGTCGAGATCGGCGCGACCTGATAGAGGCGCGTCTCGCGGAATTTACGTTCCACGTCGTACTCGCACGCAAAGCCGAAGCCGCCATGGAATTGCAGGCACGCGTTCGCGGCTTCCCACGAAGCGTCGGCGGCGAGCAGCTTCGCCATGTTGGCTTGGGCGCCGCAGGCCTCGTGGGCGTCGAAACGGCGCGCGGCCTCGAAACGCATCAGGCTCGCGGCCTCGACGTTGACGAACGCGCGCGCGATAGGAAACTGCACGCCCTGGTTCTGTCCGATCGGCCGCCCGAATACGATGCGCTCCTTCGCGTAGGCGCTCACCTTGTCGATGAACCAGTACCCGTCGCCGATACATTCGGCGGCGATGAGGGTACGCTCGGCATTCAGGCCGTCAAGGATGTACTTGAAGCCCATCCCCTCCTCGCCGATCAGGTTTTCAGCGGGAATTTCGAGGTTGTCGAAGAACAGTTCGTTGGTCTCGTGATTGACCATGTTGAGAATCGGCTGCACGGTCAGGCCGTGGCCAATCGCCTCGCGCAGATCGACCACGAAAATCGACATGCCTTCGGACTTCTTCTTCACGTCCGCGAGCGGCGTGGTGCGCGCAAGCAGGATCATGAGGTCCGAATGCTGCACGCGCGAAATCCACACCTTTTGCCCATTGATCACGTAGCGGTCGCCCTTGCGCACCGCAGTCGTTTTAATCTTCGTGGTGTCCGTGCCGGTGGTGGGCTCGGTCACGCCCATCGATTGCAGGCGCAGTTCGCCGCTCGCGATTTTCGGTAGATACTTGCGCTTTTGCTCCGCGGAGCCGTGACGCAACAGCGTGCCCATGTTGTACATCTGGCCGTGGCACACGCCCGAATTGCCGCCCGCGCGATTGATCTCCTCCATGATGACGGAGGCCTCGGTCAGACCCAGGCCCGATCCGCCGTACTCCTGAGGAATCAGTGCGGCGAGCCAGCCGGCTTTCGTCAGCGCATCGACAAATTCCTCGGGATACCCGCGCGCTTCGTCGATCTTGCGGAAATATTCGCCGGAGAACTGCTGGCACAGATCGCGTACGGCTTCGCGGATGTCCTGAAACGAATCTTGTTGCGTGGTTTGCATGATCGGTATGAATTCTGAATTCGCAATGATTGTTCGTGCCGCCGTTCAGGCGAGCGTGGCGGTGGCCTGCATTGTCAGATAGCCCTCGTGGTCTTTCGCCCAGAGTTCGACCGAGCGTGCGTCGTCCGCGAGCTTGCCGCACAGCGTGAACGCGTTGCCCGCGAACGTGGGCCGTACCGCGCGAAACGCGAACGTCGCGATCCTGGCGTCGGGCCGCTCGCGGTGAACGAGGTCGAGCAGCAGCGTCGCGATGAGCGGGCCATGCACGACGAGTCCCGGATAGCCCTCTTCCTGCGTGACATACGGGAAGTCGTAGTGAATGCGATGGCCGTTGAAGGTCAGCGCGGAATAGCGGAACAGCAGGAGCGCGCTGGCGGTGAGCGTGCGCGACCATGTTTCCCCCTGCGGCGCCGCGACAGGTTTCGGCGCGCTCGCACCGGGTTGCGGCGCGTCGCGATAGACGATGTCGTGCTCTTCCTCGATGCAAAGCGCCCCGCCGCTCTCATAGCGATGCTGCACGGTCACGAACACGAGGCGGCCGCTGCGGCCCGTTTTGTCCTCGATGTTCGCGATGGTGGAAGTGCGCGAGGCCTCGCTGCCCGCGCGCAGCGGCGCGTGAAAAGTCAGGCGCCCGCCGGCCCACATGCGGCGCGGCAGTTCGACGGGCGGCAGGAAGCCGCCGCGTTTGGGGTGTCCATCCGGACCCGCTTCGGCGAGCGGCGCGACAGGCAGAAAATACAGCCAGTGCCACAGCGGCGGCACGGCGCTATCGGGCGCTTCGCGGTCGAGCGTGGCCGCGAGCGCGCGCAACGGAAACGCGGTGATGTCGTCGGTCAGCGTTTCGGTCTTGTCGAGCCACGCACCGAGCGATGGCGTTTGCGATTCCGGCATGGCATTCTCCTTGAGACGGGTTGCCACACTATGAACGGCCGGCGCGGTTTCGCGAAGTTGCCTTTGCCGAATCAGCCCTTTCGCTTTCGTTAATCCCCTGGCCGGTGCCGCGCGAGACTTGCACGCGGCTTTCGAAGCGCCCGCGTGCCGCCCTCACCCCTCACCCCTCGCCGCGCAGATGCGCGGAGGCTTCGTCTTCCACCCGCTGCCACAACTCGTACGACATGGGGCGTTCGCCCTCTTCGAGCAGATGGCCGACGAGACCAATCGCGCGCGCCATCACGCCGAAGCCGCGCACGATGCGCCACGGAAAGCCGAATTCGCAGCAAATCGCGCCGATGGCGCCCGTGGCGTTGATCGGCAGCGCCTTGCCCGATGCACGCTCGGCTTCGGCGCCGATCAGTTGCATGAGTTTCACATAGCGCCCCGACATGCCGTTTTGCGCGGCCAGTTCGAAAAGGCGCGGCGTGCGCGGATCGATGGGCTTGTGCAGCGGATGACCGAGCCCCGGAACGGGCGTGCCGCGCGCGCGCCAGGCGGCTACCGTATCGACGGCCAGTTTCTCCAGGTCCTCGCAGCCGGCGTCGTAAGGCAGCGCTTCGGAGAGCATGCGGCAAGCGCCCTCCATGCTCCCGACGAACACCGAGCCGAGCCCGCACAGGCCCGCCGCGACGGCTGCCTGCAGCGATTCGGGCGCGCCCGCATAGGTCATGCGCGCGGCGATGGCGCTTGGCGTCATGCCGTGCTCGACGAGCGTGATGACGATGGCGTTGAACATCGCGGACTGCTGCGGCGTGGCCGCCTTGCCCGTGAGTTGCAAGAACGCGAAGTCGCCGAGATTCATGTGGCCGAGCACTTCGTCGGGCAGGCTCTTGCCGCGCACGACAATGCGATCGGGCGTGCTGTACGCGATATCGGAGCGCACGAGCGGTTTCGGTTGACGGGCCATAGTCCTGATTCCTTCGTTATACAGAATAGCGTTCAGCGCAATTGCGCGCGGCCGTTGTTGAGCACGAGCACGTCGCGCTCCAGCACGCGCGCGCGAAAACTCACCTCGTTGCCGTCGCGCCACATCTCGGTGCGGATCGTTTCGCCCGGATACACGGGCGCGGTAAAGCGCGCATGAAACGCCGCGAGGCGTTGCGGGTCGCTCGCGCACAGCGTCTTGAGCACGGCGTGCGCGGCCACGCCCCACGTGGCGAGACCATGCAGGATAGGCCGCTCGAAACCGGCCGCGCGCGCGACCTGCGGGTCGGCATGCAACGCGTTGTCGTCGCCGCACAGGCGATAAAGCAGCGCCGTTTCCGGGCGCGTGGGCAGATCGCACTGATGATCGGGCGCGCGCTCGGGCATCGGCGGCGGCGGCGCCGGCGCTTCGTCGCTCAAGCCGCCGTTCGCGCTGAAGCCGCCGTCGCCACGACAGAACGTGAGTTGCGTAACCGTGGCGTAAAGCTCGCCGCTCGCCTTGTCCGTAATGCTACGCTGGATTTCGAGCAGCGCGCCCTTGCCCGCGCCCTTGTCGACCACGCGCGTAATGCGCGAGCGGCCGATCACGGTCGCGGCCGGCGGCAGCGGCTTGTGCATCACGAGGCTCTGTTCGCCGTGCAGCAGCCGCACCCAGTCGATGCCCGAGCGCGGGTCGCGCGCCCAGAAGCCGGGAAAGCCGAGCACGACGGCAAGCGTGGGCGGCACGCGCAGTTCCTTTTCGTAGACGAATGCCAGGTCGTCCGAATCAACGGGATTCGCGCCGTATCCCACGGCCAGGCTGTAGAGCATCGCGTCGCGCGCGGTGTAAGTCTGCTCGACGTCCTTGAACGGCCAGTTGCGCAGGGTGTGATAGTCGATCGTCATGTCGGTGTGGGCAATGGGAGATCAGGCTTCGGCGGCAGGCCACCTGAAAAGCGGGTCGGCCTTCTCGCGAAAACGCTTCACGGCTTCGCGATGAAATTCGGTGGTGAACGCGATGCCCTGCGCCGCCGCCTCGATTTCAAGCATCGCGCGCAGGTCGCTGCCAAGCGACTGGTTCAGCGCGCGCTTGGCAAGACCGAACGCCACGGGAGAAGCCGCCGCGAGGCTCGCCGCAACCTGCGCGGCGCGCGCATGAAGCGTTTCGGGCTCGACCACTTCGAGCACTGCGCCGATCTCCTTCGCTTCGGCCGCGCGAATCTCGCGCGCCGTGAAGACGAGGTCCTTCGCGCGCGCGAGCCCCACCACGCGCGGAAGCGTATAAAACGCCCCGCAATCGGGAACGAGGCCGACTTTCATGAACGGCATGCAAAAGCGTGCGCGCGAGCTGGCAATCACGAAATCGGCGGCGAGCGCGAAACTGAAGCCCGCGCCGTAGCACACGCCATCCACGGCCGCGATCACCGGGCGGTCGAGGTCGATCAGCGTGCTCACCCAGCCGTGCAAGTCGTCGATCCGGTCGCGCCCTGCCTCGGCGCTCGTCACGTTCATGCCGCGCACGTCGCCGCCCGAGCAAAAGTCGTTTCCCGCGCCGCGCAACACAACGGCGCGCACGGTGCGGTCCGCACGGATGCGCTGCACGGCCTCGCGCAATTCCACCCGCATTTCACCGTTGAGCGCGTTCCTCGCTTCCGGGCGATTGAACGTGAGCGTCGCGACGCCCGCGTCCTGCTCCTGTTCCACCAGCAAGGTCTTTTCGCTCATGCGCTCACCCCGGCGTTCGCGAGTTCGGCGAGCGCCTTGTCGAGCGCCGTGATGAGATGCACGGGCTCGACGCCCGCGAACTCCACGTCGGGACGCGCGAGAAATGCCTCGATATGCGCGGAACATGCCTCGCGCGTGGCGGCCAGTCCGGTGAAGCCGTCTTCGAGCCAGGCGACTGAAGCGAGCGGACGCGGGTGCCAATCGCCATTGACGATCGCCTTGACTACCGCGCCGTCACGCACGAGCAGGCTCAGCCAGATGAGCCCGGCCGGCGCTTTCTCGCGCCCGCGTATGATACGGTCGCCCTCCAGCGTTATCGGGCTGTAACGCGTGGCCTCGCTTTTCTCGTGGAACCAGCTTTCCTCATGGAGTTCGCGCTCGTATTGCCGGGCGAGAACGAGTTCGTCGCTGCCGAGTGCGCCCGGTTCGAGCACCATGTCGCCGAACGTGAGTCGAACGCAAGCCGCGACCCAGGCGCGCAACTCATCGGCGCTCACTTCGCGGCCGAGTTCCTGCTCCAGATACGTATAGCGCGAGCCGAGATCCTTGTGCTTCTTGTCCTTGACCTTCTCGGGCGCCATCGGCATGGCGCGCGCCGCGATTGCCGTGTCGATCGCCTTCACGTTCAGCAGAATGCGGAACGTCAGCACGCCCCCTTCGATCTTGAGCGACGTGGCGACGAGCTTGCGTCCGTCGATCTCGACGTCGTTCAGCGGGCGGTAAGCGGCCTGCAGGCCGAACACCTCGCGCAGCGCATCGGCGACGTGGCCGAGTATCGTGGGAAACGCCTGCGCCGCCGTTTGCGGCACGCCGGGCAAACCGATCGGCAGATAGAACGCGAGAAATGCCGAGCCTCGCCCCGCGTAGATCGCCCCGCCGCCGTTCACGCGCCGCCGCGCGAGCACGTTGTTATCGCGGCAGAATGGCAGATCGAGCACCTGGTTCGGGTCTTCGTTCACGCCTACGGTGATGCTGTCTTCGTTGAAGACATTCAGATACACCGTGGGCGGCGCGAGATTCTCGGCCACGGCGCGCTCGACGGCCGGCGATACCGAAATCGAAAAGTCCGCGTAACTGTGGCCGCCTACGACAAGGCGCCATGGCGCTTGAATATTCGTTGCGCTTGCATTCATGTTGTCTCTCTCCGTTTATCTTCCACGAGCGCCGCGCCTTCGATCTTCCCGACAATCTCGATCGCGTCCGCGTGTATCAGCGTCTGGCGTTTGAAGCGCTCCGCAATGGCCTCGACGGCCGCCTCATCCGCCGCGCCTTCCACCTGCAGCGTGAGATGGTCGCCGCCATGATCCTTTGTGCCGACCACGAGCCGGTAGGCGCCGGTCGCGCCCTCCACGCCCAGCAGCACCGTTTTCAGTTCGGACGGATAGACCTTCACACCCTTGATCTTCACCATCGAATCGGCGCGGCCGAACACCACGCGCGGCAACGACACCGTGCGCCCATGCACGGGCGCGGTCCGTTCGAGCACGGTGAGGTCGCCGGTGCGGTAACGCACGAGCGGTTGCAATTCCTTCTTCAGATGCGTGATCACGAGTTCGCCGCGCTCGCCTTCGGCGACGGGCGCGCCGGTATCCGGGTCGATCACTTCGGCGAACAGCAGTTCATCGAACACATGCACGCCGGTGCCGCCCGGGAACGTGCGCGCAACAGGCAGGCATTCGGAAAGCGAGTAACTGTCGATCAGCAACGTGCCCGGCATCGCTTCGCGCACCCGCGCGTAGAGCGCCGCATTGCCCGTGAACGCTTCGCCGCCCGCGAAAAACACGCGCGGCACCGGGCACCCCGCTTCGATGAGTTTGAGCGCGTGCGATGGATTGCCCGCGAGCACCGTCACGCCGCATTGCCGTGCAACGCGCGCCGCGCGCTCGGTCTCGCCAGGGCCGTGCGGAATGCATGCCACGCCGCGCGCTTCCATCTGGGTCTGATAGAACAGCCCCGCAACGAAGAGGTGATAGCCGAATGTGACCATGCATACGTCGCCGGGCCCGATGCCGCACGCGTCGAGATGCTGGCCGCAGGCGGCTTCCATTGCGCGCAGGTCGGCGGCGCTGTGCAGGATCGGCACGAGCGATGCGCCCATCGGCGTGAGATGCACGCGAACCGGCGGCACGGCGGGTGCAAACGCGCCGTAGCCCGGGCGGTTCATTTCGGCCACGAATTCGGCGCGCGTCATGAGCGGCACGCGCTCGGCGAACTCCGCCGCGCTCGCTACGCTGCGCGGCAGGCGTCCTTCGTGAAACGGATGCGCTTGCAAGCGCGATAGCTGCGCGTTGAGGGCATCGAGCATCGTCTCCTCCATGGTTTTTCTTCAGGAATACGAATCGTGTGGAATCAGGCCGCGCGCTCGAAAATAGCCGCAATGCCCTGGCCGCCGCCCACGCACATCGTTTCCACGCCGTAGCGGCCTTTGCGGCGTTGCAGTTCGTAGAGCAAGGTCGTGAGCATGCGCACGCCGGTCGCGCCGATGGGATGACCGAGCGAAATGCCCGAGCCGTTCACGTTAAGCCGCGATTCGTCGTGCCAGCCCCAACCCTTGAGCACCGCGAGCACCTGGCACGCGAACGCCTCGTTCAGCTCGACGAGATCGAGTTGATCGAACGTGAGCCCGGTCTTTTGCAACAGCTTTTGCACCGCAGGCACGGGACCGATGCCCATCGTCGCGGGTTCGCATCCCGCGGCCGCCCAGCCGGTCAGGTAGCCCAGCGGCGTGAGGCCCAGTTTGTCGAGCTGATCTTCGGCGACGATCAGGCACGCGGCCGCCGCGTCGTTCTGCTGGCTCGCGTTGCCCGCCGTCACCGTGCCGCCTTTCATGAGCGGCTTGAGCTTTGCGAGCGACGCTTCGCTTGCATCGGCGCGCACGCCTTCGTCACGCGCGAACACGACCGGCTCGCCCTTGCGCTGCGGCACCGAAACCGGCACCACTTCTTCGGCGAAGCGGCCCGATTCCCATGCGGCCGCCGCGCGCTGATGGCTGCGCACGGCGTAGGCGTCCGCTTCCTCGCGCGTGATGCCGTACTCCTTCGCGAGGTTCTCGGCCGTTTCGATCATGCCGGAGATGTAGCCGAAGCGCGCTTCGGGCTGCGAGCGTTCGCGGCCACGCTCCAGTCGGTCGTGCATCTTCACCGAGCCCGCGCGGGCGCCCCAGCGCATATCGGTCGTGTAGTACTCGATATTGCTCATGCTTTCCACGCCGCCGGCCACGACCACATCGGCCGCGCCGCTTTGCACCATCATCGCGGCCGTCACCACCGCCTGCAGCCCGCCTCCGCAACGGCGATCGAGCTGCATGCCGGGCACCTGCACGGGCAGCCCCGCTTCGAGCGCGGCCCAGCGGCCGATGCAGGGCGTTTCGCTATTCGCATACGACTGCGCGAAGACCACGTCCTCGATGCGCGCCGGGTCCACGCCGCTGCGCGCGATGGTTTCGCGCAGCACGGTGGCGGCGAGCGTCTCGACGGAAACGGGGCGCAGGCTGCCGCCGAACGTGCCGACCGGCGTGCGCACCGGCGCGACTATCGCTGCTCTTCTCATTTCGGATTCCTTTGCATGTTGTCTGGTTGTCTGTCGCTTCGCGCGCGGCTCACGCTGCGTCAAGCCGCGAGCGTATCCCGTCGCGCATGGTGCTCGGCGACCAGTTGTTCGCGCCACTCGGGCGGCGCGATGGCGAGCATGCGGGCCACGCGTTGTGCGAGCGTGAGCCCCCGCAGGTCCGCCACGCCGTGCTCGGTCACGATCACCGCCGCGTCGCTGCGCGGCGTGCTGACGGGCCCCGAAAGACGCGCGACGATACGGCTGCCGTGACGCGCGCTGGACGCGAGCGCGACGATCGCGACGCCGCCGTGCGAGCGCGCCGCGCCGCGCATGAAATCGAGCGCGCCGCCCACGGCGCCCACATAACGGCCACCGGCGGCCTCGGCGTTGATCTGCCCGGTCAGATCCACTTCGAGCGCCGAGTTGATCGCCACGAAGCGATCGAGGCTGCCGAGCACGTCGATATCATGCGTATAAGCCGTGGAGCGAAACTGGATCCGCGCGTTCCGGTGCGCATGCGCGTAAACCTTGCGCGTGCCCATCATCGTGCCGGCCACGCTCACGCCTTGATCGCGCGACTTGCGGGCATTCGTCACCGCGCCGGCTTCGATCAGATCGACAACGGCGTCGCCGATAGTGCCGCTATGCACGCCGAGGTCGCGCCGGTCGCGCAACTGCGCGACGATGGCCTCGGGCAGCGCGCCCAGCCCGAGCTGGATGGTCGAGCCGTCTTCGATCAGCGATGCGGCGTGCCGGGCGATGCGCCGTTCGGTGTCGCCGGCCTGCGTGGCCGGCGCTTCCAGCGGCGCGCACTCGGTATGGATCAGAGCGTCGAAGTCCTCGGCGCGCAACATCCGCTCGCCGTAGGTCCACGGCGCGGCCGCGTTCACTTCCGCGATCACCACGCGCGCGCTGTCGATCAACGGCACGAGATATTCATGTGCGATGGAAAGGCTGTAGTGCCCTGCTTCGTTGGCGGGGGCCACTTGCAGCAGCAGCACGTCGATGCGATTCGGGCCGCTCGTCAGCGCGCTGCGAAACTGCGAGTAGTGGCACGGCAGAATATCGAGCACGCCTTCGCGTTCGAGCCGCCGGTTGGTCCCCGACGCGCCATACGCGAGGAAATCGACGTGATCGGCATACGCGGGATCGAGTGTTTCGGACCACGAAGCGCCTACGAACACGCGAAAGCGCCCTTCTATCGCCTTGCGCTGCGACATCAGCAGCGCGGTGAGCGTACACGGCTCGGCGCCGCACTGCCCCCACGCTACAGTGTCGCCCGGCCGCACGTACTGCGCGAAATCGAGCTGCGCGGCGTCGACGATGCGGGCCGCGCGCGGGCCGCGCGTCATCACACGGGGTCCCAGCTAAAGACGTCGGCGGAAACGTCGAGCGTGTGGAACGACTTGCGCAGCGCCGGCATGGCGTGCTCGGCAATCGTCTCCGGCGTCCAGCCCTCGCCGCGATGCACGGAACGCACGGGGCGCGGCTGGCTCATCAGGAAGATTTCGTTGTTGCGCACCGCGAAAATCTGGCCCGTCACGTCGGCGGCCTGCTCGCTTGCGAGGTAGACGGCGAGCGGCGCGATCTTCGCGGGCGTCATCTGCTTGATCTTGGCGACGCGCGCTTCCTGTTCCGGCGAGTCGATCTTGATCGAATTGATCATGCGGCTCCACGCGAACGGCGCGATGCAGTTTGAACGGACTCCGAACTTTTCGAGGTCGAGCGCGATGGATTTCGACAGGCCCGCAATGCCGAGCTTCGCCGCGCTGTAGTTGGCCTGCGCGAGGTTGCCGATCAGCCCGGACGTGGACGTCATATGCACGAACGCGCCGCTGCGCTGGTCCTTGAAGTGCTCGGCGGCGGCGCGCGACACGTAATACGAGCCGTAGAGGTGGACCTTCAGCACGGCGTCCCACTCTTCTTCGCTCATTTTGTGGAAGAACCGGTCGCGCAGGATGCCCGCGTTGTTCACCACGCAATCGATGCGGCCGAACACGTCCAGCGCGTTCTGCACGATGCGTGCGGCGCCTGCGGCGTCGGCCACGCTGTCGGTGTTCGCGGTGGCCTGACCGTCGAAGGCCTCGATCTCGTTCACCACGGCCTGCGCGGGGCCGTCGTTATGGCCCTCGCCCGTGAGCGAGGCGCCCACGTCGTTCACCACGACTTTCGCGCCGTGGCGCGCCATCATGAGCGCGATATCGCGGCCGATGCCGCCGCCCGATCCCGTCACCACCACGACCTTGCCGTCCAGCATTCGTTGCGTCGTCATTGTCTTCTCTCCTCCAGCCCGTGTTGCGCCGGGCGGTCATTCCATGTGGATCGTTATGGGCGAGCCGCGGGGCGAACTCGCCAGTCGTGTTGCAGCTTGACGCATCGGGTACGGGCGCACAATTTGGATATGCCGAACGCCCGTTTCGGCCAGGATTAACCCGTACTATCGCTAATGGCGTGCATTGCGCTGCAGCGCAATAATGCGCAGAGTCTGCCCGTCCCCGAATCTGGGCCGAGGTTTCGCGCATCCCTCGAACGGACGAGCCGGCAACGCAACAGCAAAACCCGCGGAAACTGGAGTCACGGCAAGTCAACCATGCATTTCGATCTCGTCGACCTGAAGCTCTTCACCCACGTAGCCGAGGCGAGCAGCCTCACGCGCGGCGCGGAACGCGCGCACCTCTCGCTGCCCGCGGCGAGCACGCGTATCAAGAATCTCGAAGAACAGGTGGGCGTAAAGCTCCTGAGCCGCACGAGCCAGGGAGTCACGCTAACGGGGCCCGGCGAGACGCTGCTCGCGCACGCGCGCCGCGTGCTCAAGCAGCTCGAACAACTCACGGGAGACCTGCAGGAGTACTCGCAGGGCGTGAAGGGCCACGTGCGCGTGTTTGCGAATACCACGGCGATGAGCGAGTTTCTGCCCGCCGTGCTGCGCACCTACCTCATCAACCATCCCGACGTGTACGTGGACATTCACGAGCGTCTATCGCCCGACATCGTGCGCGCCGTGCAGGACGGCACGATCGATATCGGCATCGTGGCCGGCAACGTGCGCACCGAGGGCCTGCAGGTGCTGCCGTACCGGCGCGACCGCCTCGTGCTCGTCACCGCGCTCAGCCACCCGCTTTCGCAAGCGAGCGAAATGACGTTCGCCGATACGCTCGACTACGACTTCATCGGGCCGCCCGACGAAAGCGCCATTTTCTCGTTCCTCAAGCGCGCTTCATCGGATTTGCAGCGCACGATACGCTGGCGCATCCAGATCGGCAATTTCGAAGCCGCGTGCCGCATGATCGAGGCGAACATCGGCATTGGCGTGCTGCCCGAGGGCACCGCGCGCCGCCACGCGCAAACCATGGCGCTCAAGATCGTGCCGCTCACCGACGAATGGGCCGTGCGCAAACTGCAGATTTGCGTGGCCGATCGCGATGCGCTGCCGCTTTTCGCGCGCAAGCTCGTCGATCTGCTCGTGGCCGACGGCATCGGCCGGCTCGAATAAAGCCGCGAATCAAATCACCACGCGGCGCGCGTGCTGCGCGCCGCGCCTCCGGCTTACCGCCCGCCAGCCGCGCGAACCATGTTGCGCGCAATGACGATCTGCTGGATCTGGCTCGTGCCTTCGTAGATGCGGAAAATGCGCACGTCGCGATAAAAACGCTCGATGCCATAGTCGGACATGTAGCCCGCGCCGCCGAATATCTGCACCGCGCGATCCGCCACGCGTCCGCACATTTCGGAGGCGAACAGCTTCGCGCACGCGGCCTCGGTGCTCACGTTCTGGCCGGCGTCGCGGCGGCGCGCGGCGTCGAGCACCATGCAGCGCGCGGCGTAGAGTTCGGTCTGGCTGTCCGCGAGCATGGCCTGCACGAGCTGGAATTCGGCGATCTTCTCGCCGAACTGTTCGCGCTCCATCGCGTAACGCAGCGCGTCGTCGAGCATGCGCTGGGCCACGCCCACGCAGATCGCCGCGATATGAATGCGCCCCTTGTCGAGCACCTTCATCGCCGTCTTGAAGCCCACGCCCTCCTTGCCGCCGATGATGTTTTCCGCGGGCACCTTCACGTCCTCGAAGATCACATCGCAGGTATGCGCGCCGCGCTGCCCCATCTTCTTGTCGCGTTTGCCGAAGCTGATGCCCGGCGTTTTCGCATCGACGATGAACGAGGTGATGCCGCCCGCGCGCGGCTCGTCGGGATTGGTGCGCGCCATCAGCGTGAACATGCCGGCCTGCGGCGCATTCGTGATGAAGCGCTTGGTGCCGTTCACCACATAGTGATCGCCGCGCCGCTCGGCGCGCGTCTTGATCGAGGCGGCGTCCGAGCCCGCGCCCGGCTCCGTGAGCGCGAAGCTCGCGATGGTCTCGCCGCTTGCGAGCTTCGGCAGCCACTTCGCCTTCTGCTCTTCGGTGCCGTCGATCACGATGCCCTGCGAGCCGATGCCCACCGTCGTGCCGATGACCGAGCGAAACGCGGGCGAGGTTTTGCCCAGCTCGAACATCACGAGCACTTCTTCCTCCATCGTGAGATCGAGCCCGCCGTATTGCTCCGGGATCGTCATGCCGAAAAGGCCCATGGCCTTCATGTCGTCGACGATATCGGCCGGGATTTCATCCGTTTCGGCTACGCGCTCCTCATTCGGCACGAGACGCTCGCGCACGAAGCGCGCGACGTTGTCGAGCAGAACGTTCATCGTTTCCTGGTCGCGAATCATGGTGTGTGTCCTGCAATCGTTGATCGGGCGGCACGACGCCGCCCGCTTGGAAAAATTACTCAGGAATGCTCAGCGAGCGCGCACGGCGCGTTTGGCCATTTCGCGCAGCGGCTGCTTTTGCAGCTTTCCGCTCGCGGTGGTCGGGATCATGTCGATGGTCACGATTTCCGAGGGGCGCTTGTAGGCGGAGAGCCGCTCGCTCAGGTAGTGCGCGAGATCGGCGGCATCGATCGTCGCGCCCTCCTTCGCTTCCACGAAGGCCACGACTTCCTCGTTGCCTTCGGCGTCGCGACGCCCCACCACGGCGCTCTGGCGCACCGCCTCGTAGGTGTTGATGACCGACTCGACCTCGATGGGATAGACGTTGAAGCCCGAGCGGATGATGAGATCCTTCGAGCGGCCCACGATGAAGAGCGCGCCGTCCGCGTCGAGCCGCCCGAGATCGCCGGTCTTGAGCCAGCCTTGCGCGTCGAGCACTTCGGCGGTGAGCCCCGGCTCGCGATAGTAGCCGTGCATGACGCCGGGGCCGCGCACCCACAACTCGCCCGCTTCGCCGCGCGGCACGTCCTCGCCGTCGGGCCCGACCACGCGCAGTTCGGCACCCTCGACGATCTCGCCCGAAGACACGTCCTTGCGCGGACGCTCCATGCGCGTGATGAAAAGCGAGCCCGCGTATTCGGTCATGCCATAGCCGTGATGCAGCGGCATGCCGAAGAGCCCTTCGACCTGCTGCTTGAGCGTGGGATCGAGCGGGCCGCCGCCGGTATAGAGGTAGCGCAGACGCGGCGCATGCACCGCGCCGCCGTGCTCTCGCACATAGGCGACGATGCGCGTGAAGAGCGTGGGCACGCCCTGAAGAATGGAGATTTCGGCCGCGCCGAGCGCCTTCACGACCTCTTCGGCCGAAAAGCGCGCCGCGAGATGCAGGCTCGCGCCCGCTTCGAACGTGGCGAGCAGCAGCGTCGCGAGGCCGAAGATATGCGACATCGGCATGACCGCGTACGCGCAGTCCGCCTGCGTCATGCTGCGCGAGGTGGCCGAGACGCGCGCGAAATGCAGCAAGCCGCGATGCGTCGCCATCACGCCCTTGGGTTGGCCCGTCGTGCCCGACGTATAGATGAGCGCCGCGACCTCGTGCGCGAGCGCTTCGGGCTCGCGCACGGTCTGGGGATCGGGCGCGGCCATCATCAGCGGACCGAGTCCGGCCGGCGCGATTTCGCGCGCGCGATACCGCACGCCGTGGCGCAGCGCGTCCGGCGACGCGCCGTGCGTGAACAGCATGAGACGCGGCCCGCAATGCGCGCGGATCGACTCGATCTCGCGCTCCGAGAGCCGCGCGTTGACGACAGCCGGCCACGCACCGATTTCCGAAAGCGCGAACAGCAGCGTGATCACGGCCGAACAGTTTTCGGCCACGACAAGCACGCGCTCGCCCACGTCCACGCCCTGCTCGCGCAAAAACCGCTGCGCCTGTTCGACGTCGCTCCATAGCTGCCCGAAGCTTGTCACCTTTGCTTCTTCGCGTATCGCCACCGCGTCGGGCGAAACCTGCGCCCAGTGCCGCGCGATATCGCTGATCTTGCGCGCCGCTCGCCTCACCACCGTCACCTCCCGTCGTTGCTCTTCGAGTGCGTACGGCGCGCCGTGGCACGCCGCATCGCGACAGGTATCAGTGTGGTTCAGGCGCGGCCGGCCAACAATTCGTTTTCGAGAAAGCCGGCATTCGTCAGCCGAGAAGTCGGAACCGGCCCCGGCGCAGACGCCGCCGCCAGTCACTCCATCTGCGCCGCCGCACGCTCGCCTCCCATCGTTCCCTTTGAGCCATGATTCGCCCGATGAATCGCCACGATGCCCGCGAGCGATACGCAGGCCGGCACGGCGGCCGCGAGAAAGAGCGACGAGGACGACCATTGCAGGTGCAGCAGCGCGCCGCCCAGAACGGGGCCCACGACCGAGCCGATACGCCCCACGCCGAGGCTCCAGCCAATGCCGGTCGAGCGCAGCGAGGTCGGATAGTAGGTCGCGGCGAGCGCGTTGAGCGCCGGCTGCCCGCCGATGATCGTAAACCCTGTGACGAAGATCGCGACGAACATCGCGGCCACGGAAACCATGACCGCCGGATTGCCGATGGCCGCCGTCGAGACGATGGCGACGAGGAACGTCGTGCCGAGCACGCGCGTGAAGCCCGCCATGTCGATGATGCGGCCGAGCAGCAGCGTCCCGATTACGCCGCCGCCCCACAGCGCGGTGCCGGCGAACACGGCGGTCTGCGTCGAATAACCGGCGTCGCGGATCACGGTCGGCAGCCAGTTCGAAAGGAAGTACATGGCGAGCAGGTTCGCGAAGTTCACGATCCACAGCAGCACCGTCACCCGCGCGCGCCCTTGCCTGAACAGTTCGACGAACGGCACCCCGGGCGAGCGCGTTTCCGCGGTCGTGAACTGCGCGTCGGCGGGCAGTTGCAGCGCGGGCGCCACGCGCGAGAGATTGCGGCGCACGCGCGCCTGCGTGCGGTCGCCCCGTGCGCGAAACAGCAGGAACTGGATCGATTCGGGCAGCGCGAGCCACATCAGCACGCCGAGCACGAGCGGAATCGCGCCGCCCACGAAGAACACGGCGCGCCAGCCCAACGCCGGAATCAGCGCGGCGGTAATGAGGCCGCCCACCACGCCGCCCAGCGTAAAGCCGCACGAGACGATCATCATGAGCGTGACGCGCATGCGGCGCGGGCTGTACTCGCCCGCGAGCGCCATCGCGTTCGGCATGATGCAGCCAAGGCCCACGCCCGCGACGAAGCGCCAGGCAACCAGTTGCGCGATCGAATGCGCGAAGCCCGTCGCGACCATGCACGCGGAAAAGAACAGCGTGGCGCCGATCAGCACGGGGCGGCGGCCGATCCTGTCGGCGAGCGTGCTGAACGTGAGCGAACCCACCAGCATGCCGAAGAGGCCCGCGCCGAACACGGGCGAGAGCGTTTCCTTCGCGATGCCCCACTCGCGAATCACGACCGGCGCCACGTAGCCCATGGCCTGAACGTCGAAGCCGTCCATCACGAGGCATAGCGCGCACAGCGCGACCACGAGTAACTGATACGGCCCGAACCGGCTTTCGTCGATGATGCCGGTGACCTCCACCGCCTTGTTCATGCGTGTCTCCTGTCTTTTTCCTGTCGTTTCGTTCGCACCGCGAAATTCTAGAGTTCGAGGATCAATCGCCCGCTTTTCGCGCGCGAGCAGCAGGTCATCATGCGCGTTTGCGTGTCGCGCTCGGCGCGCGTGAGCACCACGTCGCGATGGTCGATCTCGCCCGCCAGCACGCGCACCTCGCACGAGCCGCACAAGCCTTCTTCGCAGTCGCTTTGCACGTCGATGTTCGCGCGGCGCAGCGCGTCGAGCACCGTTTGGTCCGCCGCCACGTGGAGCACGAGCCCCGAGTCCTTCAACTCGACTTCGAACGCCCGCTCCCGCGAAGGGTCGAGCTTGCCGCCGGTCGCGGCGAAATGCTCCACGCGCAGCGCGTCTTCGGGCCATGCCATGCTGCACGCCTCGAGCGCTTCGAGCATGCGCGCGGGACCGCAAGCGTACACGCGCGTGTGTTCGTCCACGCGCAGCGCGGCAAAATCGTTGCGCGTGCCTTCTTCCGACACGTGCATGTAGAGACGCCCGCCATGCAGTTGCGCGAGTTCGTCGGCAAGCGCCATCGTCTTGCGCGAGCGGCCGCTATAGTGCAATTCGTAGTCGATGCCGAGCTCCCGCGCGCGGCGCGCCATCGCGCTCACCGGCGTAATGCCGATGCCGCCCGCGATGAAGATCGCGCGGCGCCCTTCCTCGTCGAGCCGGAAGTGATTGCGCGGGCCGCGAATCTTCAGGCGCATTCCTGGGCGCAGCGCGTCGTGCATCCAGGCCGAGCCGCCGCGGCTTTCCGTTTCGCGCAGCACGGCGATTTCGAACGCGGCGGTATCGGCGGGATTTCCGCACAGCGAGTACTGGCGCGAGATGCCGGTGTCGCCGCATTCCACGTCGATATGCGCGCCCGGCGCCCAGCGCGGCAGCGCGCCGCCGTCCGGCGCGACGAGCCGCAACCGGACGATGCCTTCGGCCACGGCATCCGCACGCTCGACCACCACGGGCCGCGAAAGCGAGTGCGCCGATGGCTCGCCGATGCGCACCGGCACGTGCGCGCCGAGCAACGCGGGATTCGCGCGCTCCGGGTTCTGCGCGGGATCCCATTCCACGAACAGATGCTCAGGACCCCGGAACGATGTATTGGGCACGTAAGTGAAGGTCTGCGCGGCGAGGCGCATGTGCGGCATGCGGCGCGTGAACTCCTCCAGGAAAATCTGCATCTCCATGCGCGCGAGATTCTTGCCCATGCACTGATGCGAGCCATAGCCGAACGTGACGTGATCGCTCGCGTTGTCGCGGCGAATGTCGAACAGGTCGGCATCGGCGAAATGGCGTTCGTCGTGATTCGCCGAAGACGTCACGATGAGCAGCTTCGAACCCGCCGGAATGTCGATGCCGCCGATCTGCACGTCCTTCGTCGCGAGACGCCGCCAGGCCGCGACCGACCCGTTATGGCGCAGGCATTCTTCCACCGCGTTCGGAATGAGGCTCGGGTCCTCGCATATCTCGCGCCACGCGTGCGGATGCTGGAGCAGCAGCTTCATCGCGTTGGCCGTCGCGTTGGCCGTCGTTTCGTGCGCGGCCACGATGCCGGCCATCATCATCGAATGCAGATAGGAGTCCGTGACGACTTCCGGGTGGTCCTTCTGCTTGCGGATGCCGTATTGCATCCAGCCGGGGCCGTCCGGATTCTGGCGCATCTTGTCGAGCACCTTGCCCGCGAACTGCCAGAAGTTGCCCACCGCATGCGCGACTTCGACCTGCTCTTCGGGGCGCGGCCGGCCCCACGTGTTGACGGTGTGCGCAATCGAGTACTTGCGCAGCAGGTCCATGTCCTCTTCGGGCACGCCCAGGAAATGCAGCGCCACGGTAAGCGGCACTTCCCACAGCATCTGGTCGACGAGATCGGCGCGGCCTTCGTCGATGAAACGGTCCACGTATTCGCGCGTGAGGCGGCGCACCATCGGTTCGTGGTGCTTGAGATGCTCGGGCGTGAACGGCTCCATCAGTACGCGGCGGCGCGGCATGTGGGCGGGCTCGTCCTCGTTCACGAGCGTGCGGTTCAAGGCGAAGCCGTACGACTCGAGCACCGCGTTCGCCTCGGGACCCGTGGGCGTGATCTTTTCCAGCGCGATGGAAGGCGAGAACGTGAGGTTGTCGCGAAAGATCGCCTTGATGTCGGCATAACGCGTGACCACCCAGTAGCCAAGCTGCGGGCTGTAGAACACCGGCTCCTGCTCGCGCGCCCAGCGGACGTATTCGGGCGGGTCCTGCTGGTAGCCGTCGCTGAAGGGGTCGAACGCCGCGGCATTGGCGCTAACGGGGCATCGCGGCGCGGCGCTCGCGCCGTGGGGAAATGGGCAGCGGCCCGCCGGCTGGGAAGATGTCTCGCTCATGGGCTTCTCCTGCATCCTGCATGCATTACGTTTTGCGTAACTTTAGTACGCATTGCGTAATTACGAGATTGGGGTTAACGTGCAACTACGGCGGCCCCTTCGCCGCACCTACGCGCCCTAAAATCCGGCGTGACCTCAACCCGATCCCCCCGCCCAGCATGGAAAGCAGGAAAACCCGCCGCTCCTCGGCCAAAGCCGCCGAATCCGACGAAGCCACGACGGCCCCCAAAATCGCGCGGGAGGCCAAAGCCGCCGCCGCGCCGCGCGAACGCCGCCAGCGCGTGCAGTCCGCGCAAACGGGCATGGCCGTGCTCAAGGGACTCGCGCGCCTGGGCGGCCGCGCGAGCCTTTCGGGCCTCGCCGCCTGCGTGGACGAAAGTCCCGCGAAGGTGCATCGCTATCTGGTGAGCCTGATCGAGGAAGGTCTCGTCGCTCAGGACACCGCCACGCAGCAGTATCTGCTCGGCGCCGAGGCCATGATGATCGGCGTGGCGGCCATGCGCCAGGCCGATCCGGTGCGCATTGCGGAGCCCGCGCTCGTGCGCCTGCGCGAGACGCTCGAAGTGACGTCGTTCGTCGCGGTGATGGGCAACAAGGGGCCTACGATCATCCGTTTCGAGGAGCCGGGGCTGCCCGTGACGGTCAACGTGCGGGTGGGGTCGGTGATGTCGCTGCTATGGTCGTCCACGGGCCGCGTGTTCCTCGGCCTGCTCGACGACACGCGCGTGCTCGCGCAAGCCGAAGAGGAACTCGCGCACGCCGACGCTTCGTTGCGCGCGCAACTGAGCAGGAACGATCCGATCGGCACGCTGCGCCGCGACGTGCAGGCGGCGCGCTGCGCGAGCGTACGCGATACGAATCTCAAGGGCATCAGCGCCGTTTCGGCGCCGCTCTTCGATCACACAGGCAAGCTCTGCGGCGTGCTCACGGCGCTGGGCGCCACGGGCGGCTTCGACGCCGCGCCCGAGGGCCCGAACGGCTGCGCCGTGCGCCGCGAGGCACACGCCGTGAGCGCCCTGCTCGGCTACGTGGCGCGCGGCGCCTAGCGCTTCGTCAGGGTGGCCGGCGCGGGGGCGGCCGGTTTGGCCGCAGCGGGCAGATAGCCGTCATTCAGCGTCTTCAGAAACGCGATCACGTCGTCGATATCGCGCGCGTTCCATGCCGGGCGTCCGCCCTCCTTGCGCGTGAGCGGTTCGTCCACGGTGTCGATGTTGGCGCGCAGTTCCGGCGGCAGATCGTCGTATTTCACCACGTGGCCGCGCGCGTCCTTCGAATACCACTTCGCCGGATTCGTGTCGCGCTCGACATAAAAGCGCAGCGCGTCGCGCAGCGTATGGAAGCGGCCGTTGTGGAAGAACACCTGGCGCGTGGCGACGTTGCGCAGCGTCGGCGTCTTGAAGAGCCCGCAGTAAAGGCGATTGCTCGTCACGTCCGTGCGAATCGGGCCGCACAGGCCTTCGTCGTAATACTTCGGATCGCGGTTCGCGCGCAGTTCGGGATTGCGCGGCACGCCCAGCGCCTCGAACTGGAAGTCCGTGAAGAGCGGATGTGCGCCGTTCGCGCCCGACTGGTCGATATGGCACGACGCGCAGTTGCCGCTGTTCGGATCGTCGAACAGCTTCTTGCCGCGCATTTCGCTAGCGGTGAGTTGCGCTTTCCCGTCGAGATACGCGTCGAACTTGCTCGTGTACGGGCGAAAGCCCGGATCTTCGAGTTCATAGCGCTCGACAGCGGCCATCGCCTGGCGCAGCGCCGTGTCCTTCGAGACGAAAATCGTCTCGCCGAACACCTGCTTGAAACGCGCGGCATAAGGCGCGCGTTCGAGCTTCGCGACCACGTCGCCCGTGTCGCGATTCGCCATTTCGTTCGCGTTGAAGAGCGGGAACAGCGCCTGGTCGTGCAGCGAACTGAAGCGCCCGTCCCACGTGAAGCCGCCGGACGGCGGGCTGTCCGCATCCGTCAAGCGTTCGTAGATGCTCGCGGCCTGCACGTGCGTCCATACCGGCGTGCGGTTGAGCACGTAAGCGAGCGTGGGCACCGCGCGCGTGCCCTGCGTGCGCAGATCGGGTCCGCCGAACTGCGCGGCGAGACCGTTGGGCGGCCCGTACGCATGCGCGGGACTATGGCAGCTCGCGCACGACATGCGCCCCGATGCGGAAAGCGCCGGGTCATTAAAAATCAGTTTGCCGAGCGCGGCGACGTCGCTGTAGGGCACGTTCGGCACACCCTGTTTCGTCGGGGTGGGCCGGGTGGCAGGCTGCGCCGCATCCGCTGCGGATACGGAAAACGCCGCCACCGCGGCAGCGGCGACGGCGAGCGCAGCGGTCACGGCGCGACGCGCCGTGTGGCTTGCGAAAAGAACGGTCATCGGCTTAGAGATTCGTGAAGATGTCCTTGCCGAAGCTCGCGAGGCCGGTCTGCCCCGCATAGCCGAGGTAGCCCAGGCCGAACATGTCCTCGATGCTCCTGAGCATCGAATAGTGGTTGTACTGCACCGTCGAGACCGTGCCCGGCTTGATGAACTTCGAGATCATCACGGCGCCCGTGCGGTCGCCGCCGTAGCTTTGCTTGTTGAGCACGAGGTTGATGTTGCCCGTGAGCCCCGGCGCGTTGATGCCGAGCTTCGACAGGTAGGCCGCGGGCACCGTGCCCATCGCCGCGCTTTGCGGGAACGTGCCGAGGTTGGGGCCTTCCTGCTGGCCGCAGCAGGTATCGCCCGAGAACGTGAAGTCCACTTCGCTCGCATTGGGCATCGTCACCTGCGCGTAGCTGCTCTCGTCGAAGTTGATGATGAGCAGGCCGTCCTGCTGGAACGCCGGCGAGGCCGTGATGATGGGCACCCACTTCTTCAGGAACGCATCGGCGGAAACGAGGCCGCCCGGGGCGCCGTTCGCGCACGGCGCATCGTGACCGTCGTCGCAGGTGCTCGGCGTGATGAAGTTGAAATTCGCCGTGGTCGACACCTTCTGCAGGTCGGTCGTGAGCTTGTCGAGGTTCACCACGTTGTTGCCGCAGTCGATCGAGTCGATGATCGAGTGGAAGTACATGAACGGATTGTGGCGCGTGGCGTACGAGTCGCCGGCCGGGGTCGTCGCGTTCGGCGCTTCCTGGGTGTTCGTCAGGTCGGTGGTGCCGAGCGCCGGGTGGCCGCAGGTGGCCGATTCGCGCGCCGGGTCGTTGCCCATGTCGCCTTCATAGCCCTTCCACGTGTAATGCGCCGCCGTGAGCTGATCCGCGATCGTTTTCACGCTCGACGGATACACGCAGCCCGTACCGATCGCCTGACCGTCCGGAGTCATGCCCGTCAGGTTGAAATCCTCGTAGGTCGTGCAGTCGTTGTCGGTCTGGAGCGTGGGCGACTGGCCGCTGATCATCGAAATGTAGTTGTCGAGGCTCACGTGACCCGTGCCGTAGTACTGCTGCACGAGCGCGCCCTGCGAGGCGAGCGTGGTCGCGAGATACGGCGACTTCGTGTTTGCGCCGAACGTCGTCGCGTAGTTTTCGTTTTCGAGCGTGATGATGAAGACGTGCTTGATGGCCTGCACGGTGCCGGCCGTCTGCGGGCTGCTGGTCGACGAGCCGCACGCGCTCACGAAGAGCGACGCGAAGAGGGAAACGAACAACGCCGCGAAGATGGAGGCAATCGACGCGGGAAAACGCGCGCCGGTCTTGCCGGTGAATTGAACAGCCATGGGAAGTCCTCTGTGTGTCGAGTCGTATTTGGTTTTATGCCGCTATGGGGCCTTGGGAGCGGTTGCGGCTTTTGTACCCAGTCGATGCGATATGCCAGGGCGGCGCAAGCTTACGAAGTCTTTGTGACGCTTACGTGAAAGAAAGGGAGTTTTACGACCGCACGTTCGAAAATGGCCCGAATGAAGCATGCTTGCGCACACAACGAACTGGCGCGCCGTGCGAGCCGCCGCTACCGCGATTGCGCCCCGTCGCGGTGCAACCGGCTATCATGTGGATTCAAACGGTAGATGGAACGAATCAATCACATGGCTTCCCCACAGGAAAACGTCAGCATGGCGGTGTTCTGCGACTTCGAGAACGTCGCGCTTGGCGTGCGCGACGCGAAGATCGACCGCTTCGATATCCAGCCCGTGCTCGAGCGGCTCTTGCTCAAGGGCAGCATTGTCGTGAAGAAGGCGTATTGCGACTGGGAGCGCTACAAGGGCTTCAAGGCCGCGATGCACGAAGCGAGTTTCGAGCTGATCGAAATTCCGCACGTGCGCCAGTCGGGCAAGAACTCGGCCGATATCCGCCTCGTCGTGGACGCGCTCGATCTCTGCTATACGAAATCGCACGTGGACACTTTCGTGATCGTGAGCGGCGACTCCGATTTTTCGCCGCTCGTTTCGAAGCTGCGCGAAAACGCCAAGAAGGTGATCGGCGTGGGCGTGAAGCACTCCACCTCCGACCTGCTCGTCGCCAATTGCGACGAATTCATCTTCTACGACGACCTGGTGCGCGATCTCGTGCGCGATCAGCAGGCGCACGGCAAGGGCAAGCACAAGGACGGCGGCGCGAAACGCCCGGGTGGCGAAGAGCGCCAACCGAAGCAGGACGGCGAAGAGCGCAAATCGAAAGCCGTTGCCTTCGCGATCGAAACGCTCGACGCGCTCGTGCTGGAGCGCGGCGAAAGCGGCAAGATCTGGGCCTCGGTGCTCAAGAGCGCGATCAAGCGCCGCCGGCCCGACTTCAACGAAACGCGCTACGGCTTTCGCGCTTTCGGCAACCTGCTGGAGGAGGCGCAGTCGCGCGGCCTGCTCGAAGTGGGCCGCGACGACAAGTCAGGCACGTGGGTGTCGCGGTTGAACCCGCCGCCGCTTCCCACGGCCGCAGCGAGCGTGCCGGCGCTCGAAAACCAGGCGGCGCGCGCCGAGGAGTCGCGCGCAAGACGTAAAGGCCGGCGCAATGGCCGCGGCGGCGGCGCGGCGGATGCGCGAGAGGCCGTGGTCGAGCACGGGGCAGAGCAAGCGGTCGAGTCGCAAGGCGACATGCGGTTCGAGCCTGTCGAGGCGCTTGCGCACGCAGCGCACGGGCACGACGGCGCGCCGCACTACCCCGCCGAACCCTTCGATTCGAACGAGCGCCACCACGCACCACCCGAGGCCCACGAGGCCCACGAGGCAAGCGTGGCGTCCGAACCGGCGGCCGACGCCGAAACGCCGGCCCCCGCGCGAGCGCGCAAGACAGCCGCGCGCAAGAGCCCGGCGCGCAAAAGAGCGCCGAAGAAGGCGGCCGAAACGGCGTCGAGCGCCGTGGACGAACCGGCGAGCGCCCCTGTCGTTGCGCCGGCCGAACCCGCTGCAAAAAAAGCGCCCTCGCGTGCGCGCCGAACGCGCAGCAAAGCCGCCGCCGAAGAAAGCTGAGGATTGCGCCTCGCGCGCCGCGCCAGACGGGCGGCGTGCGGCGCATCGGTTTCATCGATCAATCGCCGAATGGATTCGCGGGCCGCTTACCCGTGGCCGGCGGCGTTTCCTCGCTCGCGGGCGTGGTATTCCCGAAAGGATCGGGCTTGCCCGACGGCTTCCCATCGCCGAACGGGTTCGCGGCCGCAGCGGGCCTCGATCCGCCAAACGGATCGCGCGGGTCGGCCGGCTGACCGGCATCGTCCCGCGCGGCTTCGCCCTGGCCCTGCGCGAGGTTGTACTCGGCGCGCACCTGCTCCAGCACGCGCGCGACGCTCGCTTCGAAGCCGGCCGCGTTGTGGAAGTGCTGCATCGTCCAGTTGCAGCCGCTGCGGTCGGGTTCCTGCAATTGCGGGCGCGGCACGCCGATCTTCACGCCGTCGTCGACCACTTCCTGCAGCCGGTGAATGCGCCGGTGCACTTCCTCCTGCAGCCGGGAAGCATTGAGTGTCTTGCGCAACATGCGAATCTCCTTTCCTTGACGCGTGACGGCACGCGTCACGTCGCTACGTGAGCGGCTCATTCATGTGCGCGAGCGCGTCGCGCATCGAATCGCTCGGCACCACGAGTTGCCCCGTGAACGGCGTATCGAGATCGGCGATCACATAGACCGCCGACGAAATGGACACCGCGCCCAGCACGATCAGCACGATCGCCAGCGCGTTATGCGGCGCGACGAGCCCGAAGCTCAGAAAGATCAGGACCAGCCAGAGCGCGAGCATCGTGAAGAACGGCCGCGAGATCGTGCCGTGCGCTTCTTCGATGAGACGCCAGCGCGTATCGGTCACGCGGTCGAACAGTTGCGAGAGCGGACCCACGAGCGCCTGGTGGTAGGCGTCGCGCGGCGCGAGCGTGTCGATTTCGTGCCCCACCGAGTCGAGCAGCGCGCCGAGCGGCCGGCTTTCGAGTTCGCCGCTGCCCGCGCCTGGATCGTGCGGGTAGTAGTTGCCCGGCGGCGGCTTTTCCTGGGTCCAGGTCGAGGCGATGGCGCTTGCCGTGTAGGCGCGCAGCAAGGTGCGCGCGGCGGCCGCGTCGGGGCCGTAGTCGCGCAGGCGCTGATCGAGCTGGATCAGGTCGCCGGCGTAGGCGCGCATGTCGTTGGTCGCGGTATCGAAGCTCGATTTCGCCGACGCGGTGAGCAGGCTCAGCACGAGCGCCGCGAACGTCACCAGCATGCCGATCACGAGCTGCACGAGCTGCACCGTTTCATGCTTGCGATGCTCCTCGGGCAAAAGAGGCCGCAACAGCACGCCGAGGCCCGTGCCCCCGAGCAGCAGCGCGAACACGAGCAACGCCGACTGGAATTCGGTCACGGCGACGGCCTTTGTTCTTCGGCGGCCGCACTTTCCGGCTGCGCCTCGCCCGGCACGAGATCGGGGTGCGCCCGCGGCACGGCGAGCTTCCATGCGGCGTCCAGTTCGCGCCGGATCGAATCGTAGATCTCCTTCGAAATGGAGCGGTCCTCGTACATGGCCTGCACGCGCTCACGCCCTTCGCGCAGCGCGTAAAGCAGCAGCATGCGCCGTTCGAGCACGCCCGAAGCATGGCCGAAACACTGGCGCACGTCCGCAAGCCCGTGCTCGGCCGTCTCGATGCGCGTCTTGAGTATCGTCTTGAGCAGCGCCGCGAGACGCTCGCCGAGCAGCGGCGTGAGACTGCGATCGTTGAAGACGATCAGTTGATGCAGCACCACGCGGCGACACATCAGGAGTTCGAAGCGATCGACGAGCGCGTCGCCATAGGGCTGACGCACGCGCAGCCAGCGATAAAGCCATCGCGCGACGCGCATCTCGGCCGTATCCGCGAGTATTTTTGCGGCGGCGCGCTGATAACCGAGGCGCCCGCCCACGCGCGCCTCGTCGATCATGGCTTCGGTGTTGCGCATCATCGCGTCCAGATTGCGGATGGTAATGATGCCGCTGCCATACTGCGGAATGAGGTCGCGCTCCTTCGCCGCGAGCGTGACGAGGCCGATGACAAGACGCTCGCGGTCGGAGAGCGCCGCATCGAAATCGAGCGCGGTCGCGCTCATGTCGACGCTGCGCCGGAACGTGTGACAGGCCTGATCGGCTATCGCATCGGGAATATGAAAGGTGCGCGCCGCCATGCGCACGCGCTCGGAAACGCCGATCGACGAAAGCTGCACCGCCTTTTGCTGGAGCGCCTGCTCCTGCGGCGAAAGCAGATCGAGGCGCAGGCGGCGAATCAGCAGCTTGAGCGAGGTGCCGTTCACGATCAGGCTCACGAGCACGAAACCGGTCGCGAGAATCGCCACGAAACGGCGCGTGGATTCGGGCAGCGCCGCGTCCTGCGCGAGGCCGAGCGCCAGCACGAGCGTGACCGCGCCGCGCAACCCGCCCCAGGCAATCACGAGCTTGTACGCGGCGCTCACGGGTTCGGTGAGCCGCAGGCGGCTCAAGAGCGGCAGCATGCCGAACACCACGACGACGCGCGCCACGAACGCCGCCACCACGACCACGGCGAGCGCCACGAGATCGATCCAGCGCGCGTCGCGCAACGTAGCCGGTATCTGCATGGCCGCGAGCAGAAAGATCGCCGCGCCCGCCATGGCCGCGATCTGTTCCCAGATCAGTTGCAGATGCTTCCAGTTCACCGGAGACAGCCGCGTGCTCCCCAGGCCGCTAATGACGAGCCCCGCCGCGACCACGGCCACCACGCCCGAGACGTGCAACATCTGGTCGGCGAAAAGATAGAGCGGATACGGCAACGCGAAACTGAGCGAAATCTCCGCCTTGCCTTCCCCGCCGAGCAGCGGCAACAACCATGCGAACACGCGCCCGGCCAGCGCCCCGACGAGGAGCCCGCCGCCGAGCGCGATGCCGAACGTACGCAGCGCGGCCGTGGCCGATATATGGGCGGCGTCGCCCGTGATCGCGGCGATCAGCGCGCCCGCAATGGCAATGGCGGCCGCGTCGTTGAGCAGGCTCTCGCCTTCCACGAGGCGCACGAGCCGCTCGGGCGCGCCTACTTCGCGAAATACGGCGAGCACGGCGGAAGGGTCGGTCGTCGCGATCATCGCGCCAAGCAGGAGGCCGTCGGCAAGCGGTCCGAGGCCCGTGAGCCGGACCGCGCCGCCCACCACGCCGGTCGCGACGAACACGGCCACCACGGCGAGCAGCAGAATGGGCGCGGCGTCGCCGAGCATCTCGCGCACGTTCACGCTGAGCGCGGCCTGAAACAGCAGCGGCGGCAGGAAGATCCACAGGTACGCCTCGGGCGGCAGCCGCGGCGCGAGCGCGGGAATCACGAAGTTCGCCGAGAGCGTGGGCCACGCCTCGCCGCTCACGAGATAGATGCCGCCGAGCGTGAAGCCCCAGGCGGCAAGCAGGACCGATTCGGAAATCGACCAGCGCAGGCTCACCGCCTGAACCAGCGCGATACTCGCCAGCAGAAAGCCGCTCAGGAGAAGGACGTGGATGACCATGGCGTGCAACCGTCACGGCGCCGGCAGCCACACCACCGTCAACGACCTCACGCCCTGTGCCCCCTGAATCAGCACGCCTTCGATATCGGCCGTCGCCGATGGTCCCGTGACGAGCGCGGCATACCGCGCGCCGCGAAAATCGTCGCGCCGGTACGCGTCCTGCAAGCCCGCCACCAGGTGCGCGGGATCGAGCAGCACCACGAGATGCTGCACGATATAGCCGAGCGAGTTCACCATGTACTCGCGCTCGCTCAGCCACAGCGAGCCCGTTTCCGCCACGCCGAAGCGCGCGCGCACGACGCCCACGTCGACGTCTTCGAGCGAGGCCGGGTTCGTGGCGGCGCTGATCTCGCGCGTGCCCTGCACCTCCGGCGTGGCCGACGCGATGCGCGCCTCGCTGCCGAAGCGGCGCAGGATCATGGCGCGCACCTCGGCCGCGCTTTGCACCTGTGTTTCGCCGCCGCCCATCAGTTTGAGCGCGGCGCCAAAGCGCTCGCGCAGATCGCCGGCGGGCGCCGCGAACAGCGGCACCTCGGGCAACGGTTCGTGCGGGGGTTGCGCGGCGCGTATGCGCGCGAGGAATGCCTCACGATCCGCCATCGCCGCCTCCCTTGCGGTTCTTCCGGTACCACGCATGGAACGTCGTGCGCGGCACGTGCGGCAGATCGCGCTGTTTGCCCCAGATATTGAGCGGGTTATAGAGCATGAAGTTGGGCAAGCGCCGCAACGCCCCTTCGAGCGACTTCACCGCGCCGCGATAAAGCGTCGGACTGCCGAGCAATCGCCCCGCCATCTTCAACACTTCCTGCTTGACGAACGGCACTTCGTGCTGAGCGGCGATGACCTGCCGCCACTGGTAAATCTGCTCGTGAATATTGATCTTCACGGGGCATACGTTCGTGCAGCTTCCATTGAGCGTAGAAGCGAACGGCAATGCGCTGAAGCGCTTGAGGTCGAAGGTCGGATTGATGATCGCGCCTATCGGCCCCGCATAGGTGCTGCCGTACGAGAGGCCGCCGCTGCGCCGGTATACGGGGCACGTATTCATGCACGCGCCGCAGCGAATGCACTTGAGCGAGTACCAGAACTCGGGCATGGCGAGCCGCTCGGAACGGCCGTTGTCGACGAGCACGAAATGCATTTCCGCGCCGGGCCGCGGCGCGCGGAAATGCGAGGTGTATTGCGTGATGGGCGAGCCGAGCGCGCTGCGCGAGAGCATGCGCACGAAGACGCCGAGATCGGAAAGACGCGGAATCAGCTTCTCGATGCCCATCGAAACGATATGCAGCGGCGGCACGTTGGCGGAGAGGTCCGCGTTGCCCTCGTTGGTGCACACCACCACCGTGCCCGTTTCGGCCACCGCGAAATTGCAGCCCGTCATGCCCGCCGTTTTCTCGCGCACGAACCACGGCCGCGTATTCATGCGCTGACTTTCCGCCAGATAGTGAATGTCGTTGTTATGCGGATCCGTGCCGATGGTGCGGCCGAACACCTCGGCCACGTCGTCGCGCAGCTTGTGCACGGCGGGCACGACGATATGGCTGGGCGGCTGCCTGTCCAGTTGCTGGATGCGCTCGCCGAGGTCGGTTTCCATCACCGAAATGCCGCGCGATTCCAGATACGGGCGCATCTCGCACTCGTCCGTGAGCATCGACTTGCTCTTCACGAGCGCGGTCATGCCGCGTTCGCTCAGAATGCGATGAACGATTTCGTTATGCTCCTCGGCCGTATCGGCGAAATGGACCTGCACGCCATTCGCCTGCGCCATGCGCGTGAAATGATCGAGGTAGTCGGCCAGATGCGAGAGCGTATGCGCCTTGATTTGCGAGGCCAGCGTGCGCAGCATTTCCCATTCGGGGATGGCGCGGGCCTGCGCGTCGCGCTTCGAGCGCAAGTCCCACAGGCGCTTGTCGTGGAAAGCCACATGCTCGGGCCGCGAGAGGAATTCGCCGGCGAGCTTCGCGTGTTCGACCCGCTTCATTCGCGCGCTCCGTTGAGCACCTGGGCAATATGGATGAAGCGGATGTCCGCGCTCATGCGCTCCGCGCAGCCCTGCTGGTGCATGAGGCAGGACATGTCGGCGGAAACGATGTACTGCGCGCCCGCGCTCACGTGATCGACCACCTTGTCCTGGCCCATGCGCACCGACACCGCTTCTTCGGTAACGGCGAACGTGCCGCCAAAACCGCAGCATTCGTCGGGGCGCGCCGGCTTTACGAACTCGATGCCCTTCACGTTTTCGAGCAGCGCGAGCGGCTTCGAGAATGCCGGACCCGCGATTTCGGAAACGGACGCTTCCTTCAAATGGCGCAACGCGCTGCAGCTATTGTGCAAACCTACGCGCCAGGGAAATTCGGCCCAGGGGAATTCGCGCGCGCCCAATACGTCGTGCAGGAACTCGACGAGTTCGTACGTGCGTTCGCGCACCTTGCGCACGGCGTCGGTCTGCTCGATCGCGGTGAAGTGGTCGCGCACGTGATTCACGCAGCTTGCCGAAGGTCCGACGATATAGTCGTAGCCTTCGAAGGCGCGCGCGAACACGCGCTCCGCGCCCGCCGCCTCGGCTTGCGCGCCGCTATTGGCCATGGGCTGGCCGCAACAGGTTTGCTCGAGCGGATAGTCGACCTCGCAGCCTAAGCGCTCCAGCAGTTCCAGTGTGGCGATGGCCACTTCGGGGTAGAACGCGTCGATGAAGCAAGGGACGAACAAGGCAACTTTCATGCGCGGGCTCACACGAAAAGCGGACCCGAACATTCTACTGCCGAACGGCGCGGGCGGCGCGTGAAGCGTGCACGCGCTCCCCGGTTGCCGCGGCGCATCATGGCGCGCCGCGGCGGCGCGTTTAAAAGTTATGCCGAATGCCCGCGATCACCGCGAGTTGCTTGTCGGTGTTCGAATTCACGAGGTTCGGGATTTGCGCGAGGTTCTGCGTCGCGCCGCTGGTGGCGTCCCCATTGTCGACAGCAAGACCGGCTCCCGACGACTTCTGCCCGATCGCCACTGCATACACTGCTGTCCGCTTGGAAAGGCTATAGACCGCGCCCAGGTTGATCTGGTGAAGCCGCGTGGACGATCCGCCTTCCGGATGCGCGTCGTTGAAGATATACGCGAAGCCGAACTGCAGCGCGGGCGAGTATTGCCACGACGTATTCAGTTCGGCAATGTCGAACGAGATGTCCGCGCCCTGCGGTCGCGCGGCGCTCGCGAAATAGAGGCTTTGCGAGAGACGCGTATGCGTATAGCTAAGCGCCACGCTAACCTTGTCGAACGCGTACGACCCGCCTGCCCCAAATATGCTTATACGTTGCGCGTTTTGTAGTTCGCAGTACGACGCATTCGGATTGCTGCAACTGAAGTCGCCGATATAGCCGGTCTCGCCGCCCAGCGCTGCCTGCAGCGGATTACGCAACTCGAGGTAACCGGCGGAAAGCGAAAGCGGCCCGTTGGCGTAATTCGCCGCCAGCGACCAGCCGCGGTTCTGCGAAAAATTTCCCGCCACGCCGCCAAAACTGAATAGGCCGCCCAGTGTGAAACCGCCAAAACTCGGGCTCACGTATTTGATCGAGTTGTTGAAGTTGAACGCCTCGTTGAGGTTATCCACGTCGCCGAAGTGCGCGCCATATAGCGTTGCCCAGTTGTTGCTCGACACGTAAGCCCCCAGATCGTCGGAGAATGGATCGTACTGGCGGCCCAGCGTGAGCGTGCCGTAACGGCTATTCGCAACGCCTGCCCACGCGTTGCGGTTAAAGAGCGTGCCGCCTTGCAGCAGCGCCCCGTTCTGCGAAAAGAAGCTGTTTTCCAGCGTGAAATTGACGCTCGTGCCGCCGCCGATGTCTTCGCTTCCCGTCATGCCCCAGCGCGAAGGCACGAGGTTGCCGCCGCTCAGTTGCCAGTTTGCGTGGCCGCTCGTGGTGCCGTCGGCGTGCGTGGTCTGCTGGTTGGTCGAGTAAATGAGGCCGGCGTCCACGGTGCCGTAAAGCGTGACCGAAGATTGCGCGTGCGCACTCATCGCGAGGGCGCAGGAAGCCAGCGCCAGCGCCGTGCGCTTGACGGTATTTGCCATGTCGTTGTCTTTTCGAAAAGAGGCGGGCCGCGCGCGTAGCGCGCCGCCCTTGTCTGGAACCGCTGGGAACTGCGTGAATCGACGGCGTAGAGGGGTCCTATTGCCCGAACCGCGCGTAGATGTCCGGGCGCGAGCGCCTGAGGACGAACGCAACCGCCACGCCGATCAGCGCGACCGCGAGCACGATCCACGGGAACGCACGCACGACCGGGCTATCCGAGCCGGCGAGCGCGTCGAGGTTGCCGATCAGCACGATGCCGATGGTAAGCAGACCGAAGCCACCGAGCACCGGCGCGAGAAATGCGTGCCAAACGCGCGTGTCCTTCCTCGTGGCGCGAAAGAATGCCGCCACCGAGAAACTCGTGAGCGCCTGCAGCATGACGATGCCGATGGTGCCGAGCGCCGAGCCCCAACTGAACACGATATTGAACGGATCGCTGCCCGCGGCCACGAAAAGGCCCAGCGGCGCGGCGACCGAAAGCGTCTGCAGATAACTCGCGAGATACGGCGAGCCATACTTCGGATGCAGCCGATCGAGCACGGCCGGAAGAATCCCCTCACCCGAGAGCGCGTGGATGTAGCGCACGATCGTGTTATGGAACGACAGCAGGCTCGCGAAGATGCTGGAAAGCAGCAGGAAGCTCATCGTCGTGGTCATCGCGCCGCCAAGATACTTCGTCGACTGGATGAACCAGAAGTCGCCCGGCTGTTTCGTCGCCACGTCCGCGACGTTGCTGAGGCCATACGCGCAAACAATGGCCCACGTGACAAACGCGAAGAACACGAGAATCAGCGTGACGGAAACATAGGTCGCGCGCGGCACCGTGACTTTCGGGTCGCGGCACTCCTTGCCGTAGATCGCCGTGGCCTCGAAGCCGATGAACGACGCGAGCGCGAACATGACCGCGATGCCGGGATGCCCGCTCAACACGTGACGCGGCGAAAACGGCGCGAGCGTGAGCCCGTCGGGTCCGCCATGATGAATCACGATCGCGAGGCTCAGCAGCAGCAGAATGCCGAGTTCGAGACACATCAGTACGCCGAGCAGACGGCTGTTCAGGTCGATGCCGCGAATGCCGGTGAACTGCACGACGACGAGGCACGCAAACGAGTACGCGTACCAAGGCAGCGACCCATGCATCAACGGCTTGAGCACCACCGTGCAGAAGAAGCCGAACAAACCGTACAGCGCAATCTGGATGCTCGTGTACGAGAGCAGCGCGACTAGCGCGCCAGCCATGCCGACAGGACGGCCGAAGCCCGCCGTGATGTATGCGTAGAACGCGCCGGCGCGCACGATGTGCCGGCTCATCGAAGCGAAGCCCACGCTAAACACGAGCAATACCGCGCCCGCAATCACGAACGCGCCTGGAATGCCCGCGCCGTTGCCGAGACTGATGGCCGGAGGCACCGCACCCAGCATGCCGGTGAGCGGCGCCGCCGCGGAAATGACGAGAAAGACGATCTGCCAAAGCCCGAGCAGGCTGCGCTGCGAGTCCGCTGCCGCGTTGTTGCCAACGAGGTGAGCGGGAGAAAACGGTTCGTTCATCGTTGCCTCTGCTGGTGTCTGTTCTGGGTTCGCCATACGACACGATGAACAATCGCGTGCCCGTGGCGCTCGACGAATCGAATTTCGCGATTCGGATTGAGCGCATGGTAGGCAGCTAATAAATTCGCCGACCTGGCGCAACGCGCCAATTACTCGATAAAGTGCGCCAGGGATGGAGCGGGTTTTCACTTAAGCGCGTCAGAGCGGTCGATATTACCTTCGGTATCCTTATCAATATGACGGGCTGGGCATTCGTACTTTATTCAGTCCACAAACTTACCGAAAGCCGTCAATCCGCTTTCGCTGTTCTGGATCGCTATCGGGTGCGCCTGCCGCCCGCACGGCCCCAGTTGCGCGTCGCACGCCATAGCACCGTGGCGTCGGCATAACCCACCGCGCGGGCCACGGCCGCGTTGGTCATGCCCTCCTGCTCGCGCAGCACCGCCACGCTGCGTTCGCGCTCCTCGCGAATGATCTGGCGCACGGAAGTGCCCGCATCGGCGAGGTGCCGCTGCAAGGAGCGGTCCGAGAGCCCGAGGTCCTTCGCGATATCGCCGACCACGAGCTTCTCGCGCGCGAGCCGGCGCGTCACGAGATCGCGCACCTGGTCCACGAGCGTATGCGGAATCGTGTCGCGCGAAATGAGGTCGGTGGCGTGGCGTTCCATCATCCGGGCCATCTGCACGTCGGCGCTCTTGAGCGGCGTGTCGAGATCGTGCGGGTGCACGACCACGCCGTTTGCCGGCTGCTGGAAGCGTACCGGCACCCGAAAGAGGCGCATGTAGGGCTTGAGATCCTCGGGGGCCGCGTGCTCGAAATGAATTTCGCACGGCGTCCATGCCGCGCCGCGCACCTGGCGAATCATGTGGCACATGGCGGACACGCTGTACTCGGCGTCCTGCCGGCGCGGCCAGATTTGCGTATGCGCGATGCGATAGCTCCACATCGGCCATGCATTGTCGGTCACGAGATCCACGGCCGTCGCGCTTTGCCACGAGCCAAGCGTATCGGTGAACTTACGAATGGCGGAGCCGAGCGTGGGCGACGACATGAATACGAGGCCAGCCGGCCCCAGTTCCGTGAGTTGCAATTCGGCGCCTAAACGCAGGCCCAGAAAGGGCTCGTCGAGCACCTGCGCGGCGCGCTCGAACGCACCTGCGTAGCGCCCGAGCGGCACGATTTCATAGGGATTCGAAAGCTGCCGGCGACTCAGGCCGAACTCGGCCAGCAATGCATCGCAGTCCGCACCAGCGGCGTCGAGCGCACGCACGATGGGACCCATCACGGCGCCCCGAATCATCGGAAAACCGCTGTTGACAGGCACTCTTTTCATGTCTCTCTCCGTTGGGGCCTGTATGCGCCAAGGTTTTTAGCTTTTTTAACTATCGATCGTCTCTGGCGCACTCTATCGCCCCTTTGGCGCGTTTTGCAAGCGCGAAAAAAATACGGCGTTTCTACGATTGACCCATCGACATTGCGTGAAACGCATGCGGATTCTTCATACCGTCCCACGCAACGTTGCGCCCACGTCATCCTTACGAAATGCTTATGAACACGA
The DNA here is from genome assembly GCF_905220295.1 of Paraburkholderia sp. J76. Lineage (NCBI taxonomy): Bacteria > Pseudomonadati > Pseudomonadota > Betaproteobacteria > Burkholderiales > Burkholderiaceae > Paraburkholderia > Paraburkholderia sp. J76. The sequence continues at coordinate 53,938 of NZ_CAJMZJ010000015.1, forward strand.
ATCCGAACGCGCATCCGCTCGACCCGTTGAGCCTCGCCGAAATGCAGCTTGCCTGTGACATCGTGAAAGCCGCCGAGCAACTCGATGAATATGGGCGCTTTCCCGTCACCGAACTGCATGAGCCGCCCAAGGCCGAGGTGCTCGCCTACCGGCACGGCGATTATTATTCGCGCCGCGCCTTCGTCATCGCGATAGACCGCACTCGCACCCAAACGCTCGAATTCGTCGTGGACCTGCGCGAAAAGAAAGTCGAATCGCGCAAGGCGCTCGCACTGCAAAGCGCGCCCTTCGGCCAGCCGCCCGTGATGATCGAAGACTTCATGAATGCGGAACGCATCGTGAAGGAAGACGCTGCGTGGCGCGAGGCCGTGAAGAAGCGCGGCCTCACCGACGACGAACTCGAGCGCGTGCAGGTCGATCCGTTTTCGGCCGGCGCGTTCGACCGCCCGAACGAAAACGGCCGCCGCCTCGTGCGTTGCGTGAGCTATTACCGCGAGTCCCTGACCGACAACGGCTACGCGCACCCTATCGAAGGCGTCGTTGCCGTGGTGGACCTGCTCGCGCACAAGGTGATCGATCTGATCGACGACGGTCGCATCATTCCCATTCCGCGCACAAAGCACAACTACGACACGCCGAGCCTGGGCGAGCCGCGCAACACCGTCAAACCGCTCTCCATCAGCCAGCCCGAAGGTCCGAGCTTCACGATCGACGGCTGGCAGGTTAGTTGGCAGAACTGGACATTCCGCGTGGGCTTCACGCCACGCGAAGGGCTCGTGCTGCACCAGATCACCTGGGACGACGGCAAGAGCGCGCCGCGCCCGATCGTCTACCGCGCGAGCGTGACCGAGATGTGCGTGCCCTACTCGGACCCCACCACGAACCACTACTGGAAAAGCGCATTCGACGCGGGCGAATACGGACTCGGCAAACTCGCGAACCAGCTTGAACTGGGCTGCGATTGCCTCGGCACGATCCGCTATTTCGACATTCCGTCCGCCGACGACTTCGGCAACGGCTTCACGATGAAAAACGCCGTGTGCCTGCACGAAGAGGATTACGGCACGCTCTGGAAGCACTACGAATTTCGTACCGGCGTGTTCGAGATGCGCCGCTCGCGACGCCTCGTGATCTCGTTCTTCGCGACCGTGGGCAACTACGATTACGGCTTTTACTGGTACTTCTATCAGGACGGCACGATCCAGCTCGAATGCAAGCTAACGGGCATTATCCAGACCTCGGCGGTGGCCGATGGCGACACGTACCCCTGGGGCGGCATGGTCACCGAAAACCTGGGCGGCCCGACGCATCAGCACTTCTTCAACGCGCGCCTGCACATGATGGTGGACGGCGAGAAGAACTCCGTCACCGAACATGAATTCGTGCCGCGCGCGATGGGTGCGGAGAATCCGTACGGCAACGTGTTCGATACGACGAAGCGCGTGCTCAAGACCGAGCAGGAAGCGGCGCGCAACGCCAACGGTCGAACGGGGCGTTTCTGGAAAGTCGTGAATCCGAACGTGAGAAATCGCGTGGGCGCGAATCCGGGCTACAAGCTCATCATCAACGATTCGCCGCTCCTGCTCGCCGATCCCAATTCGAAGGTGCGCCAGCGCGGCGGCTTCGCCACGCGCCATGTGTGGGTCACGCCGTACGACACGACACAGCGTTACGCGAGCGGCGATTACCCGAACCAGCACGCGGGCGGCGACGGCCTGCCGCGCTATATCGAGGCGAACCGCAACGTGGAGAACGAGGACATCGTGCTGTGGCACAGCTTCGGGCATACGCACGTATGCAAGCCCGAGGATTTCCCCGTGATGCCGGTGGAGTATGCGGGCTTCATGCTCAAACCCAATAACTTCTTTTACGGCAATCCGGCAATGGACCTGCCCGGCGGGCGCGATCCGCACAGCGTGCAGGACGGCGCGAACGCGCCCGAGGCGAAGTCGTGCTGCCACGGCAAGCAGTGAGCACGCGATGACGTCGCGCGAGCGCCGCCTTGCCTCGTTGTACACGGCACGCCGCTTAAGTATCTGGGCGGCGGTGACGGTTGGCGCCAGCGCGCTTGCCGCAGGCATCATGAGCACGGCGATGCAGGCCGGCGCGCCGTTTGCGGCATTCGCCGCGAGCGCGCTGGCCCTGCTTGCGATGGCGTCGATTCCCGGCGCGCTCGTGCGCTGCTTCGCACAGCGCCCCACCGTGCCGATCGCGAGCGCACTTGTACTCACGATGGCGGCGATGGGCGAAGGCGCTCGCGCAGGCGCAACGGGCGTGACAACGCCGCTCCTGTTCGGCGGCGTCGCACTGATCGCAGGGGCGTGCCTGCACTTGCGGCGAGCGCCCGATAACGCGGCACGATCGTTGCACACGCACACAATCGCGCCAACGCGGCGCAACTGCATGCTGCTCATCGCACCCGCGCTGCTTGCGGGACTATCGAGCGGCGTGCTCGCGCGCTTCCAGTTCTTCGCCCTCTGTGGCGGCACTGCGATTTCCACCACACAGATCGGGGCATCGCTCGCCGCCGTAGGCATGGCAGGCTGGGTCGCCGATCGCGTCGATTACCGGCGCGCGCTACTTGTGCTCTTCGTCTTGCGCGGCGCGCTGCTCACCGCGCTCACGTTCGATTCGCTCGCGCCGTGGGCCGCGCTTGCCGCGCCCGCATTCGCCGTGCTCGACTATCTGACGCTCCCGACGCTCATGCGCGGCGGGCAAGCGACCCGCGCATCGGGCGCAAGCTGCCCAGGCCTCGCGCATCACGCGGGCATGCTGGCAGGCGCGGCGCTCGCCACCACGTCATGGGGCTTTGGACAAGGGTTCCATGTGCTGTTTCTCGCGGGCGGCACGCTCAATCTCGCATGCGCATATGCATTCGCTGACCAGCGCGATCGATTTACGCTGGATCGATCGACGAAAAAAATTCGCATTACTACTTAAATCAGGAGACGGTATGGACCGCCAGGACTTCACGCACACGATCCGCACGCAGATGTTCATCGACGGACGTTTCAGCGAAAGCGGCAATGGCCGCACGTTCGCCGTATTCAATCCCGCCACGGCCGCCGAGTTCGCGCAGGTGCCCGACGCCAGTGACGCCGACATCGACGCCGCCGTCGCGGCCGCGCGCCGCGCGTTCGAAGCCGATACCTGGCGCCGTATGCCGCCGGCCGCGCGCGAGCGCCTGCTGCTCAAGCTCGCCGATCTCGTCGAACAGCACGGCGACGAACTCGCGGCGCTCGAAACGCTCAACCAGGGCAAGCTGCTGGGCTTCTCGAAGATGCTCGAAGTGGGCGGCAGCGTGCAATGGCTGCGCTATATGGCCGGCTGGGCGACCAAGATCGAGGGCAGCACCGTGGATCTCTCGCTCGCGTTCCCGCCCGGCGTGCGCTACAACGCGTCCACGCGGCGCGTGCCCGCGGGCGTGGTGGCCGCGATCGTGCCGTGGAATTTCCCGCTGCTGATGGCGGTCTGGAAAATCGCGCCCGCACTCGCCTGCGGTTGCACCGTGGTGCTCAAACCCGCCGAGGAAACGCCGCTCACGGCCATACGCCTTGCCGAACTCGCGCACGAAGCCGGCTTTCCGCCGGGCGTATTCAATGTCGTCACAGGCCAGGGCGAAACGGCGGGCGCGGCGCTCGTGCGCCATCCGCAGGTCGACAAGGTCACTTTCACCGGCTCCACCGAAGTGGGCCGTATCATCGGCAAGCAATGCGCGAGCGATCTCAAGCGCGTGTCGCTGGAACTGGGCGGCAAGAGCCCCGTGATCGTACTCGACGATTGCGATCCGCAGCGCGCCATCGAAGGCGCGGCCGGCGCCATCTTCTTCAATCACGGTCAGGTGTGCACGGCCGGCTCGCGACTGTATTTGCCGCGCGCGCGTTTCGAGGAGATCGTCGACGGCATCGCACAGGTTGCGCGCACAACGGTGCTCGGCTCCGGCTTTGACGCCGCCACGCAGATGGGCCCGCTAGTTTCCGCACGCCACCGCGCCAAGGTGGCGGGCATGATCGCACAGGGCCGCTCGGAAGGCGGCGAAATCGTGGCGGGCGGCGGCGACGGCAATCGGCCGGGCTTCTTCGTCGAGCCCACGGTGATTTCGAACGCGGCCAACAAGGCGCTGACGGTCGTGCGCGAAGAAGTGTTCGGGCCCGTGCTCGTCGCCATGCCGTATGACGATGTGGAGGAGGCCGTCGCCGCGGCGAATGCTTCGGAGTACGGACTGGGTGCGAGCGTCTGGACCAACCAGCTCGACCGCGCGCTGCGCGTAGTGGACGGCGTGCAGGCGGGCACCGTATGGGTGAATACGCACAACATGGTCGATCCGGCGCTGCCCTTCGGCGGCTTCAAGGCCTCGGGCATCGGCCGCGAGCATGGCCGCGCGATCATCGACGCGTACACGGAGACGAAATCCGTCTGCATCGCCTATTGATGCTATTGAGCGTCGCGACACATTGTTAATCGAAATGGAACGATGAAACCCAGCGGCATGCAATGATCGCCGCCGTGGTTTCGTTCATGATCGAGCCTGCTCACACCACTCACGAGAAGGACTCCGATCATGAACGCATCCACGAATTCGCGCGGCGTTGCCATTGTCACGGGCGCTTCGCGCGGCATCGGCGCCGCCATTGCCGAACGTCTCGCGCGCGACGGCTACGCCGTTGTCGTCAACTACGCTTCGCGCAGCGCCGAAGCCAATGCGCTCGTCGCGAAGATCGCGGCGGACGGCGGCCGCGCGATAGCCGTGCAGGCGAACATCGCGAAGGCCGACGAGGTGCGCCGGCTCTTCGACACCGCAGCCGAAACGCTGGGCCAGCCCACGCTGCTCGTGAACAACGCGGGCATCATGAAGACCGTCACGATCGCCGAATCCACCGACGCGATCTACGAGGAGACCTTCGACATCAACGTGCGCGGCACGCTCAACACACTGCGCGAAGCGGCGACGAAGCTCGCGCGAGGCGGCCGCGTGATCAACTTCTCGACTTCCGCGCTCGCGATGAATCTGCCCGGCTACGCGCTCTATACGGCAAGCAAGGCCGCCGTGGAGACGATCACACGCGTGTTCGCGCGCGAGTTGCGCGGACGCTCAATATGCGTGAACGCGGTTGCGCCGGGGCCGGTGGCGACGGAATTATTCCTCAGCGGCAAGACCGAAGAGCAGGTCCAGCATTTCGCGAACATGCCGCCTCTGCAGCGTCTTGGCCAACCCGACGACATTGCGAGCGTCGTCTCGTTCCTTGCGGGCCCGGACGGCGCGTGGGTCAACGGCCAGGTGCTGCGCGCGAACGGCGGAATCGTCTGACACGCCGCGCGGCGCTCATTCACGACAGCGCGTGGGCAGAACTAGGTCTGAGAGCAGGTAGCCGTGGCAAGGAGCCGCGTGTCCCCGCCGATGCTACACTCCGTGCTCGAAAACGGTAGAAGAACCGAGCCGGCGCAATGGCGCGCCGGCTCGCGTTGCGCGCTCAACAGCGCGCCTCAACGACTCCAGACCATGTATCTGTCCATTCTCGCCGTCGGCATTGGCGGCGCGCTCGGTTCGCTGTTGCGCTGGGTTCTCGGGCTACGCCTGAACGCCCTCTACCCCGAGTTGCCGCTCGGCACGCTCGCGTCGAACATCATTGCGGGCTATGTGATCGGCGTCGCGGTCGCGTACTTCGGACGCATGCCGCAGCTATCCGCCGAATGGCGCCTCTTCGTCATCACCGGCCTCATGGGCGGCCTCTCCACGTTCTCGACCTTCTCCGCCGAAGTCGTTTCGCATCTGCAGAACGGGCGTTTCGGCTGGGCCGCGGGCGAGATCGCCATTCACGTGTGCGCCTCCGTCATCATGACGATTCTCGGCATCGCCACGGTCTCGGCATTGATTCGCTGATGGATAAAACAACGGCCGCGTTCGCCATTGGCGCAACGCGGCCGTGCCGATGAAGCGACTGACGACGCGACGGAACGATCAGACAGGACGCTCAGACAGGACGTTGATAGCCGCCGGGCAAACCGTCCTTCGAAAACACCCACTGCCAAAGCTGGATATCACGCGCGCGGAACGCACCGGCGCACGAAAGCAGGTAGTAACGCCACATGCGGTAGAACCGCTCGCCCATCTGCTCCTTGAAACGCGGCCACGCGGCCTCGAAATTCGCGTGCCACGCCATGAGCGTGCGGTCGTAATCGGCGCCGAAGTTATGCAGGTCTTCGGCCACGAAGAGACCGCCCGATGCGTCGGCGATCTGGCCGATAGTCGGCAGTTCGCCGTTCGGGAAAATGTATTTGTCGATCCACGGGTCGGGCGTGGTGTCGCGGCGGTTCTTGCCAATCGTATGCAGTACGAATAAACCGTCGTCGACCAGACAGCGCTGCGCGACTTCCATATAGGTGCGATAGTTCTTCGGCCCCACATGCTCGAACATACCCACGCTCGCAATGCGGTCGAACTTCTCGTCGAGCAACCGGTAGTCCTGCAAACGGAATTCGACGGGCAGATCCTTGCAGCGTTCGGCGCCCAGCGCGGCCTGCTCCTTCGAGATCGTCACGCCCACGCACGACACGCCATAGTTTTCGGCGGCGAACTTCATGAGACTGCCCCAGCCGCAGCCGATGTCGAGCAGGCGCATGCCGGGCTTCAGGCCGAGCTTGCGGCAGATGAGATCGAGCTTGGCGTCCTGCGCTTCGTCGAGCGTCTTCGCGCCGCCCGACCAGTAGCCGCAGGTGTAGGCCATGTTCTTGTCGAGCATCGCCTCGTAGAACTCGTTGCCGATATCGTAGTGCTGCTGACCCACCTTCCATGCGCGGCGCACGGTCTGGCGGTTCATGAGGCGCGCCTTGAGCGCGTAGAAGACGAGACGGGACGGATCGATCTGGTCGTCCAGATGCGCGCGCAACACATGCGCGAAGAATTCATCGAGCTGCTCGCAGTCCCACTGGCCGTCCATATAGGCTTCGCCCAGGCCCAGGTTGCCGAGCGCCAGCACGCGCTCGGGCAACTGCGGGTCGTGGATCTGCATGTCCCACGGCCGGGTGCCGTTGAACTTCACGTCCGCGCGCGCCAATAGCTGGGCGGTAAACCGCCAGGCCCCCGAAACGGTGGCCTCACGAACGGGATGAACTGCTTCGAGATCAGTCGTTGCCATACGTGCTCCATGTCGGCAGGAGTTGGGTCCTTGGTACCTTGCTCCGATGCCATTCAAGAGGTTGCTATCAAGACATTCGTCGTCGCGCGCGCTGCGAGAGGCTCTATGATGCACCCACTTCAAAAAACGTGCAGGAACACGCACAGCCCTTACTGGGCGGGCCATAATCGCAAACTCGACAAAACCCGCCGCGCCTGCCGAGGGCAAACGGCGCGCCCGATCTGGAGAACCCGACCATGGCCTACGACGACAAGAACATCTTCGCGCGCATCCTGCGCGGCGAAGCTCCCTGCATCAAGGTGTACGAAGATGACGCGACGCTCGCGATCATGGACGTCATGCCCCAGGCCGAAGGCCATCTGCTCGTGCTGCCGAAGGAAAGCGCCGGGATGATCTACGATCTTTCGCCCGAAGCCGGCGCCGCCGCGATGGCGACGGTGCAGAAGATGGCGGCCGCGATGCGCAAGGTGCTTGCGCCCGAAGGCCTGTTGATCGCGCAGTTCAACGGCGCCGCCGCGGGGCAGACCGTACCGCATGTGCACTTCCATCTGATTCCGCGGCGCGCGGGCGAAGAGCTGCGTCCGCATGCTCGCGAGATGGCGGACATGGCGCAACTCGAAGCGCTCGCCGCGCGTATTCGCGCGGCTATGTAAGCAATATGTATTACTAACGTTAGTTTTTATTCAGGCTTAAATACCGTCGAACTGAACGAATTCGTCGAGCGGTACGCGAGCCGAGCGCCACTGGTTGATGGGCGCGTGCGTGTCTTCGTGACCGATCGCCATGCCGCAGAACACCATGCGTTCGCGCGGCAAAGCGAGAAAGCCACCCACGCTTTGCGCATAGCGCGCCCAGCATTCCTGCGCGCAGCTATGCAGGCCGGCTTCGCGCAGGAGCAACATGACCGTTTGCAGGAACATGCCGAGATCGGCCCATTGCGGCGGGCCCATCTGCCGATCCACGCTGCAAAAGAGCGCGAGCGGCGCGTCGAAAAACGCGTAGTTGCGCGCGAACTGGCGCAGCCTGCCCGGCCGGTCCTCGCGCGCAATGTCGATGCTGCGGTATAGATCCTCGCCCACCTGGTAGCGACGCTCGCGATACGGCGAACCCAGTTCGCGCGGATACACGTCGTAGTCCATCTGCTCGCCGCCGGGCGCCTGCGCTATGCGATCGGCCATGATCGACTTGAGCTTCGCGAGCGATTCGCCGCCCACGACATGAACATGCCACGGCTGCAGATTGCCGCCCGAAGGCGCGCGCGCAGCGGTAGCCAGCACGCGGCGAATGATGGCGGGGTCCACCGGATCGTGCAGGAACTGGCGCACGGACTTGCGGCTGGTAACGGCTTCGCTGACCTTCAAGCAGATTCTCCTCGGGGGATCGACGATGCATTATCGGCGATACCCCGCCCGGCTGCCGGCGCTCGAAAGCAGGGAGTGCGGGCTGGCGTCAGAATTTATGACGGATTCCCACCACGACGAGCGCCTGATTGTCGGCGCCCGAACTCGCGCCGAAGGCGCCGATCGATGCCTGCGCAACGATACTGCAACCCTTCGCGTCGAGCGTGTGGCCGCTCGCCTTCCTGGCAGGCGGAGAACGAACGATTTCTGCGTTGCTCAGGGAGGGCGGCGGACTTTGCAAAGCGCGCATCGCGCCAGGTTCTGCGTGAGCGCTTTCCTCCCTCGCACGGAACCTGCTATAATTCGCGTCCCGCCGGAGAGATGGATGAGCGGTTTAAGTCGCACGCCTGGAAAGCGTGTATAGGTTAATAGCCTATCGGGGGTTCGAATCCCCCTCTCTCCGCCAGATTCAGGACAAAAGCCCCGTATAGTCAATGACTTGCGGGGTTTTTGTTTTTTCGACCCACAAACCGACCCACTTGCGCGTCGATATCCGCATCGCCTAAAGCTCGGGCGCGGCCGCAATGTGCCACTGCACGAACTCCGGGTCGAACAGCCCAATCCCGCCGCACTTCGATGCGTCGGCAACGACCTTAACCGGCGCAGTGCGAAGCGCCTGGCGCACCGCCTTAGTGCGATGGGTTCCGTTCGTGGACGGCCTGGTGCGTCTCGCGCCTGGCGAACAGGCGCGCCTGTTCGTGCAGGCTGTCAATCATCTTGACGGTTGCCGGATCGCCCTCGAATCAGGGTGGATCGTTCGCCCATATATGAATCGTCTGACTGCGCCGGCGCAACGCGCCGCCTGGGCGTAGCAGGATACGTACGGTCCGGCCACCCTGACACTGCAACGCACACAGAGGGCAACTCTCCGCACTTCTGGCCTTCTCACACGCCCCCCTCAAAGTCATATCGCAGACGTTTCACGCGGTTCTTCGTGCGCCCCAGCACCGCGCAGTTCGGACACCAGCAACCAGTGAGCACAGTCGCGGCCGTCGACTCCCACTCGTGACCGCGTGCACAGCGCCAGCGCAGCTTCTCCTTCACGTTGACGTAGGTGTCGGACAGGCATTCGCCCCCGCGTGCTGCTGCCAGCTTGCGCATGCGTTCGATACCCCTCTCGGAGTGGTCTTCGCGCTCGCAGTCCGGGCACCAGAATCCTCTTATCACGTTCACCGGCCTGCCACGCCATGTATGGCCTCGCCTGCACTGCCACTCCAGCGGCGTCTCCCCATCAATGTAGCGCTTCGACAGACACCGCCCGCCGCGTTCCGCCGCTAACGCGCATACCCGGTCAAGCTCCTTTCTGCGCCGGTTTTCACGCTGGCAATGGGGGCACCAGTTACCACTGCGCACGTGGTCGGCCGTAACCTCCCACTCGTGGCCTTCCGCGCAACGCCAGCGCAATGGCTGTTTGGGGTCGTAGGTATCGGACAGGCATTCTCCGCCGTAGCCTGCCGCGACTGCCCGTATCTTGTCCAGGGTGACACGCCGCTCCGCAAACAGGCACTCCTGACACCAGTTCCCCGCACGAATCCCCGCAGCCGAGCTTTTCCAGCGGTGTCCCGCCGAACACTCGAAAAGCAGCGCCAACCTGCTGTTGACATACTCATCAGACAGGCAGCGTCCTCCGCGCTTCTGCGCGTCTGCCTGGATGGCGGACAGATCCAGCCTGCGCCGTTGTAGCCAGCAGATCCGGCACCACGTCCCGTTCTTGATATTGTTCGGACGTGCGAGCCACCGGTGCCCTTCGGCACATTCCCACTCCAGATGCGTTCTTGCGTTGACATACTGCGCCGACAGGCATTTGCCGCCATGCTTCGCGGCCATAGCTTGCATTTTCCCTATCGTCAGGCGCGGCAGACCGACCGAATTTTTTCTCGGTGAAGTCGTCATGGTGTTGCGTCAGTCGGCGCGTCGAGAGGCGGCAGAAAGCAGAGGATCGCGCGGCCTTCGTCTGCGCTCTCGGTCGCGACGCGCAATTCACCCGGCGCGGGTTCATGGATACGCACCCAGGCTGGCGGCGAAACGAGAAACGGCACCGCGTCCGGGTGCCGGAATTTGCCCTCTAGACTCATGCGCTCACGCTTCGCGGGTCGGGCCGCCGTCCTCACGCCCCATCACGATCCACGTAACCGGGCCTTCGCTACGGTCGCGGCGAATGCCCTCGGGGAAGGTGTCGCCCTTCTTGAACATGCGTTCCTGGAGGAACGCCCCCGGCGATTCGAGCACGCCCCAGCGCCCCGTGTGCGGGCATTGCTCGCCGGTCCTGCGGGAAATGTGGGGCTTCGGGGTGTCGGCGGCGCTTGCTGCGGCCTCGCGCTCACGCGCGAAATCCACTAGGTCCTTCGGATACACGAGATTGTCGCGATAGCTGCTGTCGTCAATGTCCCACAGCACCGTCACCAGCGCGGCCTCCAGGCACCAGTAACCGAAATAGAGACCGTCCGTATGCGCGCCGTACCAGTAGGTCGGCTTCATGCCCTTGTACCAGCCCTCGACAAACTCCTTGACCAGCGCGGGCCGTTCGTCGGGTTTCCTTATCGTGGCGCTGGCAAGTGGCCGATACGGCACAGCATGGAGCACCACGCGCGGCGCTTCGACATGCGTACCCGTCAGCGCCTGCACCACATTTTCGAACAGCCCGTCACGCCCTCGGTTGAATTCGAGTGTTTTGTCCACCCAGCCGATGACGGTTGGGATGAACTCCGAATGGCCCAGCAACCTGCACAGCGCGAGCAGCCAGAACACATACACGTAGGCGTCTAGCTGGGTGATCTCAAACGTATCCGCCACGTTCTCGGGCGGATTCTTCCCACGCGGAGATATAGCGCTCTCAACGTAGATATCGAAGCGCCTGATCACGTCGGGGAACTGCGTCCTCAATTCCTCGATAGGCTTACCCGCCGTGTAATCGAGCAATAGCGATTCAAGACTGTCAGAGGCAATTGACCATCGATTACGTGAATCCGCGCCAGGCGCTTTGTGCGTACTTGACGACAGCGAGTCGTAAGCCAGTTGGATCCCATATTTATAAGCATCTTCATCTTCGCGATAGTCTTTTTCGCTCAGAAATTTCTGTCGCCGGTTCTTGCTAAAGTCAGTCATTCAAAGCTCCCTGATGTATCGCTTTCCGACTGAGCCGGGGCAGATTGCGAGGTCTTTTCGAGGTTCATTCCAGCACCCACAACATCGATCAGCACAAACAGCTTCGACGACGATCCCGTTGGACCAGGTAAGCAGATGAACATCCAGCGGACATATCCTGAATCTTTTATTTTTTGATATTGAGCCTTGCTTTCCCTACGCGTCATGTCACCACTTTTCACCTTTCGATTCAGCGCCTGTGGAATTCGCCTCTCACTCCAAGGCTCGCTCATCTGCGTGCCGTCGCAGGTTTCGCCCAGCCGCCGCTTGGCTTCCTTCTGGATACCATCGGTATCACTGGGATCGAAGCTTTTCGATATGTGCTTCGCCTCAAACACCACGAACAGTGGATAGGCTATCGCACTCGTAGTCTCCGGGTTGAGTGCCGCATAGTGTGGCCTGGGTGGCCTGATCGCTTCGGGAATGAACACCAGCTTGCCTCCAGGCGGCGGCTCGCTCACGTCCTTCGGCATCGGGTTCGGCGCGCTCATATCGGCCTGCTTCTCAAACAGACCGTCGAGGCCTCGCCCCTTCGGCGGATCGACAAGCCGCTGGTAGCCCAGCGACTTCTCCATCAGAATATAGCCATCGTTCTCACACTTCGCGCCGTTCTGCTTGTTGACCTCGGTCTGCGGCTTGCACTCCTGGGTTTGTGTATCGACCTTTACGTCAGTCCGGACTTCGGGCGCGGGGATGGGCAGTTGCTGCTTGCGAAGATACTCCGCATGCAATTTGCGCATGTCCTCATCTTCGGTATTGTGCTCAAAGGCATTCGATGGCATCACCACGATAACTACCGTGAACAGCGCCATCCCTCCAAGCCGCAGCAATAGCGGACCGAGACGACTGGCCGCAGCCTCGCCAATTCCCTCGACCGCCGCAGGGGCCTCAACCGGCGGCACCACCCTCAGCGACGGCGGCGGCTTTGGAAATACGGGATCATTGGCCGGAAAATCGGTCACCGGCGCATTGGGGGCAGGGAGCGCCTGCGCCAGCAGGACCGCGCCCCCCTGGGTCGCCGCCTGCAACGTGCCGTCTTCCATCTTCAGCACGTCCAGCCACGCCTGGGCTTCGGCCTGCGCCGTCTTCCGGCCTCCTGACCAGTCGAAATTCTCTACGTATTGCTTCGCATTGCCGTATGCCTGGCTGTGCATGAACGCCCGTACGGCAGGCCAGGTCCCGCCGTCGTTCACGATGCCGAGAAAGGTGCGCGCCGTGCCGTAACTCGGCATGAAACCCGAGAAGAAAAACGAGAGGTGGTCCGAGGCAAGCGATCGCTCGCCACCACTGAGCACCCACGACAGGAAATCGCGCACCAGATGCAGGAAATCGTCGTCGTCGTGAAACCCCTTCACGCGGGAGAGCCATTGACCGGCAATCGCCAGTGCGGACTGCTGCTGGCGGATCACGTCGATGGGGTAGAACAAGGCGAGAAAGCGTTCGATTTCCGCTACGGACATGCGTACTGCGTCCCTCAGGTCCGGTTTGACCTGGGTGATGGGCAACACTCTTGCGATCATGAAAGGAACGTCCTGACAAGGTTGATACCGGACTGCGCGTCGGTGGCTGCGCCGGAGTCGCTGTTGGGGCGTTTCGGTTCGCCCGCCCACTGGCGCGCGTCCTCGCCCAGACAGGCGGTGCCCTGACCGGGCTGCATGCCCTCGAGACGCGCAAAACCCTCGTCGTCAAGCGTGCCTGACAGGGTCGTGCCATTCTTCAGGCGCACCGTGTAGGGCGCGTTTTTGACCGGCTCAAGGTCCTCGTAGTGGTGACTGATTTCGAGGAAGTGAGGCAGGTCGCCGACCCTGCCGGAAGGCAGCACGGGGAGGTTGGGCCCCTGCGATGCCTTGCCCTGCTTTTGCACCGTGATGGTCTTGAGGAACAGATCGCCGGGACCGCCAAGCGTAATGCTGCCGTCCTTGATTTGCACGAACGCGCCGCCACATTCCAGGATGATTTCCTTCGCGGCCGCGAGATTGACCTTGCCGTTGACGCTGGCAAAGTTCACGTCCTTTGCAGCCGTGAGCGACATGGGACCGCCCTGGGCCTGGATATCGACCGGGCCTTTGGCCGCAAAAATCTTGATGCCGGCCTTCTGCACGAACACCGATATCTTCTCGACCGCCGCGACCGTGAAACGCTTGAGCACGCTCCAGTCGGCGTTTTTCCCGGCCACGTACGAGATACCGCCCTGCGTCGAAAACTGCACGCCACCGCCCGCGACGAGGCCCGCCGATGCGGGCGTGCTCATCAGCAGCCCCGGCTGCTTGAGACCGTCCAGATCGTCCTTCATCTGCTGCTGGGCGTCAGTATCGGCGGGTTCGGCCTTCGCGCTGCTGGCGGATGCGGCCAGTGCCTTCGCGGTCGCCAGCGCGCTTTCAAGCTGTGCAATGGTCTCCTGCATGTCCAGTTGCTTGCCGGTCGCGGCGGGGCGGTCGTAGGCGGTCAGCATCATGCCCTTGCCCGCGCGATTCACCCCGTAGCCCGATGTTCTCGCCTCGAAGCCTTCGCCCCGGTATTCGAGTTTGTTGTTAATCAGGTAGCCGAGATTCAGTTGTGACTTGCCCGAATGTTCCGTGCCAAGTTTGATGCCTTCCTGGCCTGCCCAGTCTTCCATCCGCAGTTTGTTGTTCTTCTGCGTGCGGATCATGTTGCGCGAGAGCCAGCGCCGGTCATTCGTGATGCGGTCGCGCGCCTGGCTGTGGTGATGAAAGCCGGTAATTTCCGGCTTGTCCGGGTTGCCGTCGCGGCAGGTAATCACGGCTTCGGCATCGTCCAGCGCAGGGAAGTGCATACCGGTTTGCAGCTTGCCCGCGAACGGTTTTGCAAGGCGCAGCGGTACGCTTTCGCCGCCGTTGGGCCACGTTTCGAAGTCCGCATCGAAACGAACGACATAGTGGCCTTCCGACGTAATGTAGGAATACGTGTAGGAATCCGGACTGGTCACGCGCGCTGAAAGTGTGCCGCTCACCCTGGCCCAATTCTCGGGTTCCAGTTTCAGGCGGAAACGCCGGTCGGCGGGGATGGCCCTGTAGCGGTTCGTATAGGGCTTGTCGCGTGCGCCGCTGTGCGTGATCTCGACAATAAGCTGGCCTTCCGGCGCATCGGGCAGCACCATATCCGTTTCGAACACGCGCCCCGGCTGCAAGGCCAGTACGTTGCTTTCGCCTTCATAGACGACCTGCCAGGCGATGGCCGCTTCGTGCCGCAGTTGGGCTTCCCGTTTCGCCCCGGTCTGGTCGAGGTGGTGAGTCCCGTACACATAGGGCTGGCCGTAGGTCGTGGTATCGCCCGGGGCAACGTTGGCCGTATCCCGAAAACGCTCCCAAGCCTCTTGAGGGTTATAGTCCGCGACAATCACCGACTTCGACACGACAACGGAGTGGGTCTTGATCGACGTGACCGCTTCTACGCCGCCCGATTCGAGTCCCGCCGCTTCGCGGTACGGCACGATCAGGCGGGGTTCATAGATGTAATGATCCACGTCATCGCCATAGACCACCTGATCGCCGTGTTCGCTCTCCTGAATATAGAAAAAGATGCCTGATTTCTCCTGCATCATGTGACCGTATGCGGCGTCGGTCATGCCGTATTGCATACGGAAATCGTGCTTCGGATAGGTGCCGCGCAGCCGAAAAGCGAATTGATGTTCGCGCAGCCCATGCTCGCGCAGCCCCGCCGCCAGGATGTCAGGCGTGCTCGCGTGCTGGTAGATTTTCGTGCGCGTCGTCGTCGCCAGCCGTCCAATGTGCGACCTGAGCAGGAATTCGTGCGTAACCTCGTCGTGCGAGGTTTGAAGCACCGAGATACGCTCGATGACACCGCTCATTTCCCGCGTGGTTTCATCTTCCTGTGTGATGGAAAATGTGGCGTCCTGGTTGAGGAAGTCAGACCGCGCGAGTTGCTGCGGATGCGTCGCCACGATCAGCACTACGCTTGCCTCGCTCATTTTTTCGGTGGCCGTGAACGACACCACCGAGAGCGCGGCGGCGGCGGGCGTTCCTGGCACGTCGAGGCGGTACGCCTGTCGGCCAGTGAGCAGGTTTGAAACCGGATCAATTTCCGCCATTCTTATGCGTCCCCTTAATCGGTCGAATGCTCATGCTGGCAAGGCGGTGTGCTGCCAGCAATCAGATATGTCCGAAAGTGAGATGGCGTTTTTTTTGCGCACAGGATCCTCGCTGTGCAATTGGTCGGTACCGCTGCGCGTTGTTCATGCCGCGTTCTTGATTGCCACGTCACCTTTCAGCTTCGTTGTGGCTGGCGGTGAACAGGCAAACATGGATCTCGCGCAAGGGCCGTTGTCTTGAGTCGCGCTACTCATCACCTGATAACCGGCAACGCTGCCAGCAGTCAGGAGAGGGGCGATGGACAAGATCATCGGGGCAGGCAACAGAACAAGCGTGAATGGCGTCGCGCGCGACGGCGCGGGCAACGTCTCAGCAGGCGAGCGGGCGCGGTCGTTCAGGTGCGGGTCGCCGTCATGAGCACGAACCGCAAGCAAATCCGTCTTGCCGGGGAACTGGGCTGTTTCGTACAGAAACGGTACGCCCGCAAGGCGCGCAACATCTACAAGCCCAATGACCGCCGCCACGTCAGGCGCACCGAAAAGACCCTGCGCAAACTGCGACCGGAAGAACTCTCCGATCTGCTTTCGGGCGACTGCGAGCCGGAGACGACAGACTGAAAACCAGGTTGACCGTCACCCCCCGGTTAGTCGAAGATGCGGCAATATCCGGCTCGCGCCCATCGTTTGCCTGAAGCGGCATTTCTCACGGCTGGCGGCACGTTTGAAGCGCCAGATTGAAGATCAGCACGGCGGCCGCCACTTCCCAGCCATTGCGCAAGAGAATGCTGGAGGACGTCCAAAACGGCAGTCTAGAACCTGCGATCTTGCGTACAGCAGTGTCTCAGGGCTTGTACCTTGGGGAGGAGGCTATGCTAGTTGTGCACTTAGAGGCGTTAACAGAATGACTTTTGCAGGCGTCGCCAGCATATGATGCAGCAGGGGATTCTGAGGAAAGCCTCGTGGATGAAAGCGAGCTGTTCGAAGCGGATGCGCAGTCGGCGAAAGGTTCGAATCCCCGTCTCTCCGCCACCGAACACATAAGGCTCCCCATGAGGGAGCCTTATCGTTTCGGGTGATTCAACAGGGTATCGGCTACTCCAGCGAAACCCGCGACGTCCTGCGCCACGGCTCACGCGGCGAGCGCGTCCCCCTCAATTGCACCCACTCACCGTGCAATACCTGTTGTACACAAGCCCTTTCCCATCCATCCCCGAGATAGTCCGCGTCCCGTTGCCATAGTTCGTGATCGTCTCGGTCCACGTCGACCCATCGGCAGCCTGCCCGGTGATGACCGTCGTATCGCCAATCGAAGCCCCCGTCTGCTCCCACGCCTCGCCCGGCAGCTTCTGCTGATACCCGTTGACCGTAGACGTATTGCCGAAGCGCTGTACCGTATACGAGTTGCCCGATTCGTCGATGCAGTTCTGGAAGGCGTCGTTGCCCCAGCATTTGGCAAATGCGTCGGGCGCCGCAAAGGCGCCGAAAACGATAAGACTGAGTGCAATGCGCTTCAATGACTTCCCCGACCAAACGCCCTTTTTCTGGCTCGATTCAACGCAAATTCCCGCGCAGCGCACGGAATGGCACCTGGGCCCTCCCGCGACACGAGACGACCCATCTGGTTATCGGACAAAAGAAGAATGACTTGATAGTCCGCCGGGAAAGCGCACAGCAGCACGGCGAGCCATTGAACAGAAAAAACGTCGGGCCGCAGCCCGACGCCGAATTCCCGCGTACTGCTTCGAGGACCGGCGCGGGAACGAGAGGACTTCAGTATCTCCTCGCCAGCCCGTTTTTAAAGTGCTCGACCGCACACCGGCAATCACGTCCTCGCACTCATGGATGACGGATATAGTCCACCAACGCAACCGTATAAGCGTCCGGCTTGCGGTCGAGCAGACTCACGCCAATCGCCACGAGAAAGCCCGCGGGCACGCCGAACACGCCCGAGCTGATCGGCTCGATGCCAAACCATCGCGAGCCCGCGAAGCCCGTGAGCTGCGTAAAGAACGGATACGTCGAGACGATGTAATAGACGCACACCGTCAGGCCCGCGATCATGCCGGCCACGGCGCCCAGGCGCGTCGTGCGTTTCCAGAACACGCCGAGCACGAGCACAGGAAAGAGACTCGACGCCGCGAGCGAAAATGCCGCGCCCACCAGAAAAAGAATATTGCCCGCATTGAGCGACGCCACATACGAAGCGAACAGCGCCACGCCGAGCAGCAGGATCTTCGACATCGTCACGCGCCGCTGGCTCGATGCGGCCGGGTCGACCATGTGGTAGTACACGTCGTGCGAGAGTACGTTCGAAATCGTGAGCAGCAGCCCATCGGCGGTCGAAAGCGCGGCCGCGAGCGCTCCCGAGGCAATGAGCCCCGACATCACATAGGGCAGCCCCGCAACTTCCGGCGCGGCGAGCACGACCATGTCGGGCTGCATCTGAATGTCGCTCCAGCGCACCACGCCGTCGCCGTTCACGTCCGCGATGCTGATGAGATACGGCTCGACGCGCCGCCACTGCATGACCCAATGCGGCAGGTCGTCGAAGCGCTGCCCCACCAGATGCGTGAGGATCTCGAACTTGATCAGCACCGCGAGCACGGGCACGGTCAGATAAAAGAGCGCGACGAAGAAAAGCGTCCAGCCCACCGAGCGCCGCGCCGACGCCACCGAGGTCGTCGTGTTGTAGCGCGTGAGGATGTGCGGCAGGCTCGCCGTGCCAAGCGAAAGGCACAGCAGCAGCGAGAGGAAGTTGCGCTGATGAAGGCGCCGCTCGGCGTCGTCTGCGGCGGGGAACGGCTCGTTCATCGGCACGGGCGGCGCGGCGCGCTCGAGCAGGTCGTCGCGCTGGCGCGTCCACACCATGCGCGCGGCGTCCACGTCGCGCGGGAACGCGTTCAGTTCGCGTTGCAGCGAATCGATGTCGCGCAGCGGCCCGTTGTGGCGGCGCAGGTCCGCGAGCGATTCGACGAGATGCGTTTTCTCCGCGACGTACGACTGCGGCAGCGTGTCGAGACGCGTCTGCCATTGCGCCGCGCGCGTGCGGTAAGCGTCGCGCACGTTGGCTTCGGCGCTTGCTCCGCGCACGTCGCGCTCGAGCGCTTCCACGCGCTGCATCACGCTGCCGTAGTCGATTTGCGGCAGCCAGCCCAGGCCGTCGCGATGCGCGATCAGCGAAACGGGAATCAGGATCGCCGCGATCAGGATGATGTACTGCGCGACCTGCGTCCACGTTACGGCGCGCATGCCGCCGAGAAACGAACACACGAGGATGCCCGCCAGTCCGCAGAAGATGCCGATGGCGAAATCCACGCCGATGAAGCGCGTGGCGATCAGCCCCACGCCCTGGATCTGCGCGACGAGATAGACGAACGAGCAGAGGATGGTGGCGAGCACGGCGAGCGCGCGCACGAGGTTGCTCGAAAAGCGCGTGCCGAGAAAGTCGGGAATCGTGTAGCGCGCGAGCTTGCGCACGTACGGCGCGAGCAGGAACGCGACGAGGCAGTAGCCGCCCGTCCAGCCCATCAGATACGCGAGGCCGTCATAGCCGCTCGCGTAGAGCGAGCCCGCGAGGCCGATGAACGACGCGGCGGAAAGCCAGTCGGCGGCCGTCGCCATGCCGTTGAAGAACGAGGGCACGCGCCGCCCCGCCACATAGTATTCGACGAGGTCCGAGGTGCGCGAGAGCAGCCCGATGACCGCGTACACCGCGATCGGCACGAACAGGAACACGTAGCCGATCCACATGCCGGGGCCGGTGGCAAGCTCGATGCGCCACATGACGTAGACGAAGGCGAGAAAGCCGAGCGTGTACAACGCGTAGGAGCGAATGAGCCGGTGCGCAAGCCTCATCGTTGCTGCGCCTTGCTGGCTTCGCGGATGGCGAGGTCGGCTTCGCGCGCGGCTTGCAGCACGCGGTCGGCGCGCTGCATCAGCACGATATAGATCGCGACGAGCAGCACGTAGAGCAGAATCGCGCCCTGCGCGCCGAGGTAGAACGGCAGGCTGAAGCCCGCGAAGCGCACGCCGGCGAGCGTGCGCGCAAAAAGCGGCGCGACGAACGACGCGAGAAAGCCAATCGTCATCAGCACGGCGATCAGCGCGACGTTGAAGCGCCAGTAGCGCCGATGCGCGCGCGCCATCGCCTCGCTCACCGGCGGTGGCTCAGGCAATGGATTGAGGTTGTTCTGCGGATGGGTGTGTGGCGCGGCCATGCGCCTATGTAGCAAAAACGCGCTGGGCCGGCAATCGGGGCCAATGCGGGGGCCAATGCAGGGGAATGCATGGGCCAGGTGGCGGCCCATGCGCGCATCGACGGCGGGCGCGGCGCCCGACAAGGCGCCGCGCGAAACCTGGCTTTTAGAGCGATTCGCCGAGCTGGTCGAGAATCGCCGGATTTTCCAGCGTCGAAACGTCCTGCGTGATCGCCTCGCCCTTCGCGAGCGAGCGCAGCAGGCGGCGCATGATCTTGCCCGAACGCGTCTTCGGCAGGTTTTCGCCGAAGCGGATGTCCTTCGGTTTCGCGATCGGCCCGATCTCCTTGCCGACCCAGGCGCGCAGATCGTTGGCGAGCTTCACGGCTTCGTCGCCCTGCGGACGCGTGGCCTTGAGCACCACGAAGGCCACCACGGCTTCGCCGGTCGTGTCGTCGGGACGGCCCACCACGGCGGCTTCGGCGACGAGCGGGTTCGCCACCAGCGCCGACTCGATTTCCATCGTGCCGAGGCGGTGGCCCGAGACGTTCAGCACGTCGTCGATACGGCCCATGATCGTGAAGTAGCCGGTGTCCTTGTCGCGCACGCTGCCGTCGCCGGCGAGATACAGCTTGCCGCCGAGTTCCTCGGGGAAATAGCCCGTCTTGTAGCGTTCCGGCTGGCCCCACACGTTACGGATCATCGCGGGCCACGGCCGCTTGACGACGAGAATGCCGCCCTGCCCGTTCGGCACGTCCTGGCCGGTTTCGTCGACGATCGCGGCCATGATGCCCGGCAGCGGCAGTGTGCACGAGCCCGGCACGAGCGGCGTCGCGCCCGGCAGCGGCGTGATCATGTGGCCGCCCGTTTCGGTCTGCCACCACGTGTCCACGATCGGGCAGCGCTTGCCGCCGACGTTTTCGTAGTACCACATCCACGCTTCGGGATTGATCGGCTCGCCGACGGTGCCGAGAATGCGCAGCGAGGAAAGGTCGTAACTCTTCGGATGCACTTTCGCATCGGCTTCCGCGGACTTGATGAGCGAGCGGATCGCCGTGGGCGCCGTGTAGAACACGGTGACCTTGTGCTTCTGGATCATTTCCCAGAAGCGGCCCGCGTTCGGGTACGTCGGCACGCCCTCGAACATGACCTGGGTCGCGCCGATCGTCAGCGGGCCGTAGGCGATATAGCTATGACCCGTGACCCAGCCGATGTCGGCCGTACACCAGAACACGTCGTCCGGCTTGTAGTCGAAGGTCCACTTCATCGTTTGCGCGGCCCACAGCAGATAGCCGCCCGTGCTGTGCTGAACGCCCTTCGGCTTGCCCGTCGAGCCCGACGTATAGAGGATGAAGAGCGGATGTTCCGCGCCCACGGGCACCGGCGCGCAGGTCTCGCTTTCAGCCGCCGAGAGTTCGTGCATCCAGTGGTCGCGGCCTTCCTGCCAGGCGACCTTGCCGCCCGTGCGCCGGTAGACGATCACGCTGTGCACCGCGTCGCAGCCGCCCATGGCGAGCGCTTCGTCGGCGATGTTCTTCAGCGGCAGCGCCTTGCCGCCGCGCATCTGTTCGTCGGCGGTGATGAGCGCGACCGCGCCCACGTCCACCATGCGTTCGTTGAGCGACTTCGACGAGAACCCGCCGAACACCACCGAGTGCGTAGCGCCAATGCGCGCGCAAGCCTGCATGGCGACCACGCCTTCCACGGACATCGGCATGTAGATGACCACGCGGTCGCCCTTCTTCACGCCGCGCTTCTTAAGCGCGTTGGCGAAGCGCGCTACGCGCGCGAGCAGATCCGTGTACGTGACGTTCGTGACGGTGCCGTCGTCGGCCTCGAAAACGATCGCGACGCGCTCGCCGTTGCCCGCTTCGACGTGGCGGTCGAGGCTGTTGTACGAGGCGTTGAGCTCGCCGTCTTCGAACCACGTGTAGAACGGCGCCTTCGATTCGTCGAGCACCTTCGTGAAGGGCTTTTGCCAGGTCAGCGTTTCGCGCGCGAGGCGCGCCCAGAAGCCTTCGTAATCGCGTTCGGCTTCGGCGCACAGCGCCTTGTAAGCGTCCATGCCGGACACCGTGGCGCCAGCCACCGCTTGCTCGGAAGGCGCAAAGACGCGGCGTTCCTGAAGAACCGATTCAATCGCAGACATCGACAATCCCCTGGTGAAGATGAAACGTCAAACTCGTGGACACGCATGAGCATTTCCAGGCTCCCGCGCGCCGTCTCCGTGCACCGCCGCCCGCTTGCAACCTGCCTGCGGGCGCGATGCTATTGGCTTGCGCCGCGAGCCGCCATTGCGGCATCGCAGCATGCATGAGGGCGCGAGATTCGCAGCACGAACGTGCGGCAAAGCGATCTTCGCCAACCACCCATGCCAGCAAGGGTAAGCGTAGCAACTTACCGGCCACTTACGCACGCGCATGCGGAGATTCCGCGCCGCGCGCCATGGCAAGCAAGTAAGCAGACATTTAGAATGCTAACTGAACTGCGCACCCGGATTCCAGCTTGAATCGCTATTCCTTTTTTCTCGTCGCCTCGATGCTGCTCGTGGGCAGCAACGTCGGCATCGGCAAGTCGATCGTCGCCTTCATCCCCGTTCCGCTCTTCGCGCTGCTGCGCTTCGTGATCGCTCTCGCCGTGCTCGGGCCGCTCTTGCGCCGCGCCAAAATGCAGAAAGTGAAGCGCGGCGAATGGGTCAATCTGTTCCTCCAGGCCCTGTTTGGAACATTCGGGTTTACGCTGCTGATGCTCGGCGGCGTGCATCGCACGAGCGCGGTCGCGGCAGGCGTCATCACGAGCACCATTCCCGCCGTGGTCGCCCTCTTCTCGTGGCTTTTCCTGCGCGAGCGCCCCGACGCACGGGCGCTCGCTTCCATCGTGCTCGCCATTGCGGGCATTGCGGTCATCAATCTCGCGCACGTGGGCGGCAACGGTGGCGATAGCGGCGCAAACTCGTTCGGCGGCAACCTGATGGTGCTCGGCGCGGTGTGCTGCGAATCGCTCTACGTGATCCTTTCGCGCCGTCTCACGCAGACGCTCGCGCCGCTCGATATCTGCGCCTACACCCACCTGTTCGGCTTTCTGCTGATGCTGCCCGTGGGCCTGCCCGGCGCGCTGTCGTTCGATTTTTCGAGCGTGCCCGCGGGCATCGGCTGGCTCGCGCTCTGGTACGGGCTTTCGGCGAGCGTGTTCTCGTTCTGCCTCTGGATGCTGGGCATTCGACACGTACCGGGCAGCATCGCCGGAGTGTTCACGGCCGTGCTGCCGGTGGCGGCTGCGCTATACGGCATCGCGTTTCTCGGCGAGCGCCCCACGCCCGCGCACGGCATCGCGCTCGCGTGCGTGGTCGCCGGCATCGGGCTGGCGAGCCTCAAGACGAAGCGGCTACCGCCGGCGGCATCGTAAGCGCTGTGAAAGCATCGGCGCGCGGACGGCGCTGCCGGAATCCCGGCGAGCCCTTGCTGCGACGCTGTACAATAACGCCCGCCCGACCCCTTGCGCGCGCCTTCTGGCCCTGACCAGACGGTCCCGCCCAGGCGCCGCCGCCCGATTTCGTCACCGTGATTGCCCATGTCCGCCGCACGCCCCCAGCCGCCTTCCGCCGCCGCACCGGGTAAAGCCCGTCGCCGCATGCGTCCGCTGCCCAGCATCATCTTCATGAGCCGCTGGCTGCAGGTGCCGCTCTATCTGGGTTTGATCGTCGCGCAAGTCGTGTACTGCGTGCTGTTTCTCAAGGAGGTGTGGCACCTCGTGAGCCACGCCACCACGCTCGACGAAACCAGCATCATGCTGGCCGTGCTCGGCCTGATCGACGTGGTGATGATCTCGAACCTGCTCATCATGGTGATCGTGGGCGGCTACGAGACCTTCGTCTCGCGCCTGAATCTGGAAGGACATCCCGACGAGCCCGAATGGCTCGATCATGTGAACGCCGGCGTGCTCAAGGTAAAGCTCGCCATGGCGCTCATCAGCATTTCGTCGATCCACCTGCTCAAGACCTTCATCAATCCCGACGCCGTATCCGAGCGCACGGTGATCTGGCAAGTCGCCATTCACTGCGCGTTCCTGCTCTCGGCGCTCGTGATGGCGTGGATCGACCGCATCACCACGCATACGCACCCCGAGCATTACCACGACCTCGCCGCGCGCCATCCGGTGGCCGGGAGCGTGGAGGTGCGCGCCAGGGCGACATCGGAGTAGCCCCTCCGACGCGCCAGACACACTATTCAAAACACCCGTCCCCACAGAAGCTAGCCATGACCGTCATCAAACAGGAAGACCTCATCCAGAGCATTGCGGATTCGCTCCAGTACATCAGCTACTACCATCCGCAGGACTACATCGAGGCGCTTGGCCGCGCGTATGAACTCGAAGAAAGCCCGGCCGCGAAGGACGCCATCGCGCAGATCCTCACCAACAGCCGCATGTGCGCCGAAGGCCGCCGCCCGATCTGCCAGGACACCGGCATCGTCACGATCTTCGTGAAGGTCGGCATGGACGTGCGTTGGGACGGCGCCACGATGGGCGTGACCGACATGATCAACGAAGGCGTGCGCCGCGGTTACCTGAACCCGGACAACGTGCTGCGCGCCTCGATCGTTTCGCCGCCCGAAGGCGGCCGCAAGAACACGAAGGACAACACGCCGGCCGTGATCCACTACGAGATCGTGCCGGGCGACAAGGTGGACGTTCAGGTCGCGGCCAAGGGCGGCGGCTCGGAGAACAAGTCGAAGTTCGTGATGCTCAATCCGTCCGACTCGATCGTCGACTGGGTGCTCAAGACCGTGCCGACGATGGGCGCGGGCTGGTGCCCGCCGGGCATGCTCGGCATCGGTATCGGCGGCACCGCTGAAAAGGCGATGCTGATGGCGAAGGAATCGCTGATGGAGTCCATCGACATTCAGGACATCATCAAGCGCGGCCCGCAGGACTGGATCGAAGAACTGCGCGTGGAACTGCACGAGAAGGTCAACGCGCTCGGCATCGGCGCGCAGGGTCTTGGCGGTCTCGCCACCGTGCTCGACGTGAAGATTCACGCGGCGCCCACGCACGCGGCCTCGAAGCCCGTCGCGATGATCCCGAACTGCGCCGCCACGCGCCACGCGCACTTCGTGCTCGACGGCTCGGGCCCGGCAAAGCTCGAAGCGCCCTCGCTCGACGCATGGCCGAAGGTCAACTGGGAACCGAACACGGAAACCAGCAAGCGCGTCGATCTGAACACGCTCACGCCCGAAGAAGTCGCTTCGTGGAAGCCGGGCCAGACGCTCTTGCTCTCGGGCAAGATGCTCACGGGCCGCGACGCCGCGCACAAGCGCATTGCCGACATGCTCGCGAAGGGCGAGAAGCTGCCCGTGGACTTCAAGAACCGCGTGATCTACTACGTCGGCCCGGTCGATCCGGTGCGCGACGAAGTGGTCGGCCCGGCCGGCCCCACCACGGCCACGCGCATGGACAAGTTCACGGACCTCATGCTCTCGCAGACGGGCCTCATCTCGATGGTCGGCAAGGCCGAGCGCGGCCCGGTCGCCATCGACGCCATCAAGAAGCACAAGGCGGCTTACCTGATGGCAGTCGGCGGCGCGGCTTACCTCGTCTCGAAGGCGATCCGCGGCTCGAAGGTCGTCGCGTTCGAAGACCTCGGCATGGAAGCCATCTACGAGTTCGACGTGCAGGACATGCCGGTGACGGTCGCAGTCGATTCGTCGGGCACTTCGGTGCACAAGACGGGCCCCGCCGAATGGCAGGCGAAAATCGGCAAGATTCCGGTCGCCACAGTTTGATGCCGGGTTGACGCCGGGTCGATACCCGGCTTGAGCCTAAAAACCGGGGCCGCGCGCTCCGGTTTTTTTTGCACCACGCAAAGCGTACTGAGATTAATTCTCAGCACTGAATCAATCGCCGATAACTACCGCGCTTTAACGTGGATTCGGCCTTGGCTTTTGTGTAATGAGCGTTTATTGTTGGAAACCAGTCACCGCCCCACAAAGAAAGGAAAGACTATGCAAGGCGACAAGAAAGTCATCGAATATCTGAACGCGCAGCTCAAGAACGAGCTGACGGCAATCAACCAGTATTTCCTGCATGCGCGCATGTACCGCCATTGGGGCCTCGAGAAACTCGGCAAGCACGAATACGACGAATCGATCGGCGAAATGAAGCATGCCGACTGGCTCATCGAACGCATTTTCATGCTCGACGGTCTGCCGAACCTGCAAGACCTGCACAAGCTGCTGATCGGCGAGGAAACGAAGGAAATCATCGAGTGCGATTTGAAGCTCGAGCAGATTTCGCAGTCCACCTGCAAAGAAGCCATTGCGTATTGCGAATCGGTACGTGATTTCATTTCGCGCGAAATCTTCGTGAAGATTCTCGACGACACCGAAGAACACATCGACTGGCTCGAAACGCAGCTCGACCTGATCGACAAGATCGGCATCCAGAATTACCAGCAATCGGCCATGGGTTCGGTAGAATCCTGATCGCACTTTCGCTTTTGCGCCTACCGCTTTCGCGCCCCTCTCCGTGAACCTACCGGCCTCTTCCCGCGCTGCGCCCGTCGGCATTTTCGACTCCGGTCTCGGCGGCCTTTCGGTGCTGCGCGCCGTGCGCGCGCTGCTGCCCGCCGAGCGGATCATGTATGTCGCCGACTCGCGCTATGCGCCCTACGGCCAGCGCGACGACGACTTCATCGCCGACCGCACGCTCGCGATTTGCGAATGGCTCGTCGCGCAGGGCGCGAAGGCGCTGGTGGTGGCCTGCAACACGGCCACGGCGCAGTCCATCGCGCTTGTGCGCGAGCGGCTCTCCATTCCGCTCATTGGCGTGGAGCCGGGCATCAAGCCGGCGGCGCTGGTTTCGAAATCGCGTGTGGCGGGCGTGCTCGCCACTCAGGTCACGTTGCGCAGCGCGCGCTTTCAGGGGCTCGTGGAGCGCCACGCAACCGACCTGCGCGTGTTGTGCCAGCCGGGGCATGGCCTTGTGGAGGCCGTGGAGCGCTGCGACATCGGGTCGGCCGAGCTGCTCGCGCTGCTGCGCGCGTACGTCGAGCCCATGCTCGATGCGGGCGCCGACACGCTCGTGCTCGGCTGCACGCACTACCCGTTTCTCGACACCGCGATCCGCTCGATCGTCGGCGAGCGCATGACGCTCGTCGATACGAGCGTCGCCATCGCCCGGCAGCTCGAACGCGTGCTCGACCAGCACGGCCTGCGCGCGAGCGGCGAGCCCGCGGGCGCCGACGACGTTCGCTTCTGCTCGACGAGCGACGGCGCGCATTTGCGCGAACTGGCGGCCGCGCTGCTGGGTCTCGACGCCGATGTGGAGCGTGTGGTCATTCCATCGCGCCGCACGCGGGAACTGGAAACGAACGCGGCCTGACGCGAGGACGCCACGCGCCGCGCGATTCCGGCAGTGCGAATGGCGGTTCCCTGGCGTCTTAGTGTTTCAACCCCGTTTTTTCGCCCCTCGCTCCATCTTTTTCCGCCGCCTGGTCTTGCCTGAGAGGCCGCCCGCGAGCTTGCGCGAGTATGTGTAGCCCGAAGAACAGTACTGGTCCTGACAGCCCGGCCAAACCCCTTCCCGGGCATCCCACCGCTTTCGTCCTTTTCTGACGCAAAGCAAAAGCCCTGCTAACCATCCGGTTTTGTTACAAAAAAACCGTGTGCGCGCTTGCCAAACCCATCAAACATAATGATAATAATTCGCATTAACTCTCTCTATTGCGGTCCATCATGATTGTCTGCGTTTGCAAATCCGTCTCCGACCGGACGATCCGCGCCTCCATCGAGGATGGCATGGATTCTTTCGACGAGCTGCAGTTCGAGCTTGGCGTCGCGACCTGCTGCGGCAAGTGCGAAGAATCCGTTCGCGACGTGATGGCGCAAAGCGGTGCCTGCGCGAGCCGCTGCGGGGTCACGCATCCGGCGCACCCCGCCGTGGTCCCCCATGCGGTTCCGCTCACGTTTTACGAGCGCAAGGCTGCCTGACGCCATGACGCGCATCCGGTCACCGGTGCGCGCCCGTCCTGTCCGCCCGCCTGACCGAACGCGGACGTCAAACCGCTGCCGACAGCAAGCCCGTCTCCCGACCAGCCAGCTACCGCTCGTGATCCTCAAAGGAGGCCGTGATGGAATTGCTGATCGGATTCGTAACGACGTTGTGCATCTCGCTGTTGATCTTTCGCAAATAAAGCTGCCCGACCCGACGCGCCAGTTCACCTGCACGCCGCCGTCCGCATGGCAGCCACGTTAAACATGCAGGCTTTCCAAACCACCGCTGGCACGCTCCCGTCTTCCTCCGTTCGCGTCAATCGCCGCATTGTCACCGCGAGCGCGATCGTGGTCGCGCTGCATGCCGCGCTCATCGCCGTCGTGCTGATGAAGCGCGAACCGCGCACCGTGGCGATTCAATCGCCGACGATCACGGCCGAACTGCTCAAACCCGATCCCATTGCCGTGCCGGTCGCGATTCAGTCCACGCCCACGCCACCTCTGCCTAAGCCCGTTCCGCACGTGACGCGCGAAAAGCCGAAGGTACAGCCTAGGCCAAAGCCCACGCCGACCCCGCTACCCGTGGCAGACGCGCCCTCGCAGCACGTGGTCGACACGCCAGCGCCCGCCGCCCCCACGCCGCCGGCTCCGACGCCGCCCGCGCCCGCACCGGCTGCCGCACCCGCGCAAGGCAAGCCGACGATGGCGATTTCGGCGCCGAAGAACGTTTCGCATATCGACTGCCACATTGATACACCCGCTTACCCCGCGCTGTCACGGCGCCGCGGCGAAACTGGCAGCGCACTCGTGCATATCGTCGTCGGAATCTCCGGCAAGATCGAGAGCGCGACGCTGACGAAGAGCACCGGCTACAGCCGCCTCGACGACGCCGCGCTCGCCGCCGCCCGCGAAGGCAACTGCACGCCCTATCGGGAAGATGGCCAGCCAGTTCGCGCTGCCGCCAACGCACCATTCGATTTCAGCCTGGACAATTGACCGGCTGAACTCACGCGCTTTCATGAATTGAATATAGAGGACCAGGAATGCAGAACTACGGTATCGCCCACGTCTGGGCACAAGGGGATTTCGTGACGCGCGGCATCGCGCTCGCGCTATTGATCATGTCGGTGCTGTCGTGGTGCGTGATCGTCGTGAAGGGCTGGAACGTCGCGCGCCTGAAGCGTCTCACGAAGAACGCCGAGCAGCAGTTCTGGCACTCGGACGATCTCGCCGACGGCGTGAAGAAGCTCGGCAGCGGCTCGCGCGAAGACAACCCGTTCCTCGCCCTCGCGCTCTCGGGCCAGGAAGCCGCCGATCATCATCACCAGACGCAGCCGCATCTGCACGACCGCATGGACGTGTCGGACTGGGTCACGCGCTGCCTGAAGGACACGATGGACGAATCCGTCGCGAAGATGCAAAGCGGCCTCGCCATCCTCGCTTCGATCGGCAGCACGGCGCCGTTCGTCGGCCTGTTCGGCACGGTGTGGGGCATCTATCACGCACTGCTTACGATTGGCGCGACGGGTCAAACCTCGATCGACGCCGTGGCCGGCCCCGTTGGCGAAGCGCTCATCATGACCGCGTTCGGCCTGTTCGTCGCGATTCCCGCCGTGCTCGGCTACAACGCCCTCACGCGCGCCAACAAGGCGATCGTCACGAAGCTCAACCGCTTCGCGCACGGCCTGCACGCGTTCTTCGTGACGGGCGCGCGCCTTTCCTCGACGGGCCGCGGCCACGCGAAGGAAGGCAACGCGAGCAACCTGCGTGTCGCTGCGCGCAGCCATTAACGAGCGGAGGCAAGCATCATGGCGATGAGCCCCTTTGCCAGCGACGACGACGATGGCCTGATGAACGAAATCAACATGACGCCGCTCGTCGACGTCATGTTGGTTCTCCTGATCGTTTTCATGGTGACGATTCCCGTGATCCGTCACGCCGTGAAGATCGACCTGCCGCACGCGAGCAGCCAGAAGGAAGACACGAAACCCGCGCAGATCAACATTTCGATCGAAGCGGACGGCACGGTGCTGTGGGACGGCACGAAGGTAGACGACGCGGCGTTGAACCAGAAGATCGCAGCCGCGGCGCAAACCACGCCGCAGCCGGAACTGCATCTGAACGCGGACCGCACGGTGCAATACGAACGCGTTGCACAGGTGATGTCCGCCGCGCAAAGCGGCGGTCTCACGAAGCTCGGCTTCGTGACCGATCCGGCACATCACTGAGCGGGGCGTTGCGTGCATGGGTCGTTGCGTGCATCACTGCGCGCAACACGCTTAATTCAGTCGTACAAAGTAAAAGGCCTTCATCGTCGGATGAAGGCCTTTTTTTGTGCGCACGCGGCGCATTCGGGCGGTGGCGGCGACTCCCCGACTATCGATCGGTTCACACCGGCACATGCGACTGCCGTGGGCAACACGGACTGCGCTTTCGGCCCTGAAGGCCCACTATGATAGCGGCCATCAATTCCCGCTCAAGACCGGTGCTTGGCGAGAAGGATTTCAATATATTCCTCTCGCTGCGCGCGTTCAAGAGTCAGGCCATTGAAAGTAGCGATGGGTGGGCTTGCTTGAATGCCTAAAAACAAACGGCGTCGTTCACGTTCGCAAAGCTTCATGCCGTTTCGATCCTGCTCGCGCGGTTCGTGCGTGACGGCCCAACCTGCGCGCGCGGCGCGCCCTGCCCGTCCCCATGCATCGCGAGCGCGGCGATGTCGCTTCTTAGCGGGCACTCCTGCTGCAAGCCCTTATCGGCATCGAGCACTTCCACGAGGTAATCGACGAAGGCGCGTACAGCCGGAACCATGCCCTGGCGCGAGAGAAAAACCGCGTAGAGCTGCGGCACCGGCAACGTCCAGCCCGGCATCACCGGCGAAAGTTTGCCCGTGCGCAGCGCGGCGCCGTACATCATCTCCGGCATTGCGGCGATGCCGAGACCTTGCAGCGCGGCTTCGCGGATCGTGGTGAGGTCCGCCGTGATGAGGCGCGGCTCGTGCTCGTGCGAATGACGCGTGCCATCGGGCGCGATGAGCTGGAACACGTGGCGTCCATCCCCCGTAGGCGTGTCGAGCGTTTCGAAACGCGCGAGATCGTCGGGCGTGAGCGGCGGCGCGTTTTGCGAGAGCAGGCTCGGCGCGCCCACCAGCATCTGCTCGGTGCGCCACAACGGACGCACCACGATATTGGCGTTCTGCGGCGGCTCCGAGCGCACGCGCAGCGCGATATCCACGGAATCTTCGAATAGATCGATCACGCGGTTCGTCACGCGCATCACCACCCGCACTTCGGGATAGCGATGCATGAATTCAGGAATGATCTGCGAAAAGATGGTCTGCGAAAGCGTGACGGGCACGCTCACGCGCACGGTGCCGCGCGGCGACGAGCGCAGCGACTGAACGACGTTCACCGCCGCCTGCGCTTCGGCGAGCATCGCGCGGCAGTGCTCGTAGAACAGTTCGCCCGCTTCGGTGAGCGCGAGCTTGCGCGTGGAACGCTGCAACAGACGCACGCCCAGCGACGCCTCGAGTTCGCTCACCCGCCGCGACAGACGCGACTTCGAGATGCCGAGCACACGTTCCGCAGCGGAAAAGCCGCCATGCTCGATCACCTGCGAAAAGTACATCAGGTCGTTGAGGTTGTGCGAATCGATCTTCATGTCGTCGTTCCAGCGATGGGACAATCCATTGCGATGAGGCCGTAAAACAGGCCAAATTGGCTACCTATAATAGCGGTTTGTTTCGCAAATAACGCAATTCCCATAATTGGAGGTGATATCCCTGACCACGACCCGTAAGATCGAGCGCGTGTATCCCGCGGTTCGCACCACCGAGGGTGGCGGATTCATCGTCCATCGGCCGTTCCCGACCCGCCAGTTGATGGACTTCGATCCGTTCCTGCTGCTCGACGAAATGGGCCCGACCGACTACGCGCCCGGCGAGGCCAAAGGCGCGCCCGACCACCCGCATCGCGGCTTCGAAACCGTCACCTATATGGTCGAAGGCCGCTTCGGCCACAAGGACTCGGCGGGCCACTCGGGGCTGCTTCGCCCCGGCGACGTGCAATGGATGACAGCCGGCGCGGGCGTGATTCATAGCGAAATGCCCGACCCCGAATTCACGCGCACGGGCGGCCGCATGCATGGCCTGCAGTTGTGGGTGAACCTGCCCGCGCGCGACAAGATGATGGCGCCGCGTTATCAGGAACTGCCCACGGAGCAGATTCCGGTGGGGCGCTCGAAGGACGGCAAGGTTTCGGTGAAGGTGATCGCCGGCGAGGCGCTGGGCGCGAAGGCCGCGATCGAAACGCGCACGCCCATCCTCTATCAGCACTTCACGCTCGCGCCTGGCGCGCGCGTGGACCAGCCGGTGCCGAGCGAATATCGCGTGTTTGCGTATGGGCTTTCGGGCACGGGCCTTTACGGCCCCGAAGCGCAGGCCATCGAAGCGCAGCAGATGGTGACGTTCGCGAACGACGGCGACACCGTCACGCTTGCGGCCCCGGCCGACGCGAGCGCGCCGCTCGACGTGCTGCTGATCGGCGGCGTGCCGCTGAACGAGCCGGTCGTGCGCTACGGCCCCTTCGTGATGAACACGGAGCAGGAGATCCGCCAGGCCGTGCTCGACTATCAGGCCGGACGGATGGGACGCATCGCACACTGACGCCGAGGCGGGCCGTGACGCGGGTTCCGATGCAACGCCACAGGGCCGCCCGCTTTCCGTCACAATAAGGTTTCCGGGGCGCGCACCGCAGGGTGGGCGCCCGTCCCTCTTTAACCGTCCCGCCCGCGAGGAGCGCATGGCCGAACCCGCAGTCACCGCACACATTGGCTCGACGAACTATCAGGTCCAGTTCGACGACGGCACCCACACCTGGATCGCGGACGAACCCGCCTCGCTCGGCGGCGGCGACCGCGGACCGTCGCCCTTCTCGCTTTTGCTCTCGAGCCTTGGCGCCTGCACCTCCATCACGCTGAAGATGTACGCGCAGCGCAAGGAGTGGCCGCTCGAAGGCGTACGCGTGAAGCTCACGATGGAAACCGGCAGCGAAGGCACGAAGATCGACCGCCAGATCGTGCTCGAAGGCCCGCTCACCGAAGAGCAGCGCGAGCGCCTGCTGCAGATCGCCAACGCGTGCCCGGTCCACAAGGTCCTCACGAACACGATCACGATCCGCTCGGGTCTCGCCGTCGCGTAAGCGGCGGCGCACGGACACAGACACAGGAAGGCGCCGCCTTGAATTTCGAACACCTCATCCAGATCAACGATCCGCTGAACCCGCTCGTGGAAGCCATGACGCGCGAGCAGCTCTGGGAAGGGCTGGTGCTGCGCGCCGAGCAGCCGCAGCTTTTCGTGATCGGGCTCGATAGCTGCACGATCCTCTCGCGCACCGAAAGCACGATGGAGCGCGAACTGCATTATGGCCACGCCACGGTGCGAGACAGCGTCACGCTCACGACCAACGAGAGCGTGCGCTACGACATCATGGCCACCGCAGAATACGTGGGCGGCTCGCTCACGATGACGATCGAGCAGCCCGATCCGCTGCAGCTTTTCCTGCGCTTCGAGTACCGTACGACGCTGCCGACCGCCGATACCGAGGACGATCGCCAGACTTCGGAGATCGTGAAGTCGGCGTATCGCGAATCGGATATCGACACCGTGCGTCTCATCCGCCAGTTCGTGCAGGGCGACGGCCGCGCGCCGAACGCGCTGCACTGAAGTCCGCCGACGTTTGCCAGCCGCCTGGCGCGGCACGGCAAACTCCGGTCGTACCGCGGCGCGCCGCCCGGCCGAGACTATCGGCGCTCGATTTCGATGAATAGTTCGTAGTTGAAAATAGAAACGATTATCATTTAGAATTCTTCCATCGAATCGAGACCAAGACGTCACGTTCATGACCGAACTGAACCGCACCTCCACGCTAAGCTTGCGCCGAACCGGCGGCTCGGCATTGACCGGCGCGCGGCCGAACCCTGCCGCCGTCATTGCGCAGCCCAAGCCGCGCAAGAGCGCCGAACCGGCTGGCGCCGCGGCAAGCGACGAGCGGAAACTCGATAGCGCGGCGCTGCTGCAAGGCCGCAGTCATGTGAGCATCATGCACAACGGCGAGACGTATCAGTTGCGGGCCACCCGGCTCGGCAAGCTGATCCTGACGAAGTAGGAACTGAGAGATTTCAACCGGGTATTGTGGGGACCGCCTCCACCGAGAGGCGTTGGGGCATTAGCCAGCAACGACGGCTTGCACGCGAGATCTAGACCCCTTCGTGCAGACATCCTTCAAGCTTCAAGCCAGCCGTCGAAGCAAGCCACGCCATTTTTTTGGTTCTCACCACTGTATGTGTGTCGATCCGGAGTTAGCGCTTCAGCGCTTACTCCGGTCCCATGCAAAGCACGGGGCGGCGCGCGAAGCGTGCGCCGCCCGATACAAAAGCCGCGGCCTGCGTCCGCGGCTTTTGTTTTTCCAATGCCGCCAAGCGCGCCTATGCCACCCCAAGCGCCGCAATGCCAGCACGGCCAATAGCGGCATCCTGATCGGACTTCACGCCCGACACCCCTACCGCGCCAATTACGTCGCCCTTCACGATCACGGGTACGCCGCCTTCCAGCATGCCGGTGAGCGGCGCGCTCAGGAACGCCGTGCGGCCCTGCTTGATGACGTCCTCGTAGACCTTGCTTTCGCGCCGTCCCAACGACGCGGTGCGGGCCTTGGCCACGGCGATTTCGGCGCTGATGGGCGCAGCGCCATCGAGCCGGCGCAGGTGCAGCAGATGGCCCCCATCGTCGACGATCGCGATCGTCACGTTCCATTCATTGGCGCGGGCGTGCGCAACGGCGGCTTCGGCCACCCGGATCACGTCTTCATCGGTCAGTACTGCTCGCGTTCGCATGCGTCTCTCCGAAAAGTCAAAAACCGGGCTTGGCCAGATAGCCAATCCGGTTTTTTAGAGTAACCCAGACTCGCGCCACAGCATTCCGATGCCGCGTATGCCGCCTATATCAGCGGCAGATGAAAAACCGTCTCAGCGCACCCAGCCCCAGAACATGAGCCACCACGCGCTGTCCACCACGGCGAGTGCAAGCCCGAAGCCCGCGAGCGCGAGCGCGCGCTGCCAGAAGCGCGCGCTGTAGCGGCCCGTCACGCGCCACGCGAGCCACGCGCTCCACAGGTTCGTGACGACGAGAATCGCAATGCGCACCGCCGCGGCCCAGTCGAGCGGCACGTGCTCGGCGCGCAGCAGCGAAAGCGTCGTGGCCGAGAGGCCGAGGAACACGCCCGCGCCCGCGAGCGGAATCAGCGACTGCGCGAAATGATGCAGACGCCGCATCTCGAAGCGCCCGAGCACTGCAGTCGAGCCCGCGAGAATCGCAAGCAGCGCGGTGCCGTAGACGAGCGCCGTCGCGACGATGTAGCCGACGATCATCGCGCCGTCGAGCCACGAAAACACGTCGTTCTGCGCCGGATAATGCGTGAGCAGGAACCACGGCGCGTTGGTGTCGAGCGGCCAGGTGATGTCGTGGTCGATGAGCCAGCCCGCGAGCCACTGTTTGATGCCGATGAACCACGGCGAGCCCGTCCAGTGGAACGCGCCGATCGCGACGCCCAGCAGCCCGTAGAGAATCAGCGCGGTGTCCCACGCGCTTGCCTGGCTGTCGCCGAGTTCGACCACTTCTTCCGCGGGCGAGCGCCACGAGAGCGCAATGGCGTCGCGATGGCCGCTGCAGCGTCCGCACATATGGCACTGCGCGGCGCCCTTCATGTTGCGCAGCGGCACGAGCGGCGCGCAGTTCACGGGAATCACGCGATGGCCGCCATGCTCGCCGTGCGTATACGAGTTGCGCCACGCGTCTTCGTCGACCTTGTAGCGGAACGGCGCGAGACGCGCCAGAAGCGCAAAAACCCCGTTCACGGGGCAGAGATACTTGCACCAGACGCGCTTCTCGCGCCCGTACAGAAAGCCGATCACCATCGCGCCGAGCGTCGATCCGCCCAGCACCAGCAGCACCGCCTTGGGGTACTGGTAGACGCTCACCATCTGTCCGTAGATCGTGGTGAGGCCGAATGCCACGAAAGGCCAGCCGCCCCATCGCATCCAGCGCGGAATCGCGCGGCCGCGGCCGAACTTGCTGGCGAACTCCGTGAGCGCGCCTTCGGGGCACAGCACCCCGCACCACACGCGGCCGAGCATCACCATCGATAGCAGTACGAACGGCCACCAGATGCCCCAGAACACGAACTGCGCCGCGAGCGTGAGATTGTTCCAGAGGTGCGCCGTGTCGCCGGGCAGCGGCATTGCCGCCGGCACGAGAATCAGGAATGCGTAGACGGCGACCACGACCCACTGCACGGCGCGGATCGCCGCGCCGTGACGTTGCATCCACTGGCCCGCCTGGGCGAGCTTGCCAGGGCGCCCGGTTGCCTGCGTCGGGCGGGCGGATGCACAACTCATGCTGCCTTCCTCTTCGCCATCGCGCCCGCGCCGCCGGTGGCGCGCTTCACGAGGAACCACACCACGAGCCAGTACGCGGCATAGGCGACCAGGTTCATGAGCGCCGGATGCGCGCGGTAGCCCGTGAGCGTCGCGACGAGCGCGCCGAAGGTGCTCGAATCGTCGAGGATCGCCGAGGAGTTCCATACCTGGTCGATCATCGTCGGCAGGATTTCCTTGTCGATCAGCTTGTCCACGCCGGTCTGGAACAGGCCCGCGCCGAGGAACAGCAGCATGATCTCGGTGATGCGGAAGAAGTGCCGCCACGAGAAGATCTTGCCGCCCAGTTGCAGCAGGTAGAACGTGAGGAATGCGAGCGCGAGGCCGATCAGCACGGCGAGGTACTGGCTCGCATCCACGTGGCCCGACTGGCCGAAGCCGAGACCGTAGAGAAAGATCACGGTCTCGCTGCCCTCACGCGCGATGGCGAGCGCGACGAGGATCGTCACGCCCCACCAGTTCGCGTCGCGCGTGCTCTTTTCCAGCGACTCTTCCATCTCGCGCTTGAGCGTGCGGCCGTGTTTCTTCATCCATAGCACCATCTGCACGATCAGCACGCACGCCACCAGCACCATGCCGGTCTGGAAATAATCCTGCGCGTCGCCCGACAGCACTTCGGTAAAGCCGACCAGCGCCGCGCCGAGCGCGATCGCGGCAAGAATGCCGAGCGCCACGCCGCCCCACAGGTACGGCACGCCGCGCCGCGCGTCCGCGTCGCCGTTTTTCAGCCACGCATAAAGAATCCCGACGACGAGCAGCGCCTCGACGCTCTCCCGCCATACGATGAACATCACCTGACCCATTCAACACCTCCTGCTACCGGCGACACGCGCCAGCGGCCTTACTTCGCGACAATCACGCCCTGCGCCTGCTGATGGAAATCGTCGAAAAACTTGTACTCGCCCGGATCGAGCGGCGCGATCACAACGAACGAATCCGCGCCCGGCGCCAGCACCTTCTCCTTGCGCAACTGAACGCTTTCGAACTCGGCCGCGCCCTTGCCCGCATTACGCACCTCGATCTTGATGCGCTTGCCCGCCGGCACCTCGATACGCGCGGGGTTGAGCTTGCCGTCGTTCATTTCGAGCTTGAACGTCGGCAGGTCTTCGGCGTGCGCCACCGTTGCCCCGCCCGCCAGCGACACTGCAAAAGACGCGCTGAGCGCGAGCGCCGCAAACTTCCGCAATCCAGTCATGGGTTTTACCTGCTCCTTGCTGCCATTCATGCGGCGGCGCTGCACGAGATGGGCGCCGCCGCTTTGCGCTTCCGGGGAACGACTTAGTGGCGACTTAGTAACCGCCCTTCTTGCCGATGCCCGCAAACGGGAAATCGTATTCCAGCGTGATCGGCTTGAACCACGGACCCACGCCCGTTTCCTTGTCGACGTGACGGCCGAACGCCATGTGGCCCGTCTGCATCGGCGCTTCGACGATCAGCTTGAGGTGGTACTTGCCGGGACCGGCGAGCTTCACGTTGTCGCCGTAGTGCGGGCCGTCGTTCGCAACCATCGGCATCAGGTCGCCCTTTTGCACGTAGCTCGAACCCGGCTTGGTGAGTTCGTAGCGAACCTGCAGATACGGCATCCAGTCGCCTTCGGCGAAGCCGGTCGGGTTGTTCTTGACCGCGTGGATGTCCGATTCCAGGTGAATGTCGGAGTCCGATGCCTTGCGCATCATGCCTTCCGGCTCCATCGTGATCGGCTGCAGATAGACCGCGCCGATTTCCATGCCGCCCTGGATTGCCTGCTTGCCGATCGGGTATTCAGCGGCCTGGGCCGCAAATGCCGCCGTGGCGGCCGCGATGACGGCAGTGCCGCGCAAGAGAGAGTGAATCCGCATCGAAACTCCTGGTTTTTATATGAGGGTTACATCCGACCTACGTTCGCCGCGCACGTGTAATAACGCTAATGCGAACAATTCTCAATAATGGCGAAGTTTAACACCGATGCAGATGAGGGACAAATTCGGCGCCGCGGAAATCCTAACCGCGACAGGGTTTTAGCGATGTTTTGTTAACGTCCGCTTACGGCTGCTGGCAAACCGCCTTCAGGGCCGCAAGCAGGCGAAAGACATTCGAATGGTCTTGACAAGGCATGGACATGACGGGTGCCGCGCAACGGCGCCCGGCCCGCCAGGAACGGGCGCCCAGACCCGCTCGGGCCCGCTCAGATCGGATGATCGCCCACGTTCGCCCCGAACACGCGCCGGCGCAGCACGGCAAGCTGGTCGCGCGTCTGCGCGGCCTTCTCGAATTCGAGGTTCTTCGCGTAGTCCATCATCTGCTTTTCGAGCTTCTTGATTTCCTTGGCGATCTGTTTTTCGCTCATGTCCTCGAACTTCGCGCGCTCCTGCTCCTCGCGCAACTCGGCGCGCGCTTCGTCGACGTTGTAGACGCCATCGATGATGTCCTTGATGCGTTTCACGACACCGCGCGGCACGATGCCGCGCTCCTCGTTAAAGGCCATCTGCCTGGCGCGACGGCGCTCGGTTTCGTCGATGGCCCGGCGCATCGAGTCGGTGACGCGGTCGCCGTAGAGGATTGCCTTGCCGTTCACGTTACGCGCGGCGCGGCCGATCGTCTGGATGAGCGAGCGTTCGGCGCGCAGGAAGCCTTCCTTGTCGGCGTCGAGAATCGCCACGAGCGAGACTTCGGGAATGTCGAGACCCTCGCGCAGTAGATTGATGCCCACCAGCACGTCGAAGGTGCCCAGACGCAGGTCGCGGATGATCTCCACGCGCTCGACCGTGTCGATGTCGCTATGCAGATAGCGCACCTTCACGCCGTGGTCGGCGAGGAACTCGGTGAGCTGCTCGGCCATGCGCTTGGTGAGCGTCGTGACGAGCACGCGCTCGCCCACGGCCACGCGCTCGTTGATCTCGCCGAGCACGTCGTCCACCTGCGTCGATGCGGGGCGCACCTCGATCACCGGATCGACGAGTCCCGTGGGCCGCACGACCTGCTCCGCGATCTGGCCCGTCACCTTCTTTTCGTAGTCGGCGGGCGTGGCCGAGACGAACACCACCTGGCGCATCTTGCGCTCGAACTCGTTGAACTTGAGCGGCCGGTTGTCCAGCGCCGAGGGCAGCCGGAAGCCGTAATCGACGAGATTTTCCTTGCGCGCGCGGTCGCCGTTGTACATGCCGTTGAACTGGCCGATCAGCACGTGCGATTCGTCGAGGAACATCATGGCGTCGGTCGGCAGGTAATCGACGAGCGTGGGCGGCGGCTCGCCGGGCAGCGCGCCCGAAAAGTGCCGCGAGTAGTTCTCGATGCCCTTGCAGAAGCCCAGTTCCTGAAGCATTTCCAGGTCGAAACGCGTGCGCTGTTCGAGGCGCTGCGCCTCCACGAGCTTGCCTTCCGTATGGAAGAACTCCAGACGCTCGCGCAGTTCGGACTTGATGGTTTCGACGGCGCGCAGCACGGTCTCGCGCGGCGTGACGTAGTGCGACGACGGATAGACCGTGAAGCGCGGAATCTTCTGGCGCACGCGGCCCGTGAGCGGATCGAAAAGCTGCAGCGTTTCCACTTCGTCGTCGAAGAGTTCCACGCGCACGGCCATTTCGGCGTGCTCGGCCGGAAAGATGTCGATGGTGTCGCCGCGCACGCGGAACGTGCCGCGCTGGAAATCCTGCTCGTTACGCGTGTATTGCATGGCGATCAGCCGGGCGATGACGTCGCGCTGGCCGATACGGTCGCCGTGGCGCAGCGTGAGGATCATCTGGTGGTACTCGGACGGATTGCCGATACCGTAGATCGCCGAAACCGTCGCGACGATCACCACGTCGCGCCGCTCCATCAGGCTCTTGGTGGCCGAAAGCCGCATTTGCTCGATGTGCTCGTTGATCGACGAATCCTTCTCGATAAAGAGATCGCGCTGCGGCACATAGGCTTCCGGCTGGTAGTAGTCGTAGTACGAGACAAAGTACTCGACGGCGTTGCGCGGAAAAAACTCGCGGAATTCGGCGTAAAGCTGCGCGGCGAGCGTCTTGTTCGGCGCGAACACGATAGTCGGGCGGCCCAGGCGCGCGATGGTGTTCGCCATCGTGTAGGTCTTGCCCGAGCCCGTCACGCCGAGCAGCGTCTGGAACGAGAGGCCGTCTTCCACGCCTTCCACGAGCGTTTCGATGGCCGTAGGCTGGTCGCCGGCCGGCGGATACGGCTGGTAGAGCTGGAACGGCGAGCCTTCGTACTGGACGAATTTCGACTCGTCGAGCGCGCTCGCGTCGGCGACGGTGTGGTCGGACATGGGAGATCCTGTGCGCGGAGCAAACAACTATTCTAGCGTCTCGCCGGAACCGGCCCATGGGCGAGCCTGGGGCGAGACGAGGTGGGATGAATCCTACATGGGGCGTAACGGCGCGCCTGCAAGGGCCGCACGGCGCGGCCGCGGCGAACGCCAGGGTCGCGCGTGCCAAAAATCGCCCAATCGAGCCGGAAATAGCCCTGAAAGCGGCGCGGAGAATGGCAAATCCGCGAAAACCCGGCTGGAGGATTCGTTACAATAGCGAGTTCCGTGGCCGGCGCAACTTGTGGCCCAACCGATCTTCCCTCACTTTTGCCGAACGATCATGTCCCTCTTTTCCGCAGTCGAACTCGCCCCCCGCGACCCGAT
The DNA here is from genome assembly GCF_905220295.1 of Paraburkholderia sp. J76. Taxonomy (NCBI): domain Bacteria; kingdom Pseudomonadati; phylum Pseudomonadota; class Betaproteobacteria; order Burkholderiales; family Burkholderiaceae; genus Paraburkholderia; species Paraburkholderia sp. J76. Next base: position 94,970 of record NZ_CAJMZJ010000015.1, read on the forward strand.
CCTGGGTCTGAACGAAGCCTATAACGCCGACGCGCGCGCGACCAAGGTGAACCTCGGCGTGGGCGTGTACACCAACGAAGAAGGCAAGATTCCGCTGCTGCGCGCGGTGCGGGAAGCCGAAAAGGCACGCGTGGAAGCCGGTCTGCCGCGCGGCTATCTGCCGATCGAAGGTCTCGGCGCGTACGACGCCGCCGTGCAAAAACTGCTGCTCGGCGACGACTCGCCGCTGATCGCCGCGGGCCGCGTCGTCACGGCGCAGGCGCTGGGCGGCACGGGCGCGCTCAAGATCGGCGCGGACTTCCTCAAGCGCGTGAATCCGGACGCCAAGGTCGCGATCAGCGACCCGAGCTGGGAAAACCACCGCGCCCTCTTCGAAAGCGCGGGTTTTGAAGTCGTCGCGTATCCATACTACGACGCGCAAACCAACGGCGTGAACTTCGAAGGCATGCTCACCGCGCTGAACGGCTACGCCGCAGGCACCGTCATCGTGCTGCACGCGTGCTGCCACAACCCGACCGGCGTGGACCTCACGGTCGACCAGTGGAAGCAGATCATCGAAGTCGTGAAGGCGCGCAACCTCGTGCCGTTCCTCGACATCGCGTATCAGGGCTTCGGCGACGGCATCGCGGAAGACGGCGAAGTCGTGCGTCTGTTCGCCGCTTCGGAACTCAACGTGTTCGTGTCGTCGTCGTTCTCGAAGTCGTTCTCGCTGTACGGCGAGCGCGTGGGCGCGCTGTCGATCCTCACGTCCAGTAAGGAAGAATCGTCGCGCGTGCTCTCGCAGCTCAAGCGCGTGATCCGCACGAACTACTCCAACCCGCCGACGCACGGCGGCTCGGTGGTCGCAGCCGTGCTCGGCTCGGCCGACCTGCGCGCCATGTGGGAAGCGGAACTCGGCGAAATGCGCAACCGCATCCGCGCCATGCGCACGGGCCTCGTCGAGCGCCTCACGGCTGCCGGCGTGGACCGCGACTTCAACTTCATCAACGTGCAGCGCGGCATGTTCTCGTACTCGGGCCTGACGGCTGCGCAGGTCGACCGCCTGCGCGAAGAGTTCGGCATCTATGCCGTCAGCACGGGCCGCATCTGTGTGGCCGCGCTGAATACGCGCAACCTCGACGTCGTCGCGGGCGCGGTCGCGCGAGTGCTGAAGTAAGGCCGTCCATTAGCGCCGCTCGCAAAGCGGTGTGCTGATGCGATAAAAAAGGCGTCCGTTCTAAAGAACGGACGCCTTTTTCTTTGGCGAACGAACCCGGAAAACTCAGACGCCGTGACCGCGCCTGTCGCGGTGAATATCGTGCGTGACGAAGCCCGACTCGTTATCGGGCTTCTCAAGCCAGCCCGGCTGCGCGAGCGACGCGCGGATGTCCTGCAAGCCGCTTGCCCAATGCTCCTGCATGGTCGAGAGGCCGAACTGGTAGTCCTTGAAGTGCCCCTCGTATTCCTTTTGCCGGTAGATGAGGTGGATCACGTTGTACTTCTTCGAGCACGAGAGTTCGTCGGCGAGCGCGATCCACGGATCGTTGCGATGCTCGGGCGCGACGCGCTCCAGCACCTCGCGCAGCACGTGCCGGTAACGCTGCGAGCGCTGCAGGATGTCGGTCACGAGACGCGTGCGGCTCGAATACTGAATGTCCTTCATGCGGCCCTGCACGTCGATGAGGTTGTCGGGCACCGGCCCGCGCGCGCTCCAGAGATCGACCTGGAACGCGAGCGTGTCGCGCCGCGGCGTGGTCTGGATCACTTCGTAGAGCGGCGTGTTCGACATCAGGCCGCCGTCCCAGTAATACTCGCCGTCGATCTCCACTGCCGCGAAGCCCGGCGGCAACGCGCCCGAGGCGATGAAATGCTCGGGGCGCAACGTCGTGATCGTGTTGTCGAAGTAGACGAAGTTGCCGCTGCCCACGTTGACCGCGCCGATGGACACGCGCGTTTCGCCGGAATTGATGCGCTCGAAGTCGCACAGACGCTCCAGCGTGGCTTTGAGCGGCTTCGTGTCGTAATAGCTGGCCGTTTCGGGCGAACCCGATCCATTGGGCAGCGGCGGCGGAAAGCGCGGCACGAAAAAGCCCTTCTGCCCTTCCACGAGCGCGCCCGCCGCCTGCATGGCCGTGAAGGTCTTGCGCACGGCGGCAGTCGAATTGAATAGCGCATGCTCGACGAAGGGCGGCAGGGGGAGGCTATAGGCCGGCTGGCAGATCGTCTCCCAGAACTCGCGCAGGCGCGCCACGCGATGCTCCGGCGCATTGCCCGCGATGATGGCGGTATTGAGCGCGCCGATCGAAATGCCCGCGATCCAGTTGGGCGCCACGCCCGCCTCGAAAAGCCCTTCGTACACGCCCGCCTGATACGCGCCGAGCGCACCGCCCCCTTGCAGCGTGAGCGCGATGGTTTCCCACTCGCGGGCCTGCGCGCCGCACTGCGAATCACGCGGCTGCGGCGCGCGAGCGATGTGCGCGCCGGTGTATGCACCGGTGTGCGCGCCGACCTCGTCGTCGACCGCGCTCGACTGAACCTGCTCCTTCCTGCGTTGCGCCATTGCTGCGCCTCCTGCGCCCGATGTTTGCGTTATTGCATGAACCAGCCGTGGCTCACCACGAAGGACTGGCCCGTGAACGCGGCGCTCGGGAACGCCGAGAGGAACAGCACGGTTTGCGCGACGTCTTCGACGGTCGTGAAAATGCCGTCCACCGTGCCGCCGAGCATCACGCGCTTGATCACTTCTTCCTCGGAGATGCCCAGCTCCTTCGCCTGCTCGGGAATCTGCTTTTCCACGAGCGGCGTGCGCACAAAGCCCGGACACACCACGTGCGAGCGCACATTGTGCTTGCCGCCTTCCTTCGCAAGCACGCGCGCGAGGCCGAGCAGCGCGTGCTTGGCCGCGACATACGCGGACTTGAGCGGCGACGCTTCGTGCGAATGCACCGAACCCATGTAGATCACCACGCCGCCGCGGTCGTCCTTGTACATGTGCTTGAGCACCGCCTTCGTGGTGAGGAACGCGCCGTCCACATGAATGGCCTGCATCTTCTTCCAGTCGGAAAACGCGTAGTTTTCAATGGGGTTCACGATCTGGATGCCGGCGTTCGAAACGAGGATGTCGACCGGGCCGAATTCGGCCGCGACGCGGTCGATGCCCTGGTTCACGGCGTCCTCATTGGTGACGTCCATGGCGACGCCCATGGCCTTGCCGCCCGCGCCCTTGATCTCTTCGGCCACGGCGTCCGCACCGCTCTGGTTCAGGTCGGCGATGGCGACCGCGGCGCCCGCCTGCGCGAGCGTGAGAGCGATTTGCTTGCCGATGCCGCTGGCCGCGCCGGTAACGACCGCGACCTTGCCATCGAGTTTCGTGTTCAGAGAGAGAGACGACATCGGGCACCTCCATGTGAGTGAACGCAACAGAATGAAACCTGGGAGCGCGCGCCGTCAAACCTGACGAATGGCTTATGCCATCCGGCCGGATGTTGCGTCGCGGCCAACCGGGCTATTGTGCATGAACACGTCATGTCGAAGCAGCGAGCAAGACAGGCAAAGGCCATTTTCGCCGCACTGCAAGGCGCGGCGCGGAAAGCCAGCGCTCGCGAGCCCGCTCGGCAGCAAAGGCCAAGTCGTGCTAGCGTTGTCGGCTCACAAGGAGGCGTTAATGAACTATCGGCGACTGGGCCGCTCAGGCCTGCAGGTAAGCGAACTGTCCATCGGCTCGTGGGTCACCTACGGCAACCAGGTCGACGCAAGGCTCGCGCGCGAATCGCTCGCGGCGGCGCGCGACGCGGGCATCAACTTCTTCGACAACGCCGAGGCCTACGCCGGCGGCAAGTCAGAAGAACTCATGGGCGAGGCGCTCAAGGAACTCGCATGGCCGCGCGTGAGCTATGTGGTCTCCACGAAGTTCTTCTGGGGCTTGAACGAAGCGCCCAACCAGTACCACACGCTCAACCGCAAGTACCTGATGAACGCCATCGACGGCTCGCTCAAACGGCTGCAGCTCGATTACGTCGATCTCGTGTTCTGCCACCGCCCCGACCCGAACACGCCGGTCGAGAAACCGTTTGGGCGATGAGCGACATGATCACGCGCGGCAAGGCGCTCTACTGGGGCACGTCCGAATGGAGCGCCGACGAAATCCGCGCCGCGTGGGAAATCGCGGAGCGCCATCACCTGCACAAGCCAGTCATGGAACAGCCGCAATACAACCTGTTCCATCGCAAGCGCGTGGAAGACGAATACCGTCGGCTTTATGAGGACATCGGCCTCGGCCTCACCACCTGGAGCCCGCTTGCCTCGGGCCTGCTCACCGGCAAGTACCGCGGCGGCGTGCCGTCGGGCAGCCGCGCGGAACTGCAGGGCTACGACTGGCTGCGCAAGAATGTCACCGATCCTCAAAAGAACGAGATCGTCGGAAAGCTTGCCGACTTCGCTAAACAACTCGACTGCTCGGTGGGACAACTGGCGCTCGCGTGGATCCTGAAGAACCCTCGCGTGAGCACGGTCATCACTGGCGCGTCGCGCATCGAGCAGATCGGCGAAAACATGAAGGCGCGCGACGTGGCGGAAAAGATCACGCCGGACATCAAGGCGCAGATCGAGGCGATCGTCGGCGACGCTTACGACTGACGCGCGGCCGCCGTACCGCGTGCGACGCATGGCGGCGGCGTACATGGCTTACGTGCGTGGCGTACAATACGCGGCCTCGCCGGCCGTACAGCAATCGCGCCGCCGCTGCCGTCTTCCCCGTTCTCACCGTCCATCATGCTGAGCTACCGTCACGCCTTCCACGCCGGCAATCATGCCGATGTCCTGAAACACGCCGTCGTCGTGCAACTGCTGCGTTACCTCGGCAAGAAGGACAAGGCGTACTGGTACATCGACACCCACGCGGGCGCCGGCGCCTACGCATTGCGCGAAGGCTACGCCACGAAGAACGCCGAATTCGACACGGGCATCGGCAAGCTGTGGGGCTGCGACGACCTGCCTGCGGCGCTCGCGGATTACGTCGACGAAGTGGCGGCGCTGAACCCCGATGGCGACTTGCGCTTCTACCCGGGGTCTCCGTATCTCGCATGGCGTCTCATGCGCGAGCAGGACCGCATGCGGCTCTTCGAGTTGCACAGCACGGAAATCGACGTGCTGCGCCACCGCTTCCACGACGCGGGGCGCCGCGTGATGATCTACGAGGGCGACGGCTTCGACGGCATCAAGGCGCTTCTGCCCCCGCCGCCGCGCCGGGCGCTCGTGCTGATCGATCCGTCTTTCGAGGACAAGCGCGACTACGCGCGCACGCTCGCGTGCGTCGAGGAGAGCCTCAAGCGCTTCGCGAGCGGCACGTATGCGGTCTGGTATCCGCAGGTCACGCGCTCCGAGTCGCAGCGCTTCCCGGAGCAACTCAAGCGTCTGCAGGACAAGAACTGGCTGCACCTCACGCTTTCGGTGAGCCATCCACCCGAAGACGGCTTCGGTCTTTACGGCAGCGGCATGTTCATCCTGAACCCGCCCTACACGCTCGAAGCGGCGATGAAAGAAGCGCTGCCGTGGCTCGTGAAAACGCTCGGCCAGGACGCCGGCGCACAATTCAGGATCGAGTCGCGCGGCGACTGAGCGGCGAACTCACCTCGCGCAAGCCGCGTCACTGCCCGGAGGGCACCGGTTGCGGAAGCGGCGTGGGGCGATGAGGAGGCCGCGGCGGACGCGGCGGCGGATTCGGACGGCCGCCGCCCTGCTGCACTTCCACATACGGCGCGACGATGAAGGGTTGAGACGAATCCGGCGCAAGACCGGCCGGCTGCGTCGCCTGAACCATCGGCTCGTGCGAGAGCGGCGCATTTTGCAGAACCACGCCCGGCTGGCCGTCGCTGATCCCTCGTTGCGTATCCAGAATCAGCGGCTGCCCCGCTTGCGCGCCGGCGCTGGCGCACGCCACGACGACAGCCACGAGACACGCTCGCGCAGCAGAAAAACGACGCAGCAAGCGTTGGGAAATGCGGTTTTGCACCATAACGGCCCCCGGAGAGAAAGCGACACCATTGCTATGACGGCTTGTCGCAAAAAGACTTTACCTTACCCCGGTGGGAAGGCTCAGACTCGCTTCAATCGGCGGTGCAGGAATGAGAAAGCCCCGCCAAATGCGGGGCTTGAAGCGGTACGGCTTGAAACCGGCTTACAGCGAGTAGCCGCTCGACTCGATCGAACGAATGCGCTGTTCGAGTTGCACGATATCGGCCGACGATGCCAGATACGCTTCGCGGCGGCGACGTTCCGCAGTTTCAAACCAGTTGCTCAGCTTTTCGAGAAGGAATGCAAACATGATGGTGTGCTCCAAGGATTCGGTTCGGCGATCCCCGGTGAAATCGCATCAGGGATAACCCTCATCAGGGATAACCCGTATTGTAGCGGTTGCACCCAAATTTGCTAGTGAATTGCCCGAATGCCGGGCATTCCATTTTGGAATGACTGGCGGCCACGGATCGGCAACTTCATGTTTTATCGACACATTTCCGAGCGATTTCGCGAATGCCTGGCGTGAAGAAGGAACAACAGCACCAATATGGTGCAATCACCTTTTAACGCTGCTTCAATTTGCCCGCTGCGGTTGCACCTTCGTTCACGGCGAGTGACCGGATTCGTGACAATCTGTCGCGGTAGCTTCGGCGAGCCGTTCGATGATCGGGCAGTCGGGCCGGTCGTTGCCCTGGCAATGCGAGGCCAGGTGAGCGAGCGTATCGCGCATCTGGGACAGTTCCGCGATGCGCTGATCGAGTTCGGCGACATGTTCGAGCGCAATCGACTTGACCTCGGCGCTCGCGCGCGAGCGGTCGTGCCAAAGCGCCAGCAGGCGCCGGATGTCGTCCACGAGAAAGCCAAGCCGGCGCGCCTGGCGAATGAAGCGCAGCGAATGCACCTCTTGCGCGCCATAAACGCGGTAGCCGGACTCCGTGCGCCCTTTGGGCGCCAGCAGCCCGACACTTTCGTAGTAGCGAATCATTTTTGCCGTGACGCCCGATTCGCGCGCCGCTTCGCCGATGTTCACGCCGTTCTCCCGCTTTTTGATGAATGGTCTGATCGTACACCTTCCCATGATGGGAAGCTCCAGTACGGCGATCGCCCTCGGCTGGCATAATCCGCCCGCGGCCTCATATCGCTCGTATGGCGTAGTCACCAGCCGCAATCTCTGAAAAAGGAACACACGATGATCCAGTTCAACGTCGAAGGCATGAGCTGCCAGCACTGTGTAGGCGCCGTCACCCGCGCCATTCACGAGCAGGACGCGCAGGCAAAAGTCGAGATCGATCTGGCCGCGGGCCGCGTCAAGGTCGAATCGAGCCAGAGCGCCGAAGTCCTGAAGTCGGCGATCGACGAAGCCGGCTACACCGTGGTCGGCACGGTCAACGTCTGACAGGCCGCGCCATGTTCAAGGTTGCCGTGATCGGCGCGTCCGGCTTGCTCGGGCGCGCCGTGGTGCGCGAACTCGCCGCCGATACCCCCTGGCAAGTCGTCCCGACCGCGTTCCGCAACGGCGGCCCGCAGCAGACCGTGCTCGACGTGCGCGACGCGCAGGCCGTAAATGCATTCGTCGAGCGCGAGGCGCCCGACGCGATCGTGCTGGCCGCCGCCGAGCGCCGCCCCGACGTGTGCGAGCACGATCCGGCGGCAGCGCGCGCGCTCAATGTCGATGCGGTGCGCAGCATCGCCGCGGCGGCGCGGCAGCGCGGCGCGTGGGTGCTCTCGATCTCCACCGATTACGTGTTCGACGGCACGCAGCCGCCCTATCGCGCGGACGACACCCCGAATCCGCTCAACGCCTACGGTCACAGCAAGCTCGAAGGCGAGCGCGCCCTGCTCGAAGCGAGCGACAACGCCCTCGTACTACGCCTGCCGCTGCTGTACGGGCCGATCGTCGGCTGGCACGAGTCCGCGGTCACGAGCCTCGTGCCGGCCATCCTCGCTTCGGCGCGGCCCGGCGCTCAGGCGGCGCCGATGGACGCATGGGCCACGCGCTTTCCCACCTTCACGCCCGACGTGGCGTTCGTGATCCGCGAACTACTGCTGCGTTGCGCGGACGGCGAGCCCGTACGCGGCGTCGCGCAATGGTCCGGCGACGAGCCGATGACGAAGTACGACATCGCCCAGCGGATCGCGCAGACGCTTGGCGTTCAGGCGCGTCTGCTCGCGCAACCGACGCCCGCCGACGCGACGCCGCGCCCGCGCGACTGTCATCTCGATTCGAGCCGCCTCGAAACACTGGGCATGGGCCGCCGCACGCCGTTCGACGCGGCGATTCGCGCCGTGCTCGACGCTTTCATGAAAAACGGCTAGCGCCCTGCCGCCCGCGCTTCAGTGAAAATTCCGGCTCTCCGTCGCGAGCCGTCCGAGCAGCCGGCTGTGGTCCTCCAACCGGTGCGCCACGAGGTGCACCACTTCGTCCTGGCGCTGCACCACGCCCGCCACCGCCAGCAGCGAAGACCCTAGCAACTCCTTGCGCTGCGACTCCACGAGCGTGGCGTGCACGATCACGTTGATGCTGCCGGTCTCGTCTTCGAGCGACACGAAGATCGTGCCTTTCGCCGTGCCCGGCCGCTGCCGCACCGTGACGATTCCGCACACGCGCACGCGCTTGCCGTGCGTGCAATGCGCGAGTTGCTCCGCAGTGCGAAACCCCTGTTTTGCGAGGCCGTGGCGCAGCAGTTCGAGCGGATGGCGATTGAGCGTGAGCCGCAGACTCGCGTAATCGGCGACGATTTCCGCGCCCTCGGAAGCACGCGGCAACGCGAGCGGCGCTTCGGCCACGGGCGCATCGCGCAACAGCGCGGGCACCGCGTGCTGCGCGGTCACGGCCCACCACGCCTCGCGCCGGTGGCCCGCGATGCTCGCCAGCGCATTCGACGCAGCCAGCGCCTCCAGTTCGCGCCGCGTGAGCGCCGCGCGGCGCGCGAGATCGTCGACATCGGTGAAGGGTGCGTGCTCGCGCGCCTGCATCACACGCCGCGCGGCCTCTTCGGAAAAGCCCTTGATGAGACTGAAGCCGAGGCGCACGGCCGGGCCGCCAAGCCCGTAATACTGCGGCGCCGTCGCGGCGCGCACGCGGACGAGGCGCCGATGGCGGCTCATGAGTTCGCCAAGGCGGGGCCGCGCGCGGCGCGCGAGCGCGGCCAGCAATTGCGCGTGGTAATGCGCGGCTCGCGTGCGGCGGATGCGGCCCGTTTGGTCGTCGAGCCGCTTGCCGGGTTTGCCGCGCACTTCCAGCACGGATTCCCAGTCGCTTAGCGCGATGTCGGGCGCGCGCACCGGCACGCCGTGGCGCTTCGCATCCTGCACGAGCTGCGAAGGCGAATAGAACCCGAGCGGCTGACTGTTCAGGAGTCCTGCGAGAAAGGCGGCCGGCTCGTAACGCTTGAGCCACGAACTCGTATAGACGAGCAGCGCGAAGCTCGCCGCGTGGCTTTCCGGAAAGCCGTAGTCGCCGAAACCCTCGATCTGTTTGCAGATGCGATCGGCGAAGGCCTTTTCATAGCCCTTGGCAAGCATGCGAGCCGTAAGGTCGGCCTGATACGGCCTCAGATCGCCGTCGCGCCGCCACGCGGCCATCGCGCGGCGCAACCTGTCGGCTTCCTCGCCCGAATAGCCGGCGGCGATCATCGCGAGATGCATCACCTGCTCCTGGAAGATCGGCACGCCGAGCGTGCGTTCGAGCACGGGGCGCAAGTCTTCCTTCGCGTATTCCACCACCTCGTCTCCGTGCCTGCGTTTCAGGTACGGATGCACCATGTCGCCCTGGATCGGCCCCGGCCGCACGATCGCCACCTGGATCACGAGGTCGTAATAGGTGCGCGGCCGCAAGCGCGGCAACATGCTCTGCTGCGCGCGCGACTCGATCTGGAACACGCCTGCCGTATCGGCCTTCGCGCACATGCGATACACCGCCCGGTCCTCGCCCGGAATGTCCTGCACGCGCATCTCGGGCAGCCCGCGCCGTAGCGCCACGAATTCGAGCGAGCGCCGGATCGCCGAGAGCATGCCGAGCGCGAGCACGTCCATCTTCAGCAGACGTAGCGCGTCGATATCGTCCTTGTCCCACTCGATCACGTAGCGGTCCTTCATCGCCGCGTTTTCGATCGGCACGAGGCGCGAGAGCTTGTCGCGCGCGATCACGAAACCGCCCACGTGCTGCGAGAGATGGCGCGGAAAACCGTGCAGCTCGCGCGTGAGGCGGATCAACTGCTGCGTGACGTGCGAGTCCGGCGAGAAGCCGGCCTCCTCCAGATGGCGCGCGATCGAATCGGGACCGTCCCACCACTGATGCGCGCCCGAGAGCTTTTCGACGAGCGCATTGTCGAGGCCGAGCGCCTTGCCCACGTCGCGCAACGCGCTGCGCGAGCGATAGGTGATGAGCGTCGCGGCCAGCGCGGCGCGGCGCGTGCCGTACTTGCGATAGATGTACTGAATGACTTCTTCGCGCCGCTGATGCTCGAAGTCGACGTCGATGTCGGGCGGCTCGTTGCGCGCGCGGGACAGAAAGCGCGCGACGAGCATGTTCATGTGAACGGGGTCGATCTCGGTGATCTTCAGGCAGTAGCAAACCACCGAGTTCGCCGCCGATCCGCGCCCCTGGCACAGAATCTTCTGTTCGCGCGCGAAGTGGACGATGTCGTGCACCGTGAGGAAGTACTTCTCGTACTTCAACTCCTCGATGAGCACGAGTTCCGCCTCGATCTGCTTGCGGCGCTTGTCGTTCAGGCCGTCCGGCCAGCGCTCCAGCGCGCCCTTCATCACGAGCTTGCGCAGCCACGTCTGGGGCGTCTCATCGGGCGGCACCAGTTCCTCGGGATATTCGTAGGCCAGCTCGCCGAGCGAGAACGTGCAGCGGCGCGCGACGTCGAGCGTCGCGTCGAGCGCCTCGCGCGGATAAATCGAGCCGAGCACCACGCGCGAGCGCAGATGCCGCTCGGCGTTCGCCTCCAGCGCGCACCCGCACGACGCGAGCGGCTTGCCGATGCGGATCGCGCTCAGCGTGTCCTGCAGGGGCTTGCGCGAACGTACGTGCATCAGCACGCCGCCCGCCGCGACGAGCGGCAAGCCGCTTTCCTGCGAAACGTGGCGCAGCACTTCGGTCTGCGCCTCGTCGCCGCCGGTTCGCCAGAGTTCGAGCGCGAGCCACGCGCGGTCGGCCGCGAAGCCTGCGAGCCAGTGCGCGGCGCGCAGCGTTTGCGCGAGCGTGGCCGCGCGCTGCGGCACGAGCAGCAGCACACAGTCGCGCAAATGCTTCAAATGCTCGAAGCCCGGCTGCGGCGCGGTGAAATCGGCGGGGTGCACGCGATAGCTGCCTTTCGCCGCACGCGAGCGCGCAAGCGTGATCAGCTCGCACAAGTTGCCGTAGCCTTCCCGGTTCGTTGCCAGCGCAACTATCGTGCAGAATGGCGCGCCATGTTCATCGACAAGATTCAGCTCGCTGCCGATCAGCAAATGCAGCGACGGCTCGAACGGGCCCAATGCCGCCGCGGCTGTATCGCCGCCGCGTTCGCCGGCCGCGCGCACGGCTTCGTCATAGGCTTTTTTACGCGGCTCGTCGTATTCGTTGAGCGCGCTCCAGGCGCGCACCACGCCCGCGAACGAGCATTCGTCGGTGATCGCGAGCGCGCGGTAGCCGTGGCGGATCGCCTGATCGACCATCTCGCCCGGGCGCGACGCGCCGCGCAGGAAGGTGAAATTGGTCAGGCAGTGCAGTTCCGCGTAGTGAGGCAACTGCGCGGGCAACGGTGAAGGCGGCGACATGATTCCTGAAACCTGAGCGCTAGCCGAAAAGCCCTTGCAGATACCACTGGCCGCCCATGCGCTCGCGATACAGCCAGAACATGCGGCCCTGATCGTCGGCGGCGACGTAGTAATCGCGCTCCACGCCCTCGCCGTCCCACCAGCCGGACTCGATGCGCTCGGTGCGCGTGAGCGTCTTGAGTGGCCGCCGATAGACCGGCCGGTCGCCGCGCATGGCGAGCTTGAGCGGCTTTTCGAGCAGCCACGCCGGGCGCGGCTGGGCCGGCAGCGGCACCTCGGGCAGGTCGAAGGCGCTTTGCACGGGCGCGCTCGCGCCGGTTTCCTGCTGCGGCTTGCCTGCCTTGCGCGGCTTGCGCGCGCGCTTCGCACCGCTCTCGCGGTAAGGGCGCGCCGACATCGCCAGTTCGGGCCGATGATCGTCTTCGACGAAAAGCTGCAGCACGTTCTGCTCGCCAAGCCGCGCGCCGATGCGCTCGAAGAGCTGGCCGAGCGATGCCTCGGCGGCCTCGGCCATCGGAAAGAGCGTGTCGGTGGGCGCCGCGTATTCGCTCACGTGCGAGGCCACGAGCGCAAGCCCGATCACGGGCGCGGCAAGCTCCGTCTGATTCAGGCGCTCGCGCAGCAGCCACAGCAGATGCTCGGCATCGCGCGAAGGCGACGCCCAGGCGATCGCGAGGCTCGACGTGCGCGGCGCGTGCCGCGAAGCCAGCTCGTGCTCCAGACGCAGTTCGAAGCCGCTCAACGCCGCGTGTTGCGCGGCGAGCCACCCGGCCAGTTGCATCACGAGCCGGCGGGCGGCAAAGAGCAGCGCCTCGGCGCTCTCCACGCGCGCCTGCAATTCGAGCGACGCGTGAAACGACGGCGGCGCGGCGAACCACACGCGCGGATCGGGCGCTTCGCCCCGCGCCTGCGCGAGCCAGCCGAGCACGCCATCGCCGAAACGCCGCACGATGCCGTCGCGCGGCAGCCGCCGCAGATCGCCGAGCGTCGCGCAGCCGATCTGCGTGAGCGCGTGATCGTGCTGCGCGGCGAACGGCGCAAGCGTGACAGGCAGCGCATCGAGCACGCGCGCGAGCGTCGTTTCCTTGAGCACGCGCCAGCGGCGCGACGAGCGCGTGACGCGCGCCTGCGCGAGCGTCCACGCGCCCCACGCCGTGGGCGCGCAGGCTATGCGCGCGGCGTGCCCGCAACCGGCCACGGTTGCCGCGACCTTGCCGAGCAGCGCGCGCATGCCGCCGAAAAGACGCAAGCCCGAGCCGACTTCGAGCAAGAGCGTGTGCGACTGCGCGAACGACACCTTGGGCGTATAGGCGAGCAATGCGAGCGCGAGCGCCTCGAACGCGCGGGTCTCGCGCGCCGGATCGGCTTCGAGCAGCACGAGCCCCGGCGCGAGCGCGAGCGCATGCGAGCGCGTGTTGCCGGGCTCGACGCCCAGGCGCCACGCGTCGAGATCGGCAATCAGGATGCGCGAGTGGTCGGCGAGCGCATAACAGCGCGGCGCGCTCGCCACATCGGCATCGGCATCGGCGTTTTCAGGCAGGCGCGATGTTGACGGCGCCGGCGGCACTAGAGGTCTGACGGCCTCCAGCGGCAACAACGGCAAGGTGACGGCGATCCACAGCATGATTGATCCCGGGCCACGGCATGACGGCGGAAGCTGCATCCGGCTGGGGCAGCACCGCGTCCTGCAGCGGCAATGAAATGACGAGTGGCTGGGCGGGCGGCGGCCCGCGGCGCTTGAAGATATCGACGGAAAGCGCGGCGAGCTGCATCCATTGCCGCCGGTTCACGCTCCCGTCGTCGGGCGACGGCACGGGCGAGCAAGTCATGCGCAGCGGCGCCGGCGACGACTGATTGCGCGCGGCGAGCGGGCGCACCAGAAACGCGAGCGCCTGCGAATCCTGGGCGGCGACCTGCAAGCGGCGCACGGCGTCGGCGCGCGCCTTCGTCTGCCAGAGCAGCACGGCGCCCATGCCTTCCTGCTTGAGCGCCTGCTCGGCTACCCATGCGGCCTCGTCCTCGGCAGCGCGCACCCAGATCACGCGCTCCAGCGCAAGCCCCCACGCCTTGAGCGCGCAGGCGTAGGGTCGCCACGGCGGCGCGACGAGCAGCACATGCCGGCCCGCCTGCGCGGTAAGCGCGCGCAGCGCAGGAGCGACGAGCCGCATCTCGCCCACGCCGCCCTGCTCGACGAGCAGTTCGGTCAGGCTGCCTGCGGGCCAGCCCGCGCCGGGAAGCTGGGCGTCGAGCACGGCGTGGCCGCTCGGCATCGAGCGCTCGCTGGCATGCGCGAGCTGATCGCCTTGCCATACGCGGCTTTGCAGCCGGGGAGGCAAGTGCGCGGCAAGCTGAGCAGTGGTTTGGGCTGCTGCCATGGTTCGTGGCCTGGTTAATGGGAATAGGGAATGCTCCGCCCTGCCCGGCAAGAAAATGGGGCATCGGCAGGAAGGAGGTCGATTCGCCTCCACCTGTATATTTATACAGTATTTTTCAGGATTGGAGGAAGGCGGGAAATAAGGGAAGGATAAATTTCGCGATCCATGCGATCCATGCGACCCATTACGACCCATGCGACCCATTGCGGAATCGCGCAGGCAGGCGGGCATCGCGCCCGGCCGCCTTTTCCCGCCTGTCAGGATCAGGACGCGTGCGCCGACGTCAGATCGAGCGCCACGGCTTGCGCCACTTCGATGCCGTCGATGGCCGCCGAGTAGATGCCGCCGGCATATCCGGCGCCTTCGCCGGCCGGATACAGACCTTCGACGTTCACGCTCTGGTAATCGTCCTTGCGGCGAATCCGCAGCGGCGACGACGTGCGCGTCTCGACGCCGGTGAGCACCGCATCGTGCATCGCGAAGCCCGCGATCTTCTTGTCGATCTGCGGAAGCGCTTCGCGGATGGCCTCGATCACGTAATCGGGCAGCGCCGTGCCCAGATCGGTCGGATGCACGCCGGGCTTGTACGACGGCACCACGGAACCGAGCGACGTCGACGGCCGGCCCGCGATAAAGTCGCCGACCAGTTGGCCCGGCGCCTGGTAATTGCCGCCGCCGAGTTCGAACGCGCGCTCTTCCCACTTGCGCTGGAACGCGATGCCCGCGAGCGGCCCGCCCGGATAATCCTCCGGCGTAATGCCGACGACGATGCCCGCATTCGCGTTGCGCTCGGCCCGCGAATACTGGCTCATGCCGTTGGTGACCACGCGCCCCGGTTCGGAGGTCGCCGCGACCACCGTGCCGCCGGGGCACATGCAGAAGCTGTAGACAGCCCGGCCGTTGTTGGCGTGGTGCACGACCTTGTAGTCGGCCGCGCCAAGCTGCTTGTGGCCCGCGAATTTGCCGAAGCGGCTGCGATCGATCAGGCCCTGCGGATGCTCGATACGAAAGCCCAGCGAAAACGGCTTCGCTTCCATGAACACGCCGCGATCGTGGAGCATCTGGAACGTATCGCGCGCGCTGTGGCCCACCGCCAGCACGACGTGATCGCACGGCAGCGTCTCGCCGTTCGACAGCTTGAGCGCGCGCACCTTGCCCTTTTCGATCTCGATGTCTTCGACGCGCGTTTCGAAGCGCACTTCGCCGCCCAGTTCGTGGATGGTGGCGCGCATCTTTTCCACCATGCTGACGAGGCGGAACGTGCCGATGTGCGGGCGGCTCAGATACAGGATGTCTTCCGGCGCGCCGGCCTTGACGAACTCCTCGAGCACCTTGCGGCCGTAGTGGTGCGGGTCCTTGATCTGGCTGTACAGCTTGCCGTCGGAGAATGTCCCGGCGCCGCCTTCGCCGAACTGCACGTTCGATTCCGGGTTGAGCACGGACTTGCGCCACAGGCCGAAGGTGTCCTTGGTGCGCTCGCGCACGGCCTTGCCGCGTTCGAGGATGATGGGACGAAAGCCCATCTGCGCGAGGATCAGTCCCGCGAACAGGCCGCACGGCCCCATGCCGATCACGACCGGCCGCGCACGCGCCGAGTGCTCCGGCGCCTTCGCGACAAAGCGGTAGGTCATGTCCGGCGTCACGCCGCAATGCGGCTTGCCGGCGATCCGCTCGAGCACCTTCGCCTCGTCCCTGACTTCGAGATCGACGATGTAGGTCAGCTTGATATCCGAGCGCTTGCGCGCATCGTGCGCACGGCGGAAGACGGTGTAGCGGACGAGCGCATCAGCCGCCACGCCGAGTTCCGCGAGACGTCCCCGAATCGCGGCTTCAAGTTCGCTTTCGGCGTGGTCGAGGGGGAGTTTGACTTCGGATAAACGTAACATGGCTGCCAGGGTGCGAAAAGCCACGAGGTTGTGGCCGATCCGTATTTTATAAGCTCGGCGGCTTTTCAAATGGACCGAAAGGCGTCCGACGAAACGCGAGCGCGTACGACACCAAACGGAAGAAAAAGAAAAGGGGCTACAGGCCAATGGCGTGTAACCCCTCGGTATGACTGGTCGGAGCGATAGGATTCGAACCTACCTGAGACCACCGTGGAATAAGGCCTCCCGGGGTTTGCGTCAGTGCAATCCGCCGCATGAATTGACACAGTGGCGGCGAGTGTAACACGGACAGATCATTCAGTCTCGGGTATCTATAGCCAACTCGTGGAGGAGGCGGGCGTGCGCGTCATAGGCGTCCAAGAGAATCGCCCAGTCCTCGGGGCCGCACGCTGTCGCCTCCGCTTCCACAACATCGGCATGTGAAGCGGCCAAGCGCTTCTCGGCGCATTCTAGATGAAGGCTCATTGCACACCCCGCGCGGCCAGTGCCTCCCTGAGCGCCCCGGCCAAACCAGCGACCTCTCGGGCCACGGGGTTCGCTGCGCGGTTCTGGGCCTTGGCGACGGCTCTGGCGAGTGCGACGCGGTGGCGGCGCTCATTGCGGGCGGCGTCATTGCAGACCTTGCACGAGGCCGTGAGACCGGTGCGGCGGCTCAGGTCTACATAAAATTCCTCGCGCGGCTTGTGGGCCTTGCACTTACTGCATTGCTTCGTGGTTTCCATGTTCGGTTCCGTGAATAAAATAGCCCGCTCGATGGCGGGCGCTTACATGCCGGTGACATCGGCGACGGTGTATTTGTTCTGTAGCCCGTTGTCCCAATCGCCGGCGAAGGAGATGGTGCTACCGGACAATGCGGCCTGGTAAATGGCGTAGCTGGTGTCGGGGCTGATATAGACCGTGCCGTCCTGGGCACACCGCGCGAAGTTCCCCGAGACAGACGTGAAGCCGGTGTTCGGGATGGGATTCACCAGGACGCGCCGTTGGATATACGTGTGCTGCGCCCAGACAACCAGGGCCAGCCTGCGCCCCGTTGGGAATCCGCCGAACGTCCCGACACCTTCGACGGTCCCGGCGACCCGCATGGGCGGGCGTCCGGTGTCATAGATCAGCGCCCCCGTCTCCGAGAACACCTTCATACCGAACCTGATCCCGGAGTCCGTATGAGGCGCGAAGACCCAATAGTCCATCGACGTCGAAGTTGCGCCCAGAATGGCGAACTCGGCGGCACCGTTGCGAATGCCTGTCATATGGAAAGGGAGCCCGCAATCGACCGCAAGAATTTCACCATCGCTAATCGGGATTCGAACTAGACAAAACGCGTTCGCTCCGTTGGTCGGAAAGTCCGTCCCCTGGCTCGCCGCTGTACCCTTACGGGCGAGCGTAACCATAGGCGTCGACCCGTCGATCTGGAACGTAAGGGCGTCATTCCAGACTTGAAGACCTGCGGACATTCAGCGTACTCCGTAGTAGATTCGACACCCTGGAGTAGTCCAGAAGCCGGGGTTTTTGCTGCCATCGCGATTCCAGGTCATCAGGTTCCCCGAGAAGGCGATGGCCGGAGCCGTTGCCCAGAAGTTGACGTCAACCATCCCGGAAGATGAGCCCGTGCTCGCATTGACGTTCGCGGACATCACGGGGAACGCCCACGGCGTCCCGGTGGTGAAGCGGTCGTCCGTAACGGAACCAGCGCCAGTCCCCGCGTCCACATACCCCAGGGTTCGGCACGTGTAGTCGCTGGTGTCCCAGATGACGAAGCCATTCTCGTCCCGTATTTGAAGGCCAGCGGGCATCAAGCGACCTTGCGCGATTGCCGCGGCTTCTCGACCTTGCGCAGCGTCCCGGGCGTCAGACAATAGGGATAGTCCTGCTCGTAGCTCTCGCCGTCCCTCAGGCCAAGCAGGAGCGCCCCGACGTCGTAGTCGTAGCCGTGGTCGTGATGTCCGACGAGATGTGCTCCCCGGAGTGCCGCGCGTATCTCGCCTTGCGGCCCGCACGTCCACCCTCGGCGGGCGATGCCCTTCACGTGGTAAAGCCACTGGAAGTCCCACAAAGCGACGCGCACATGGTAGGCCGAATCAGCTAGCGGAACTTCGACCCAGTCCTTACGGAATCGCAAGGACCGCGCAGGGCTTCGGACTTCGATCTCGAACGCAGCAAGCATGCCCAGTGAGGTGCCGGTCTGTGGTACCTGCTCGGGCTCGCGTTTGCGCTTCATGCCAGGCTCGGGCTCACTCGCTCGATATGCGACGGCCTTCTCTCGCAGTTGCGCCATTACCCGCCGCTGCCGCGCGTTGCCCCGCCATCGCGCTATCTGCGCCGGGGTCGCGGGCTTGCGTACGCGCTTCGGGGATGCTTCCGGCGTCGCGGCGTTGCCTTCGCAAGCGCCGCTCGCAATGGTGGTGCTGACTAGAATGATGTTTGAGTGCAGGGAGTCGGACATAGCTTGAATGGTCAGTGATCGCGCCTGGAAAGCCCAAGCTGGTTACGGGTCAGGAAGGGGGACGGCTCTGGACCGCTTGAGCGGGCCGCTACGGGCTTGGGCTGCTCTGGGACTGCCTCGACATCGACTAGCTGCCACGGATCGCCTGGGCCTTCTTGTCGCCAGGTTGTCTCGCGCCAGTCGCCTCTAACTGCTTCGGCCAGCACCTCGCCCCACGGGCCGCGATAAATCCAGCGACCTTCCGGGGCAATGATGGTTGGCGTACAGCGCCACAGGGTTGTCACAGGTGCCCGCCTGTCGGGCCGACGCTACCGGGACCGAACCGGCGCTCAAACTCGGCCCGCACGGCTTCATGATCGGTCTGAGCCTGGGCGTCGTAATTCAGGCTCGCGCCTTGGCGGCGCTCGCTCTGAGTGGAGTCGTTCGGGGCGTAGCGCAGCAGCGCGACGGCCTGGGGATTCAGGCCCGCCCCGCGCACCTCGGGGCCGCCGTAGGAAGTGACCTGGCGATTTTCATCGCGGATGACGTTGCCCAGGTGATCGCATTGGACGTAATGGGCAAGCCCTGCGGCCTCGTCGGCCTCGGTTGCGACCTGGCCCGTGTTGATGTTCATGCGTCGAATTACGCTCATGGTGTTGGTTCCTCGTGTTGACTGTGGTGAGTGGAATTACTCGCCGGTGCTGGCGGCTTCTGCGGCCTCGGCTGCTGCCTTCTGCTCGGCTTCCCATTCGCGGGCCTGGGCGTTCATGTGAGAGGCGTGGAGCATCTGCGCCTGATAGGTATCCGGGGAGCCGAATTGCACGGCGGCGCGAGTCGGCGCGGGTCGCGGCCGGAGGTGCTCGGGGTCGGTGTTCTCAGCGTCCCGCGCGGACTTGTCCAGGATTTCATGCAGGGTCTGGATCGTCTGGAACGCCGTGTGGTCCAAGTGGTTCGCCTTCAGCTTCGCGGCGGCTTCGTCCAGCCATTGGGCCCGACCCTTCGATGCGGGCGACTCGGAGCGCAGGCGTTCAGCGAACGCGGGGAGCGCTGTGGCTACCTCTGCGGGCGACAGCTTCATGATTGCGTGTAGGGCATCGGCTCGCGCTCGGGCTGCGGGTGCGCCTGCTGCGACCTCCTTGGCTTGTTCATAGAGGCGTTCGAGATTGCGGCGGTTTTCGGTGCTGGTATAGCTCATGGTGTTTCCTTGATTGGGTGGGGTTGGTGATGGGCATTCGACAAGGCGGCGCAGTGTTCGCATCGGCCCTTGTCGTCTGTCAGTTGTTCGGGATACAGCGGGACGCCGCACGTCGTACAGAAGCGCGGGATATCTGCAAGAAACAAAGGGTGGATCGGAGGCGAGCAGAATTGCGCGGTTGGTGCTTCAGGTTTGAAGTGCATGGGAGGCATGGTGAGTAAACGACCAACGGCCCGCACGCAGCGGGCTCGTATAGGGTCGGCGGTTGGTCTAGGAACTACTTAGGGATTTACGGAAAGCATCCGGGCGATGATCTGGGCTTGCTGATTGAGCGGCGCGAGGAGCAGCGCTTTGCGCCCTGCCTTGTCGAGATCGCCGTTGACTGCATTCGCCCCGAGTTGCTGGAGCGTCTCGATATTGCCGCCCCACGGACCCATGAGGTTCGCGAGCCACGAGTTCTGGGAGAACTTCGAGGCACCGCCGCCGAGGGTCCAGCCGAGATGCTGATTCAGCACGGGGTCCATCAGCTTCACGGCAGAGTCCGCGTATGCACCCGCGATCCCGAGGAGGCCCGAGCGTTGCACAACGTTGTATGCAAACTGCTGCGGGGCTTGGTCCTGGATATCCTCACCCTTGCGGAAAGTGGCAATAGCATTCATCAGGACGCCAGCGGCCAACGCCGTCCCGAGCGAATGCGCGAAGCGGATATGGTCACCAGTGGCAAAGCCATATTGCATGCCCGCGCGGATGAAGTTATTGGAGAACTGCAACGCCATCGTCTGGAATTGCAGGAACAACTTGCCGTACCACTTATCCAACACGAGAGGCTGGTTGCCGAACCCTGACGTGTAGGACGCCCTCTTTTGCGTCTTTACCAGCGCGGACTCCAGCACGTACTTCATCTCCTCGCCGTCGGGCTCGGACAGCCACTTCGACACCCCAGGGGAGAACAGGCCCTGCCTCTGCTCAGTCCCATACTGCTGGAACAGCGCATTGAGGCGGCGAGCCTCGGGCTCTCCGATCCCGAGTGCGGCAAGTTGAACCTGCTTCCCTTTGCCGATGAGGTCATAGTCGGCGACCCATTTTCGGATGTTGGCGAGTTGCACGAGACCCGCCGTGCGGCGCATGTTGTCGGAGAACGCCTTGAGGCCGGACAGCTTATTGGCGTAGTCCGCTGTGGTGTTCATCGCCTGCTCGATGGCGCGAGATGCTTTCCGCGCCGTCCCCGACCCAAACCCGAGCAAATCGGCAGACTCACCACGCCCGAGAGCCCGGTCCGATTGGTTAAGGTGAATACCGGTTTCCAAGGAACCAAGGATCATCTTGAGTTCCTCGGCGTCCTTGTCGCCCACCGCCGCCTGCCGCAGGATGTATTGATAGTCCCGCGCCCCTTTCAGTGCCACAGCCCGAAGCACCGACCCCGGAGCCGCGAAGGCACTCGTGGCGATGTCGCCAATAGCGGAGAAGACGAACCCTCCGATGTAGCGAATGACGCCCAATTGCCGGATGCGGTCAGCGGTCCAGGTGATCCCGTTATGGTCCTTGACGTCATAGCGCCCAATAATGCGGTCGTGCGCGTGAGTCAGATCGGCCTTTGCGGCGCTAGCCTCGGCGCGGAGGGCGTCGGCCCTCTTCGGGTCAAGCTCCGACCCAATAGCGGCATCGTAGCTGTCTTGGACCTCCCGGAGGATGTCATCGATTGGCCGGCCCCCAAGACCACGATGCGCGGCCAACTGCCCGCCCAGGTCCCTGAAATAGCCTTGGAACGCATCGTCTGCGTTACCGCGCAAGAAGCCACTTTCGACTAGCCGGTTGTATTCCCCGAAGTCGAACTGGAACTGCCGCTCCTTCAGGCGACCCGAGGTCGGGCTCTTGTCGAGCAGCAGACCGCGCGGCGCACGCTCAGTACCCCGGAGGTCATTCACCAGGCCGTCCACGTACTTCGTGAGCGGCGAGGTGTCGGACATCCCCTTGCGGGCCTGGAACGCCACTTTACGCAATTGCGAAGCGGAGCGATCCGACGCTTTGACTGCTGCCCTCGCCTCCTGCCCGGCTTGCCGCATGACATCAAATGCGGACCGGCGGCTCTCCCGCGCCCGGTCCAAGACGTCTCGCAACTCCGAAGCGGCAGCAAGATGATTGTCCATCTCCAGCCGCAAGCTAGGCTCTAGCAGGGCTTCGCCTTCGTGCTGAACAATGGTGCTCACCTCTTTGGCGGCTGCATCGTGCCACGCTCGGACATCGCGCTGCGTGCGGGCCAGCGTGTCGAAATCAGCATTGGCGGTGCGGAGTTCGGCCTGGGCCGCTCGTTGCTCGGCCAGCGCGTCCCGGAGTTGCTCGCGAATCTTGAGTATCTCGGCTCGGTTCGCGCGGCTCTGCATATTGAGCACGTCCCGTTGCTGCCGCAACGGATTTTGAGCGCGGGCAAGCTCGGTGCCCCCCAGGTTCTCCTCGATATCCTTGAGGTCTCCAAGCACTCCGCGCTTCTCTGTCAGGAGCGTCCCATTCTGCTCTTTCAAGCCTTGGACTTTGCCGCGCAATGCGTCCTGAAGTTGCAGCGCCTCATTTTGGGCGGCAGCAACCGCACGACTACGCGCCGCTTCGACACGCCCCGCCGCCTGGTCCAGCGACATCCCGCCCCGCTCAAGTTGGCGCGAGAGGTCCAATACGAGCCCCTCGTCGCCACCGAGACGACGCAGTGCACCCTGGACCGATTCCGCCGCACGTGACGCCTTCAACTGCGCCGACGCGACCTTACGCAATATGGCGTTCCGCTCGACCGCTCGCGCTGCCGTGCGCATCTCGGATAGCTTGGCGTCGTGCCAGTCACGCTCCGAACCCTTGAGCGTCCCCAGGACGGTCGCGGCGTGGTCCTGCGCCTTCAATTGTCTCTGCTGATAGTCGGCTAACTTCGACAAGAGGTACTGATTGCTAAACTCGTTCTCCTCTCCGCGCCACTGCCGCAGAATGGAATTGAGTGCCGTGGCGTCGGTCGTGCGCTTGAGTTCGTCCCACGAGGCCGGGGGCGTTTGTTCGCCAGTGGATGTCGCCTCAGTTGCGTCCGCAATGAAGCGATTCTCACGGAGCCAATCGTCGGTCGGCTTGCCGCCCAGGTGTTCTTGAAGGAACGCCTTGAGGCCCTCGGGATTCGCATCGACTCCATTGCGGTCCCATATCTGCGGCATGCCGTAACGGCCCTCCACCAGCTTCTCGGGGTCCATCAGTCCTTGCTGTACGGCCTCATCCTTAAGCGCATCATAGGCTTCGTGGTACGCCTTCTCGGCCTCGTAGACGCGAGCGTGGACCGCCTTGGCCTGGTCGAGCGAAAGGCCCGCCTGTGTCATGCGATCCATGACGGCCTGCGAGATTTGCTCGTTGGACGCTTGCGCATTCGAGCCGCGCTGGATCAGCGACACCGCCTCATTGAATGCCTCCTGCGGAATCATGTTGACGTCCCGCGCACCTTGAGTGAGCGTATTGAACACCTCGCCCGCCGACGTCCGTGCGCCCGACTGCCCCAGGTCGGCATTCGCCGCGCGGTAGATCGACGCGACACGCTCGCGGGCATTCTGCATACGCTGCTCGTAGATCGTCTTGAGCGTCTCGGCCTCGACGGGTCGCGCTTCACCTCGCGCCATTGCACGGGTCAACAGCCCGCCCGTATCCATTAGGCCAAGCATGGTCTCGCGCACGAGCGGGACAGAATATTCACCCAGACGCTGGAGCGGCGTGTAATGTCCGAATGTCGTGGCCCACTCCACCGCGCGGGCAATGGGACTCGGGGACGTGGCGATCAGCGAGTCATCGTCAACGGTCGCGCGGGCCGCGCCGATGGAGTCCAGGCCGAACACAGTACCCTCATCGGGGGTCTGCCCAATATGGTGCTCATTGACCGCGTGGACGGCTTCGAGGTTTTCCGTATGCATCGGATTACCCGGGTTGCCGGCAAGCAGGACGTTATCGGGCTTTGCATGGCGAAACACTGCCCCCATGCCCGCGCCGAGCGTCATCCCGACCCCGATGTTCATGAACGCCTCTTCGGCGGTCTGGGCGTCATTGAGCATCGACACGCCCGCTTGCTGTGCAGCGATATCCAGGCCCCCGGCGAGAGCCCCCGCCGCCGCACGACCCGCGAGACCGCTGCCCAGACGCGCCAAAGTGACGCCCGAGACGCCGCCTGCAACCGGGCCGAGCAGCAGCGTCGCGTCGAGCATTGCGATGGGCATTGTGACCAGGGACTTCCAGGTGTCCGCCGAGGCGAGCGTCTGCCGGTCCTTGAGGTTCCGGCGTTGCGCCGCGACCCAGGCGTCGAACCCGGCCTGCGAGTCGATACCGTCGAACGTCAGCGAGCCTTGCGAGACAAGCGGCAGGAGGTCCTGGTACTTGTCCTTGTTCGCGTCGATGTAACCGTAAGCGTTGAACGTCGGGTCGGCGTGTGCGCCTGCGTCGACGTCCTGGAAGTTGTTGATGATCTGACCGACGAGCGTACTCGACCGCCAGGTTGCAGCAGCCACGTCGAGCGTGTCAGGTTGGTTCAGGTGTGCGTACTCGACGTCCTCGGGCACGTAGCCCGTCTGCATCGGTTGCAGGGGGACGCCTGAGTCAGCGGGAACCGCATTGACCACGTTGGGTGTGTCGTTCGTGTCTGCCATAGGAATGAGAGCCCCGCCGAAGCGGGAGGGGTTGTCGGTTGTCTGCATCAGAAGTTGGCCGAGGCTTGCGCGTTCGCCACGCCCTCCAGGAGAGAGCGCCGCGCTGCTGCGCGAGCCGGTTGATCCTTCGCGCGATCCGCACGCATCGCCGTTGCCTTGACCTCATCGACTGCGAGGCGATAGCCGTAGTTGAGCGTGTACTGGTTGTGCTGCTGGTCGTAGACCGCGAACACACCAGGCGGCAGGTTGTCCTTGAAGAACTTCGCCGCCGCTGCCGTGTCCCTGGGCACTTCGCTCTGCACCAGGTCGCCGACGCTCGGCCCCTTGCTCGGGTGAGCGACGCCCGCGAAGTCCGGGACCGAATCGTCCCAGGTGTTCTCCGGGGCGGTCTGGTTGCGGATGGCGAGCTTCTGGCCGGCGTGGAGGATGATCGGGTTGTCGAGCGAGTCGTGAATCTCCGAGAGGCCCGTGCGGTCCGGACGCTTCAGGGAGAGCCCCGAGGCGTCTGGGACGATCCCAGGGAGCGCCTTGCCCAGACCCTTCAGGTCGCCCTGCGCGGTCTTGAACGGGTCCTCCTGCTCGTTGGCGGCGTTCGCCATCGGGAACGAGGAGTAGATCGGCGCGTAGCCCTTGGTGATCGAATACGGGTGATCGGGGTCCGCGTTGAGCGGGGAGCCCACTGCGCGGCCCTTGCCGTTGAACGGGTCTTCGATGATCTTGACCGTGCCGTTCATACCGACCGTTGCCATGCGCGTACCCTTGAACACGGTCGCTGCGTTCTGCACCGCAGAGTCGAGGTTCACCTGACCGTTAGCCCGTTGGGCCATCAGTTGCTGAATCACGATCCCTTGGAACTGGTGACGGAGGTCGGAACTCATGGAGGTGTTCGGGTTCCAGATGAAACCGTCGCGTCCCACGTCCTTGAGCATGGCCTTGTCCATCGCCTTGTCGACCGACTGGTCCACATCCGCCTGCTTCTTACCAGGCAGCAGAGGTTCCCAGTTGATCGACCCGCCCGCCCCGATCTTCTCCAGGAGCTTCGAGTCCATGCCGCCATCGCGGATTGACTTGTAGACCTGGGAGACGTCGCCGTTGGTCGGCGCGACCGCCTTGACGCCCCAGTACATCGCGGAGGCTTCGTCGTCCTTGCCGAGGTACTGGCCGAACGCGTGATCGCCCACGAGGTCATGGATGCGATCCATGATTCGCCACGCCCGCGTCGCGCGGTCGGGGTCGCCCGACTTGATCGCTTGCTGAACACTTTGCTCAACGCGGGGAGGCATGGTGCCGCCCGAGAGGTCGCGGACACCCGGAGCAGTCACCCACCCCACGAACTCCGCGCCGGCCTGGTCTGACGCCAGGGGGTCCGGGAGGCCGGCGTTGCCTTGCGCTGTGGCCGCGAGGTGAGGAAACTGCTTTGCTCCCACGAGAATTTTGCGGTCAAACCAGCCTTCATAGTCTTTCCGAAGGTCCTCCGGCGATTTCCCGGTGAGCGTCATGACAGTTGGCATATCATGCGAGCCGCCCATTCCACGCTCGGCCAAGTCGAAAGCGTTATATACGGCCTTCTGCTTCGCGGAGGCTTCCAAGCCGGCGATTACGGCCCCAAACTTGTCCATGCCCACGCCATGATTCGAATCGACCCGGTGGGCCTGATACAACAGTTCCGCCCAGTCTTCAGGAGTAGCGCGGGGATTCATGTGGAGCGCCACCGCCGCGAGGCGAATCCCATCGACCGCTTGCGCCGCCTCGACCGACTTCACGGTCTGAATCTGGCGCACGGCTTCCTGGGACATCTTGTCGTAGGCGGTGGGGTTCCGGTCTGCCCACCCGGACTTGTCCAGGATGTTCAGAAGACCCAGGGCCTGCGACTTGTTGCGTACGCTGCCCATGAAGTTGCCGATCATCTTGTCGGACAGCGCCTGGTCGCCGCGCGTGAGAGCGTCTACGCGCTGCGTAAGCGCCGCGAAGCCGGCCTCGGAGATACCTTGCGGCGAGTTGATCTGGGCGTCGGCACTGTTCTGAATCTCCAGCGCCTGGTTACGCTCCTGCGTCTGCGCGACCTGTTCGTTGGCCTGAGCCACCATCGTCTGCGCAGCGGGCGTGAAGCGCCCCACGAGCGCCGAATCGAAGTCACGGTCGCCCGTGCCGGTACCGTAGAAGTCCTTCCAGACTCCGTGCGCGACATCTGCCGCCGAGACCGAGCCGTCCTGCGGCATGTCACGGAGACGCTGCGCCAGTTCCTGCTGCATCTCGAACGCCTGATTCTGGGCGAACGACTGCTGGTACGCGTTCCAGTAGGACTCGCGATTGGAAACCGCCGCGTCAGGGGTGCGGCCTGCGGCCTGGTCCGCTGTCCCCTGCTTTGCCAGGGCCTCGTTCTCCTGGTGGATACCGACGACACGCGCCTGCTCAGTTGCGGAATTGACGCGCTGGAGGTCGCCCTGGAGGTTCTGGAAGAACCCTCCGAAGGCGTTCGAGAGCGACTGCATCGCCGAGGCTTGCGCCGTGGCATCCACGCGCCCCGCCGTCTCCTGTTCGGGAGTCGTCGAGACACTGGGAGCCGCCGAGTCGTTCGGGTCAGGGAGTTGAGTACGCCGGTACGTCTGTGCTTGTTGGCCTGCCATAGATTGCTCCTACATAAGGTTAAGTTGAATCAGGCTGTCCCGCCAGTACGCTCTGGCTCTGAGAGTCCGGTTCCATCTGGTCGAGCACGCGCCGCGCAGCGGCCCTCAGGCAATCCCGATACGCCGTCTGCTCCTCGATCTGCTTACGGGCGAGCCAGGACTTGATCTTTACGGAGACCGGGTGCGGCCCGCGATACGGCTGCAATGCCTTTTGCTGCTGCACAGACTCACGGCGCAGGTATTGCATGCGTTCCTGTACTGCCTGGGAGTCCTTGAGAGCCCGCCAGGCGGCTTCAGACATTGCGAGGCGGACTCGGTGCTCTTCGCGCACCCGAGCGGCGTATGCGGCCTGGTGACGACGCGAAGCAGCACGGGAGACACTGAGACGGGCGTGATAGCGCTCACGCTTCTCAGCAGTGGCGCATGCCTTGCACTGGGTGCTAAAGCGGCCCTTGGTCCACGGGGGCCGCGAGGTGTTCTCATAGAAACACGCAATGGGGAGGAGCCGCCCGCACCACTTGCACGACTTCTCTTTCGGCGGCGTCCAGCTATAGGAG
The DNA here is from genome assembly GCF_905220295.1 of Paraburkholderia sp. J76. Taxonomy (NCBI): domain Bacteria; kingdom Pseudomonadati; phylum Pseudomonadota; class Betaproteobacteria; order Burkholderiales; family Burkholderiaceae; genus Paraburkholderia; species Paraburkholderia sp. J76. Next base: position 122,444 of record NZ_CAJMZJ010000015.1, read on the forward strand.
ATACGGGTGGTCATGGGAGGTCCAGGGATAGCTCGGGAGTCGCAGGGAAACGTGGGCGACCTCTCCGCGCTGAGTTGAGCAAAAAGGAAAGGTGAAATAGGCCGGCGTGTGCGCTCACCCGTCCTCACTAGGGTCCTCTACCCTATGTCGGATTAATCGGTCCTCCCCATCCCACAAACAAAAAGAGCCCGCCTCACGGCGAGCCCTTGGGGTCACTTCGAACCTGCTAGATGCTTAGGCAGGGCGGTACGCAAGCCGATCCAGGAGGCGGCGCTCCTCGTCCAGAGTCAGGCGGCGAACCTTCGCATTTGCCCCGGCTTTGCTGCGCATGGCGTCCCAGACCGTAAGCGCCCCGGCGTTCCCTTTCCGGGAGACAAGGCCATCGTGCTCGAACGTTTTGAGCACGTACCGGTCTGCACCCTCGTGATACTCCGCGACCATCTCTTCATCCCCGAGCGCGACTGCGAACCAGGGGAACCCCGGAACCTCGGTGACGTACTCGCCTACATGGTCCGCCCCGAAAGTCACTCGGGCGTGTTGGTGGAGCGCAGCGAACAGATTGGCGGTGGTTTGGTTTGCGTTCATGTGTGCCTCGGCTTGATTACTGGTTAACTTCATTGGTTGTTTTGAGGGCGCGGGATATCGTGGCAATCCCGACGCCAAAGTGTTCCGCCAGGGCTCGCACAGAGCCCCCATGCTCCGCCTGGTACGCCCGCACCTCGGCGTAATCCACGGCATGCTTGCGACCCTTGTACTTCCCGGCCTCCTTCGCGAGCGCTATACCCCGCGCCTGCATCTCGCGGCGGTTCCGATAGTCCGCCTCACCCTGCGCCGCCATGAATGCCAAGATGGCGTCCCGGATTGCCTTGCGTGTCGCGTCGGTCTCCTGCCCGTCGAAGGCCATGCCGTTGAGCGTGCATTCAACACGTACGCCCTTCTTCATGAGGCGTTGCATGGTCTCGTGGAGTTCGTCGTAGCGCCGTGAGATGCGGTCGAGCCAGCGAACCACCAGGACCCCGCCTTTGCGGAGGTCGCGCTCTACGTGTTGCCACTGCTCCCGCTCGGATGGCGGTACGTGAAACCCGCTCACACCCTCGTCTATGAATACATCGTCCTGGGCTATGCCCTGGGCGGCTGCGTCGGCGTACTGGCTCGCGGCGGTCTGACCGTCGAGGGTCGATACGCGCCCGTAATAGATGCGTCTCATGCGTTGCATCACCTCGTTCCGTTGATGTGGTGTTTCGAATTATCCACCGTTCCGAAACTCTGTCAACTCTAACGGAACGAAAATTTATACTCGTTGCGCGTTCGCTACAGGCATACCCAAACGGAACAGCGTGAACCAAGCGGTGTTCTTCCACGGCAGGATTGCTTCATCCCGCCAAGGACCACTGCCGGCCCCGCATGGGGGAAATTGGCTCGCGCGGCCCGGCACACCTTCTCACGCATTTTCGGGAGAAAAATGAACCCCACCTTCCTTTGGACTCCCAGGCAATCCTGAGACAGTCCAGGACCCGTTGAGAAGCCCCAGGAGCGGTCGGTACCACTTGACCTAGGCCACCCTACCTGGTTAGATGCGGGAGACGCTACAAACCACTCTGGAGACCATCATGGGCGTGAGCACGTTTACAGCGGTAGTCGTGGCATTCGTTGTGGGCGCAGCGGCTATGGCCTACTACAACGACAGGAAAGAGCACGACCGCAAGAGGCGGGAATGGGAGCGCGGCGAGCGCGACGACTACCCGGGCTTCTAGGCTACTTACTCCAACTTCTGAAGCGCCTGGGCCGCTTGGATCATCAAGGCGGCACTACGCTGCAAACCCACGACCGCCTCAAGCAGCATCGCTGCTATCTGGTGATTGTCCACGGTGGGCCCACGACGCGGAGGCTCCAAAGGGGCCCCAGTGGGCTCCACGGGAACCTCCTCAAGTTCGAAGGACTGCGCGGGAGCCTCCCCGACTTCCGCATGGGTTACCTTGCGCCGCCTCGAACCCCTCAGTCGGTCTCTGTACCACTCCCGTATGGCCGGGGGTATGGTGGCTGATTGTGAGCTTTTGCTGCCCCACGCTGCGGAGAACCGCATAGCGTCTTCGCGCATCGCAGGGCGCATATCGCGAAACCCGTTGCGGTAGCACCAACTGGCAAATTCCCCATCGTCTGGAGAATTCTCGCGGGCCTCTCTCAAGGCTGAACCTACGTCGCGCCATAGTGCACGACTCACGCGGCGCTCGGCCTTGATGGTCGACCACGCGTCCCGCCCGCGCGTCACGAGGGGGCTCTCCGGTTTCGCTGGCTTGTGCATCGTGAACTTGAGTGGTCGGACGTGGGGGCGCGGACTATTACCTGAACAGGAGCGCAAGCGCCGCACCAAAGCCCATGAGTGCAATCGTGACAGGAACCGCAACCGCGACAGGTACCCACCACGGCCTGTTCGCTATCTGTCGTGTCTCCTCGAACTGTCGTTCGATCTGGCCCAACATCTTCATGGTAAGGGCGTCCGCCCTCTCAGTGAACTCGTCAAGCTGGCGCTGATCCATGCGCTCCCCCAAGGGTTCCGCGTGGGTGGTCAATTCGAATGCCGCAGTGCACGCGCGACGGCTACGCGGTCACCGCTCGCGCTAACACTACCGCCGCGACAAGTACAACGGCGAGACCGCCCGACACCCCGACGAGATACACATAGGGGAGCCACCATTGGCGGGCGATCCTCGCCGAGTCGGCGCGTAGCGCTTCCGCCTGAGCGCGTATCGCTTCGGCGTCGTCCAGAAGCTTCATGGCGTTCGCTTGCGTTCGGGCGTTCAATTCCGCGACCAGACGGTAATCCATTTACATGCTCCAAGCCGCCATGAAGGCTATAGCTACCGCTACTGGAGAATCATTGAATGGATTCAGTGTAGCGGCATCAGAGACGTCCCGTGCGTCCTATGCTATCCCATGTATCACATAGACATCTTATAGATATAGAGAGGGCTCAGGGACCTACCATGTGTCGGGTTAATCCGTGTCAGTCATTCCCCGGCGACCTTCGGCCAGTCCAGACGGTCTAGCGCTTCCCTCATTGCCGCGAGCGAGGTCACGGTGTAGACCTTGCGCCCACTGGAGCCTTGGGCAGCATGGCCGGTAATGGAGTCCGCCGTTGCATCGCCGACGTCCTTGGACGCGAGCGCCGAGCGCAGCCAGTGGCGGAAGCGGTGAGAGCCGTTATTGCGGCCCATAGGCAACTTGCAGGCTTTCCGCATCTCCAGGAACCACTTGTTTAGCACGTCAGTCGCGCGGGCCTTCGGACGCACCAGCGAGGGGAATGCGGGCCCATCGCCACCTGTCTGTTTTCCTAGCCAAGCGGCAAACCAAGGATCGGCCAACAGATGCCCGGGAAGCGGAATCGTTCGGTTAGATTCCCGAGTCTTTACAGTCCCGGCATCCTCCGTGATACGGATCGTCCGGAAGCCGCTATGCGTCTGGAAGTCCTGGCGGCGTAGCTGCGCGATCTCTCCGAGACGCGCCCCCGTATGCATGAGCAGTAATAGCGCCGCCCTGCCGTCCTCGGGAGTCACGTTGTTCCATTGGGGCGTCTCGCCCATTCGCACGGTAAAGAGCGGGTGAGAGAAGAGCCTCGTTAGCTCCTCGTCGCTCCAAGGGATTCTGTCGCCGGCCCCGATGGTCTTATCAATCGTGAGGTCCATCGGGTTCCGTTCCATCAAGTCGTCCCGCACTGCGATCTTCACCAAAGACGAGATGGAAGCGGCGACATCCGCTGCGGTTTTATAGCCGAACCCTCGCTCCTCATCTAAGAGGTACGCCACAAACTTGGCCCCAGTGGCCTTGGTGATCTGCTCAAGCGGGATGACGCCAACGGCCTCCTCGAAGCGTCGCAACGACCGCTCGGTCTGGTCCAACGCGGCCTTGGCCGGCGCACGATGGCGTACCCAGTTCGGCACGACGTCCCGAAGCGTCTTGGGCGACTCGGCGGGCGCTACGGGCTCCGCGTAAACCACGGGCGGCTCCGGCGCTACCGGCGTATCAATGGGCTCACCCTGGCGGCGTCTACTCACGTCCCGCCAAGCGGTCACGGACGCCCGCGCGATCTGGAGCAGGCATTGTTTCCCCGTGGGGGACGACCAGTCGACGCGAAACCCCCAAGCTTCTGCGGTGGTCTCCGCATGTGCCTGCGCTGCCTGTAGGTCTCCGCGCTTTAGCGCCTCCAAGTCTGCCGTGTGCGCCCGTTTGAGGCCCTTCATCCCCATGGCTCTCAAATCGCGCTCGGGAGTCAGATAGGTCACATTGTCGTCAGCTTGCAGAATCTTATGGCGCAGTGCGACCACGAACTGCTGGGCCAACGCTGGCGTAAGAGGCACGAACGGCGGAGGGGCGGACTTGGCACGCATGGCGTCATGCCGCTCTCGGTATTCGGCTATCAGCTTCAATGCGCGCGTAATGGCTTCGTCGCGGTTCGAAGTGCGCAGGCTCGCCCGGTAGGCGTTCTCCTTCTGCTTGCCGGTCTTCGGGTCGCGGTAGAAGTTCTCCAGCCCATTGGGGACACCGATGCGAATCTGGAAAACCGTGGAACCCGGGCGAAGGTGTACGCCAGGAGGGAGGGGTGTTGGCACGTCGGTCATCTCCGCATTTTACACAGCGAATTGACACACCTAACTGCCACACCCGGAAAAGGCAAAGCCCGGAAAGCCTTACCAGATAAGGAAACTCCTTTACTGGCGGGCCTTCCGGGCCTTAATCCGGTGGTCGGAGCGATAGGATTCGAACCTACGACCCTCTGATCCCAAATCAGATGCGCTACCAGGCTGCGCTACGCTCCGACAAATCAGTGATTGTATCGGTACTGTGGGTGCGCCGTCAAATGCCGGCAAACAGAAGCGACCGGAAGGGATCGGCATCGCGCGCTTGCCGCGCACGGGTCACGCGCGCACCATGACAGCATCAAGTCGTATGTACCCCTCATATCGCCAACAAGGAGACGCCATGCACCTCATCCTCTGGCGCCACGCCGAAGCCGAAGACATCGCCGCCAGCGACCTCGCCCGCCAGCTCACCACGCGCGGGCGCAAGCAGGCGCAGAACGTCGCGCGCTGGCTGCGCGCACGCCTGCCCGACGACGCCGTGATCCTCGCGAGTCCCGCCACCCGCACCATCCAGACCGCGGAGGCGCTCACCGACCAGTATCGCGTCGTGCGCGAACTCGCGCCGGACGCGAGCGTCGAGCAGGTGCTCAGCGCCGTCGGCTGGCCCAAGGGACTCGCGTCCGCGGTCGTCGTGGTAGGCCATCAGCCCACGCTCGGCGAAGTCGCGGCGCGGCTGGTGTCGAGCGGCGCCGACTCGCGCAGTTGGGCCGTGAAGAAGGCCGGCGTGCTCTGGCTCGCGAGCCGCGAGCGCGACGGCGGCGAGCAGGCCGTCCTGCACGCGGCCGTCACGCCCGATCTCGTCTAGTCCTCCAACCCCTCTCTGCCTTCCCCCGCCGGGGCGCCTCCACGCGGCCCCGGCAGCGGTTCCCACGCCCGGCCTTTCGGCCGTCTCGCGCCCCTCTGCCTTACACCCCGTCATCGAATCGTCATTGCGTTTTCATGGAAACGTAACCGCGTATTACTAAATTGCCGGAAAAGTTCTCTTACTTCCGACCAGGACGCCCCATGCGAAATCTGCCGACGCCCTCCCTGCCGTTCGCCTCGACACTGTTCGAGTCGAACCGACGCTTGCCGCGCGCCGAAGAAACGGTCACCGCGCAGCATCGGCTGCAGGTGGCCTGGGCGCGCACCGACGAGGAACTGCGCGAGGCCCAGCGCCTGCGTTACCGCGTGTTCGCCGAGGAAATGGGCGCGCGCCTCACCGGCCCCGCCGGCCTCGACGTCGACGCCTTCGACGCCTGGTGCGACCACCTGCTCGTGCGCGACCTCGACACGCTCAAGGTCGTCGGCACCTATCGCGTGCTGCCGCCGCACCAGGCGGCGCGCCTCGGGCGCCTGTACGCCGAAAGCGAATTCGACGTCTCGCGCCTCGCGCATCTGCGCCCGAAAATGGTCGAAGTGGGCCGCTCGTGCGTGCATCCCGACTACCGCAGCGGCTCCGTCATCATGTCGCTGTGGGGCGGTCTCGGCGGCTATATGCAGCACAACGGCTACGAGACGATGCTCGGCTGCGCGAGCGTCGCGATGGCCGATGGCGGCCACTATGCGGCGAATCTGTACTGCGCGCTCGGCGCAGGCGCGCTGACCGCGCCCGAATATCGCGCGTTTCCCCACACGCCGCTGCCCGTCGAGGAGTTGCGCACCGGCGCGAGCGCCGCGCCGCCGCCGCTCGTCAAAGGCTACCTGCGCCTCGGCGCGAAGATCTGCGGCGCGCCCGCCTGGGACCCCGACTTCAACACCGCCGACTTCCTCACGCTCTTGCGCCTCTCGGAAATCAACGAACGTTACGCGCGCCACTTCCTCGGCGAAGCCATCCGGCGCTAACGCCAGGACGAAAAAAAGCCCGCCTCAATCACGAGCCGGGCTGTTTCGTTGGCGATTGGCAAAGCGCAACGCGCCGCGCTTACTCCTCGGTATAAACCACGCGATACGGAATGCCGATCTTGCCCCATTCCGCCGCTTCCTGAACGAGGTTGTAATCGGTGAGCGGATTGTTCTGGACCCACGCATTGGGCAGCAGCACTTCGTAGCCGTTGCCCTCCTCCACGACCGTGATGTGCGGCAGCCCGACGTCCGCGCGGCGGCGCGTGAGCAGCGCGGCGAGCCGCAGACAGAACAGCAGCGGCCACTCCACGTCGCGCGTTTGCGAGAGCTTGCCGAGCTTGCCCACGTGGCCGAGCACGAGCGCGGCGAGGCGCGCCTGGTCGGTGCGCGAGAAGCCGGGCATGTCCGCGTTGCTGGCGATATAGGCCGAATGCTTGTGATACGCGCTGTGCGAGATCGAAAGCCCGATCTCGTGCAGCGACGCCGCCCACGTGAGAAACATGCGGTTTTCTTCGCGGCGCTCCTCGTCCGGCTCCTCGAACTGGTCGTAGAACTTCACGGCCAGCTCGCCGATGCGCCCCGCCTGCGCGCGATCCACACCGTAGCGGCGCATGAAACCCTCCACCGTGACCGTGCGCATGTCCTCGTGCTGCGAACGGCCCAGCAGGTCGTAGAGCACGCCCAGGCGCAGCGCGCCGTCCGTGGTGTCGACATAGTCGATGCCGAGTTCCTCGAACACCGCGATCATGATCGAGAGGCCGCCCGCGAGCACGGGGATACGGTCGGGCTTGAGCGCGACGAGCTTGAGCCGGTTCACGTTCTCGGCCTTGATGAGCGCGCGCTTCAGGCGCTCGAGGCCGCCGCGCGAAATACCGTGCGTGATGCCGGGATCGTTGAAGCCGTTCGCCTCGACGAGTTCCGCAAGCGCGCGCGCCGTGCCCGACGAGCCGATCGCCTGATCCCAGCCGGTCTTGCGGTAGTCGGAGGAAATGATCTGGATTTCGCGCGTGGCCGCGAGTTCGGCCTGGCGCATGGTGTATTCGTCGACGTTGCCGGAGGGGAAGAACTGGCGGCTATGGCTCACGCAGCCGATATAGAGGCTTTCCATGCGGATCGGCGTGTAGTGCGCGCCGATGATGAACTCGGTCGAGCCGCCGCCGATGTCCACGACGAAACGCTTGCCCGCGCTCGCCGGCACCGAGTGCGCAGCGCCCGCATAGATGAGGCGCGCCTCTTCGCGGCCCGCGATCACTTCTATCGGGAAGCCGAGCGCGGCTTCCGCTTCGCTGAGAAACTCGCGCGAGTTCTTGGCGACGCGCAGCGTATTGGTCGCAACCGCCCGCACCTGGTCCGGATGGAAGTCGCGCAAACGCTCGCCGAAGCGCTTGAGCGCGTCCCACCCGCGCAACTGCGAGGCGCGGTCGAGCAGTTTGTCCTTAGAGAGGCCGGCCGCGAGCCGCACCGGTTCGCGCAGCGCATCCACCGGGTAGATCTGGCTGCCGGCGTCGGTTTCCTCGACGCGGCCTACGATCAGACGAAAGCTGTTCGAACCGAGATCGACGGCGGCAAGCAGTTGGGGATTGGTGACCATCGAGGGGGCGGGCTCCATGCGTGCATACGTAGACGACCGCGCGGCCATGCGGGCTTGCTGCGCCGCCGCCGCACTGTCCAAATGCGTCATTTTAAGCGTAGCCGACTTCACCATGTCGCTCCTCGCATCGATCATGACCATGGGCACTTCTACCCACCATGCATGTTCGCAACGCGAATTGTCGATTTGATGAAAATGCGGCGTAAAATTTATGACACATCGAATGTCACAATAAAGTCATATTACTGTGAGAATTTCCGAGCGTCCGTTCGAATCACTCCCTGACATTCCGTTTTCATTGCCGATGTCCATCCGCTATCCCCTACTCAATCGCGAACTGGGCATTCTGGGATTCAATGAGCGCGTGCTAGCACAGGCGTCCGATCCCGCTGTTCCTTTGCTGGAGCGCTTGCGCTTCATCTGTATCACCAGCAGCAACCTCGACGAATTCTTCGAAGTCCGCATGGCCGGGCTTCAGGAACAGATGCGCGACAACCCCGGCGTGCTCTCGCCCGACGGCATGTCGCTGCAGCACGTGTACGACCTCGTGGTCGAACGCGCGCAGCGTCTCGTGCATCGCCAGTACCGCATGCTGCACGATACCGTGCTGCCCGCGCTCGAACAGGAAGGCATCTACTTCCACGGCACCGACGCCTGGAACGAGGCGCAAACCGCATGGGCGCGCAAATACTTCTTCGACGAACTGCTGCCCGTTCTCACGCCCATCGGCCTCGACCCCGCGCATCCGTTCCCGCGCGTGCTCAACAAGAGCCTGAACTTCGTGGTCGAACTCGAAGGCAAGGACGCGTTCGGGCGCCAGGCCGTCATGGGCATCGTACAGGCGCCGCGCGCGCTGCCGCGCCTCGTGCGCATGCCGCAGGAGCTTTCGGGCTTCCAGCACGGCTTCGTGCTGCTCGGCTCGCTCTTGCAGCGCTTCGTGGGCGAACTGTTCCCGAGCCTCGTCGTGCGCAGTTGCAATCAGTTCCGCATCACACGCAACAGCGAACTCTTCGTCGACGAAGACGAAATCACCAACCTGCGCGTGGCGCTGCAGGGCGAACTGCCGGCGCGCCACCTCGGCAATGCGGTGCGGCTCGAAGTGTCGGCGGAAACGCCTGCGCATCTCGTGAAGCGCCTGCTCGACGAAAGCGGCCTCAACGAAAAGGACTGCTATTTCGTCGATGGTCCCGTGAATCTCGTGCGCCTCATGCAGTTGCCCGAGATGGTCGATCGCCCCGACCTCAAGTTCGTGCCGCACGTGCCCGCCATTCCGCGGCGCATCGCCGCGAACAGCAACATGTTCGACGTGATCGATCAGGGCGACGTGCTCCTGCATCATCCGTACGAGAGCTTCCAGCCCGTGCTCGAACTGCTGCTGCAGGCCGCGAACGATCCGAACGTGGTCGCGATCAAGCAGACGATCTACCGCACCGGCACCGACTCGCCGCTCATGGACGCGCTCATGCAGGCCGCGCGCAACGGCAAGGAAGTGACGGTGGTGGTGGAACTGCTCGCGCGCTTCGACGAAGAGACCAACATCAACTGGGCCGCCCAGCTCGAAGCCGTGGGCGCGCACGTGGTGTACGGCGTAGTGGGCCACAAGTGCCACGCCAAGATGATGCTGATCGTGCGCCGCGTGCCTGTCAACGGCCGCATGGCGCTGCGCCGCTATGTGCACCTCGGCACCGGCAACTACCATCCGCGCACGGCGCGCCTTTACAGCGACTTCGGCCTCATGACCTCCGAGCCGAAGATGTGCCAGGACGTGCACCACGTCTTCCAGCAGCTCACGGGCATCGGCGGGGAGTTGCAACTGCACGATCTGTGGCAGTCGCCGTTCACGCTGCACCCGAAGATGATCGAGGCGATCCGCAACGAAGCCGACGCCGCGCGCGCGGGCAAGAAGGCGCGCATCGTCGCGAAGATGAACGCGCTGCTCGAACCGACCGTCATCGATGAGTTGTACGAAGCGTCGCAGGCGGGTGTGAAAATCGACCTCATCATTCGCGGCGTGTGCTCGCTGCAGCCGGGCGTGCCTGGGCTCTCCGAGAACATCACGGTGCGCTCGATCGTGGGGCGGTTTCTCGAGCATCATCGCATCTACTACTTTTATGCGGGCGGCAAGGAAGACGTGTATCTCTCCAGCGCGGACTGGATGGATCGCAACCTGTTCCGCCGCGTCGAAGTGGCATTCCCGATTCACGACCGCAGGCTCAAGCGCCGCGTGATCGCCGAAGGGCTTTCCACTTTCCTCGGCGACAATCAGTCGGCGTGGCTCATGCAAAGCGATGGCCACTATCGCCGCCGCCGCGCGGGCAAGGCCGTGCGCAATGCGCAGTTGAGTTTGCTGGCGAAATTCTGTCCGTGATGGATTGAGATGCCGATAACGCTGCACGCAAAAAAGCCGCTTCGAATCGAAGCGGCTTTTTCACCTGCAGCGGCGGGTCTTAAACGGGCGCGGGCTGCCTTCTCGTCGTGCGCGCGCCCGGGAAGCGCACCGTGAACGTGCTGCCCCGCCCTTCCTCGCTCTTCACTTCGAGTGCCGCATCGTGGCGCTGCAGCACGTGCTTGACGATCGCAAGGCCCAGCCCGGTGCCGCCCGTATCGCGCGAGCGGCTGCGATCCACGCGGTAGAAGCGCTCGGTCAGGCGCGGAATATCGGCGGCCGGAATGCCAAGGCCGCTGTCGGTGACGGAAAACACCGCGCCGCCTTGTTCGGCGCGCCAGGACAGATGCACCGTGCCGCCGTCCGGCGTGTAGCGCACCGCATTGGTGGCCAGATTGCCGAGCGCGCTCATGATCTCGGTTTCGGAGCCTGTGACGCTCAGGCCATCGTCGAAATCGGCCGTGATGCGGTGATGTCCGCCGGACAGGCTTTCGGCGTCCTCGCGCACGTGCCCGAGCACCGCGCGCATGTCGACCATCTGGTCGCCTGGCTGGCGCCCCTCGCCTTCGAGTTTGGCGAGCACGAGCAGGTCGCTCACGATGTGGCGCATGCGCGAGGCCTGCTGCTCCATCAGCTCCAGGTAGCGATTGCGCTCGGCTTCGCCAAGCGGCAGCTCGCGCATCGTCTCGAGAAAGCCCGAGAGCACCGTGATAGGCGTTTTCAGCTCGTGCGAGACATTGGCCACGAAGTCGCGCCGCATGGCATCCGTACGCTCGAGTTCGGTGATGTCCTGCGAAAGCACGAGCTTGCGGTTCTCGCCGTACGGAAACACCTGCACCGAGATCACGTTCTGACGCTTCGCGCCCATGCCGCGCATGATCAGCATGTCCCGGTAGTCGTGCGAATTGAGGTAGCGCACGAAGTCGGGCTGACGCACGAGATGCGTGATGTGCTGGCGCAAATCGCGCCTCGCGTCGAGGCCGAAGTGAACTTCGGAGATCGCGTTGCACCACTCGATCTGATCGTGGTCGTCGAGCATGGCGACGCCGTTGGGCGACGCCTGGATCGCCTGGATGAAGCGCGAGTGCTGCTGCTCCACCTGGCGCACCTGAGCGTGCCAGCGCTTCGCGAGCTTGTGCAGACGATAGTAGATTTCGCCCCAGATGCCAGGGGCGCTCGGCACTTCGCCGTAAACCGGCGCGTCGAGCAGGCGCCACAGACGCTGCTTGTGGAACGTGCTGAAGAGCATTTGCGCGAGCAGCGCCAGCACGGCCACGCCCAACGCGACCTTGACGCCGAAGATCGCGCCAATGCCCGCGCAAATGAGCGCGAGCAACACGATCGATACGAGGGAGCGCGCCCAGATGATGTTCATGTTCCTGCGATCGAAGATAAATGCTGCCGGATGCGGGCACGCGACATCGTGTTGGCTCAGGCGCTCCTCGCGAGACGGTAGCCGCTGCCGCGCACCGTTTCGATCATAGCATCGCACCCTGCCGGCTTGAGCGCGGCGCGAAGACGCTTGATATGCACGTCCACCGTGCGTTCCTCGACGAACACGTGATCGCCCCACACCTGGTCGAGCAGTTGCGTGCGGCTGTGCACGCGCTCGGGATGCGTCATGAAGAAGTGCAGCAGACGGAACTCGGTCGGGCCGAGATCGAGCTTGATTTCCGAGCCTTCGGCGGCGGCCGCCACGCGGTGCGTGGCCGGATCGAGCTTCAGACCGTTAATCGCCACCACGTCTTCCGTGAGCTGCGGCGCGCGCCGGCGCAGCACCGCCTTGATGCGCGCCATCAGCTCCTTGGGCGAGAACGGCTTCGTCACGTAGTCGTCGGCGCCGATTTCGAGGCCGAGCACCTTGTCCTGCTCGTCGCCGCGCGCGGTCAGCATGATGATCGGAATATGCTTCGTGCGCTCGTTGTTGCGCAGATCGCGCGCGAAATTCACGCCCGACTTGCCCGGCAACATCCAGTCGAGCAGGACGAGATCGGGCAGCACGTCGCTGATCAGGTTCTGCGCCTGCTCCGCGTTGTAGGCGCGGATCGGGCAATGACCCGCGTGCTGCAGGTTCACCGAAATCAGTTCGGAAATGGCGGGCTCGTCTTCGATGACGAGAATGCTGCTAGGCATCGGCACCTCTTGACCTTATGACGTGTTGGATTAGCTGAGTGCTTCGCGTTCGAGCGCGTCGCGCGACTTGTGCCGCACGTCGGTGCCCTTCACGATGTAGATGATGAATTCCGCGATGTTCTTCGCGTGGTCGCCGATCCGCTCGATCGCCTTGGCGATGAACAGATAGTCGAGTCCCACCGAGATCGTGCGCGGATCTTCCATCATGTAGCTCACGAGCTTGCGCACGAACGCGCGGAATTCTTCGTCGATCGCCTTGTCGTCGCGCACGATCTGCGCGGCGGCCACGGTGTCGAGGCGCGCGAACGCGTCGAGCGCGCGGCGCAGGATCGACACGGCCATCTCGCCCGAGACCTTGATCTCGGCGATGTTGACGGTGCGCGAGGCGCCGTCTTCCAGCAGGCGCTTCGTGCGCTTGGCGATCTTTTCGGCCTCGTCGCCGGCGCGCTCAAGGTTCGTGATGGTCTTCGAAATGGCGAGCACGAGGCGCAGGTCGCGCGCGGCCGGCTGACGGCGCGCGATGATGTTGCTGCATTCCTCGTCGATCTCGACTTCCATCGTGTTGAGGCGGTCTTCAGCGGCGATCACGCGCGCGGCGGCTTCGCCGTCGAAGTCGTTGAGCGCCTGCATTGCCGTGATGATCTGCGATTCGACGAGGCCGCCCATTTCGAGCACCTTCGACGAAATGAGGTTCAAGTCGGCGTCGAACTGGCTGGACAGGTGTTTGTCGGACATGATGGGCTCCCTGCAACGATCAGCCGAAGCGGCCGGTAATGTAGTCTTCCGTTTCCTTGCGGACCGGCTTGATGAAGATCTTTTCGGTGTCGCCGAACTCGATCAGCTCGCCAAGGTACATGTACGCAGTGTAGTCCGAGCAGCGCGCGGCCTGCTGCATGTTATGCGTGACGATCACCACCGTGTAGTCGCTCTTGAGTTCCGCGATCAGTTCCTCGATGCGGCCCGTCGAAATCGGGTCGAGCGCCGAGCACGGCTCGTCGAGCAGCAGCACTTCGGGGCGGATCGCAATGCCGCGCGCGATACACAGGCGCTGCTGCTGCCCGCCCGAAAGGCCGTAGCCGCTCTGGCCGAGCTTGTCCTTCACTTCGTTCCAGAGCGCGGCCTTGGTGAGCGCCCATTCCACGCGGTCGTCCATTTCCGGGCGCGAAAGTTTCTCGAACATCTTCACGCCGAACGCGATGTTGTCGTAAATCGACATCGGGAACGGAGTCGGCTTCTGGAACACCATGCCGATGCGCGCGCGCAGCAGCGAAATGTCGCGCCTGGTGGTGAGCAGGTTCTCGCCGTCCATCATGATCTCGCCTTCGGCGCGCTGTTCCGGATAGAGCGCGAACATCTTGTTGAAGGTGCGCAGGAGCGTGGACTTGCCGCAGCCCGACGGGCCGATGAACGCCGTCACCTTGCCTTCGGGAATCTGCAGGTTAATGTTCTTCAGCGCATGGTACTTGCCGTAGAAGAAGTTCAGGTCCTTCACTTCGATCTTCGGCTTGCCCATCGCCGGCAGGCGCGCGTTGTGGGCGGGATCCGCAGGTTCAAACCCAGCGGAGGGCGCATTGCCGTGCGCAGCGGTGTTGAGGTGACTCTCAGCCATGTTCATCGGAAACTCCGCCCTTACTTTTTCGAAAAGACCGTGCGCGCAAGGATATTCAGACCCAGCACGCCCAGCGTGATCAGGAAAACGCCGGCCCACGCAAGCGACTGCCACTGCGAAAACGGGCTCATCGCAAACTTGAAGATCGTGACCGGCAGGTTCGCGATCGGTTGATTCATGTCGGCGCTGAAGAACTGGTTCGACAGCGCGGTGAAAAGCAGCGGCGCGGTTTCGCCGGCAATACGGGCGATGGCGAGCAGCACGCCCGTCACGATGCCCGCGATCGACGCCTTGAGCGTGATGGAGAGCACCATCTTCCACTTCGGCGTGCCGAGCGCGAAAGCCGCTTCGCGCAGCGCGTTCGGCACGAGCTTGAGCATGTTCTCGGTCGTGCGGATCACGATCGGCACCTGCAGCAGCGCGAGCGCGATCGCGCCGGCCCAGCCGCTGAAGTGCCCCATCTTCGCGACCACGAGCGCGTAGACGAACAGGCCCACGACGATCGAAGGCGCCGACAGCAGAATGTCGTTGATGAAACGCGTGACGCTCGCAAGCCAGCCCTTCTGGCCGTATTCCGCGAGATAGATGCCCGCGAGAATGCCGATCGGCGTGCCCACGAACGTTGCGATCGCAACGAGCAGCAAGCTGCCTACGATGGCGTTGAGAAGACCGCCGCCATCGGTGTTCGGCGGCGGCGTGGACTGCGTGAACAGTTCGACCGAAAGGCCGCCAATGCCGAGCGAGATCGTCGTATAAAGAATCCACACGAGCCAGAGAATGCCGAACGCCATCGCGGCGAGGGAAAGCGCGAGCGCGATCGCGTTGGTCGCGCGGCGGCGGCGCTGCAGCTTGTCGCGCATGCGGTCCAGTTCGGGGCCGTAAATCGCACCCGGAATTTTCATCATCGGTTCGCTCATCGCGCACCCTCCGATTTTTCAAGGCGCAGCAACATGAGCTTCGAGATCGAAAGCACGACGAACGTAATCACGAAGAGGATCAGGCCGAGTTCCATCAGCGCTGCCGTGTGCAGGCCCGGGCTCGCTTCCGCGAACTCGTTGGCGAGCGCCGAGGTAATGCTGTTGCCCGGCGAAAAGAGCGACACGTTGTCGAGCAGGTTCGTATTGCCGATCACGAACGTCACGGCCATCGTCTCGCCGAGCGCGCGGCCAAGACCGAGCATCACGCCGCCGATCACGCCGGTTTTGGTGAACGGCAGCACGATTCTCCACATCACTTCCCAGGTCGTGCAGCCGATGCCGTAGGCCGACTCCTTGAGCAGCACGGGCGTAACTTCGAATACGTCGCGCATGACCGAGGCGATGTACGGAATGATCATGATCGCGAGAATCACGCCCGCGCACAGAATGCCGATGCCGATGGGCGCGCCCTGGAACAGCGCACCGACGATCGGCATGCCGCCCAGCAGCGAGCCGAGCGGCTTTTCGAACCATTGCGCGAAGATCGGCGCGAACACGAGCAGACCCCACATACCGTAGACGATCGACGGGATCGCGGCGAGCAGCTCGATGGCGATGCCGAGCGGACGGCGCAGCCACGCGGGCGAAAGCTCGGTGAGAAAAAGCGCGATGCCGAAGCTCACGGGCACGGCGATGATCAGCGCGATAAGCGAAGTGGCGATCGTGCCGTAAATGGGCACGAGCGCGCCGAACTGCTCGCTAGGCGGATCCCAGTCGGCAGTCCAGAGGAATGCGAAACCGAACTTCTGGATCGTCGGCAACGAGGCGACGATCAGCGACACGATGATGCCGCCGAGCAGCAACAGCGTGACGATGGCGGCGAGGCGCGCGAGGCCGCCGAAAATGATGTCCCCTGCCGGGCTGGGCGCTTTTTGCTGCGCGGCGTTGCCGGGCGGGTTCGACACGAGCGGGACGTCGGACATGGTGACCTGGGTTCCAGTTGCCGCGAGCGCGAGGCTCGCGACGTTGATGCAGCCTTGGGACTGCAGATCGCCCGGCTTGCGGCCGTCAAAACAGACGACGACGCCGGAGGACGGGCGGCACATCATGGAAAGCGCGGAGTCAGGCGAGCCAGAAGCGAACAGGCCGCGCGCGTCGCGCGGCGGCCTTTTTTACGCTTGCCGGGGCAATCCTCGCGCGCGTTCCTTAGTCGGCGATCGGCTTGCCGCTCGCGTCCTTGACCTTCTCCTTCCACTGCGACTTGATTTCGCTCACGACCGACTGCGGCAGCGAGATGTAATCGAGGCTGTCAGCAGCCGGGGTGCCGTTCTTGAAGGCCCAGTCGAAGAACTTGAGCGTTTCCTTGCCCTGGTCCGGCTTGTCCTGCGCGGTGTGCAGCAGCACGAAGGTCGCGCCGACAACGGGCCATGCGTCCTTGCCCGGCTCGTTCGTGAGGATCTGGTAGAACGACTTCTTCCAGTCCGCGCCGGCGGCCGCGGCCTTGAACGTTTCGGTGTCCGGCTGAACAACGGCGCCCGACTCGTTCTTCATGGCAGTGTAGACCATGTGATTTTGCTTGGCGTACGCCCACTCGACATAGCCGATCGCGCCCGGCAGACGCTGCACGAAGGCCGCGACGCCGTCGTTGCCCTTGCCGCCCGTACCCGTGGGCCAAGCCACCGTCGTGCCTTCGCCGACCTTGCTCTTCCACTCGGGGTTGACCTTCGAGAGGTAGTTCGTCCAGATGAAGCTCGTGCCCGAACCATCGGCGCGGCGAACCACGGCGATGTCGAGATCAGGCAGCTTGACCTTCGGGTTCAGCGCGACGATAGCCGGATCGTTCCACTTCCTGATCTTGCCGAGATAGATGTCGCCGAGCACCGGACCCGACAGCGTGAGTTCGCCGGCCTTCACGCCCGGCACGTTGATCGCCGGCACGACGCCGCCGACCACCGTGGGGAACTGGAACAGGCCTTCCTTGGCCAGATCGTCGTCCTTTAGCGGAGCGTCCGAGCCCGCGAAGTCCACGGTCTTTGCCTGAATCTGCTTGATGCCGCCCGACGAGCCAATGCCCTGGTAATTCACCTTGCCGCCGCCCGACTTCTGATAGGCATCCGCCCATTTCGTGTAGATCGGTGCTGCGAAGGTGCTACCCGCGCCGGTGACATCAGCAGCCTGCGCTGCGATCGCGAAGAGCGCGCCAGCAACGCCAGCGAGCGCGGTTTGCATCAATTTCATGAGACCTCCAGTGTGTGAGCGGATGAACGACACCGCGAAGCTTAGGGGGTCTCTGTGACAGTACTGTGACGATTCATGAAGCGCGCGTGACAGTACGATTACCGGCTGAAAGGCGCGTGGATATGCGTATTGGGCGATATACGAAGCGCGGCTGGGCAAGGGCCGGCACGGGCGGCGGCGCGGAGAAGCCCGCCAGACGGGCGTTCGCAGCGTGCACCCCGGGGAAGAGAAAAATTCGAGGAATCCCTCGAAAGCGGTTTGCAAACCGTTAGCCGAGGTTTTAAACGTTTTGCCCGCTTCCGTTTTCGCGTCGAGAAAAACGCAAAGAAAGATGAGCACGACGGCGAGGTAAGCCGCCGTGCCCGCCGATCACGCGATCGAACGCTTGACCACGCCCGCGATCGCCTCGGCGTAATGCACCGTGTCGCGTTCCTCGCGGGCCTCGACCATCACGCGCAGCACCGGCTCCGTGCCCGAAGCGCGGATCAGCACGCGCCCCTTGCCCTTCAACTCCGCCTCGGCAGAAGCAATCGACTGCTGGATTTCGGCGTTGCCCTTCCAGTCGGCGCCCTGCGCGATGCGCACGTTGACGAGCTTCTGCGGAAACAGCTTCACGCCGTCGAGCAGTTGCGAAAGCGTCTTGCCGCTGCGTTTCATTGCGGCGAGCACGAGCAGCGCCGAGACGATGCCGTCGCCGGTCGTGTGGCGGTCGAGCGAAAGAATGTGGCCCGAGCCTTCCGCGCCCAGTTGCCAGCCGCGCTCGCGCAGTTGCTCCAGCACGTAGCGGTCGCCCACGTTCGCGCGCACGAGTTGCACGCCGAGGCCGTCGAGCGCCTGCTCGATCGCGAGATTGGTCATGAGCGTGCCCACCGCGCCTTCCACCTTGCCGTCGGTCGCGATGCGGTCCTTCACGAGCACGTAAAGCAGCTCGTCGCCGTTATAGAGGCGGCCTTGCGCGTCCACCACCTGGAGACGGTCGGCGTCGCCGTCGAGCGCGATGCCGAGGTCCGCGTGATTCGCGCGCACGGCGCGCACGAGCGCGTCGGGCGCGGTCGCGCCCACGCCTTCGTTGATGTTGAAGCCGTTCGGCGACACGCCGATGGGAATCACATCCGCGCCCAGCTCGTGGAACACGTGCGGCGCGATGTCATAACCCGCGCCGTTGGCGCAATCGATCACGAGCTTCAGCCCGCGCAGGTTGAACGCCTGCGGGAACGTGCTCTTGCAGAACTCGATGTAGCGGCCGCCCGCGTCGTCCAGACGGCGTGCGCGGCCAAGCTGCTCGGAAGGCGCGCAGGCGAGCGGCTGCTCCAGCTGTTCCTCGATTTGCGTTTCGACGTCGTCGGGAAGCTTGTTGCCGTCGGCGGAGAAGAACTTGATGCCGTTGTCGTAGTAGGGATTGTGCGACGCGCTGATCACGACGCCCGCGGCAAGCCGCAGCGCGCGCGTGAGATAGGCAATGCCGGGCGTCGTCATGGGGCCGGCGAGCATCACGTCGATGCCCGCCGCCGAAAGTCCCGCCTCCAGCGAAGCTTCGAGCATGTAGCCCGAAATGCGCGTGTCCTTGCCGATCAGCACGGACGGGCGCGGCCCGGATGCCGCCGCCGAGCCCGCGAGCACCTTGCCCGCCGCGTAGCCTAGCCGTAGCACGAAATCGGGCGTGATCGGCGCTTCGCCGACCTTGCCACGCACCCCATCAGTTCCGAAATAACGACGTCCCATCTTTCTATCCCTCGGTTTGGTGCTGCCTTGTCCTGTATTGTGGCCGCGTGGATGCGTCTGCGCGTCTGCGCCGCTCGCCTCGGAGCGCTCGCGCCGGCAGTGGCTCAGCCTCGTTCGGCCCGCGCGCCGCCGGTCATCGCGTCGCGCATCGCCGTCCAGACCTTGAGCGCGTCCACGGTGGGCGCGACGTCGTGCACGCGAATGATGGCCGCGCCGCGCTCTGCCGCGCATACCGCCGCCGCCACGCTCGCCGCCACGCGTTCGGGCGCGGGCCGGTTCACGAGCGCGCCGAGCATCGACTTGCGCGACATGCCCGCGAGAACCGGATATGGCGCGACGCCTGCCGCAACCTCGGGCGCCGTCCCGGACAAATGCGCGAGCAGCGCGTAATTGTGCTCCACCACCGTCTTGCCGAAGCCGAAACCCGGGTCCACGCTGATGCGCGCCTTCGCCACGCCAGCCGCTTCGAGTTCGGCGCAACGCTGGGCGAGAAACTCGCGCACCTCGCGCACGACGTCCACGTAGTCGGGCTCGCGCACCTGCATCGTCTGCGGCTCGCCGAGCATGTGCATCACGCACAGCCCGCAGTCGCTCTCGCGCACGGCGTCGATTGCGCCAGGCATCCGGAAACCCCAGATGTCGTTGATGAGGTCGGCGCCTGCCGCGAGCGCCGCGCGCATGACTGCGGGCTTGTACGTGTCGATCGAGAGCGGCACGTTCGCGCCCTTGAGCTTTTCCACCAGCGGAATCACGCGCTCGAGTTCCTCGTCGAGCGGCACAGGCGGCGCGCCCGGCCGCGTCGACTCGCCGCCAATGTCGATGATGTCGACGCCGTCGAGCATCATCTGCTCGGCGCGGCGCAACGCGTCGCCAAAAGCGATGTAGCGGCCGCCATCGGAAAACGAATCGGGCGTGGCGTTGAGGATGCCCATGACGAGCGGACGCTCGAAAGTCAGCGTGAAGCGCCCGCATGCGAGCGGTTCAGGTGGCAGAGTACCTTGCGAGGGGGTATTAGACACGTCAAGAAACGTCAGATGTGTAACGAGATGCGGCGGCACACAGGCGCGCCAGAAATGCAAAACGGGCCGATGTGAACATCACACCGGCCCGCAACTTTACTCGATCAGGATCACGCCGGTGCAGTGGCGCTACCGGGTTTGACCTCGGTGCCCGCGCTGCCGCCCGACGAAGCGTCGCCCGGCGACGGCGTGCTCTTGGGCGAGCGCGGCGGACGGCCGGCCATGATGTCGTTGATCTGGTCGGCGTCGATCGTTTCCCACTCCATGAGCGCCGCGGTCATGGCTTCGACCTTGTCGCGGTTCTCGTCGAGCAGACGCTTCGCGAGGTTGTACTGCTCGTCGAGCACGCGGCGGATTTCCGCATCGACCTTCTGCTGCGTCGCTTCCGAGATGGCGCGCGTGAAACCCTTGCCGAACGGGCCGCCGTCGCTGTCGTCGTCGGCGTAGACCATCGGTCCCAGCGCGTCGGTCATGCCAAAGCGGGTGACCATGGCGCGAGCCGTTTGCGTCGCCTTGTTGAAGTCGTCCGAGGCGCCCGTGCTGATCAGGTTCATGAACAGCTCTTCCGCCACGCGGCCGCCGAACAGAATGGCCAGACGATCCAGCAGATAGTCCTTCGAATACGTTTCGTTGTCGTGCTCGGGCAACTGCCACGTCACGCCCAGCGCACGACCGCGCGGAATGATCGTGACCTTGTGCACCGGGTCCGCCTTCGGCAGCAGCTTCGCGATGACCGCGTGGCCCGACTCGTGGTACGCCGTCGCGCGCTTCGCTTCCTCGCGGATCACGGCCGACTTGCGCTCCGGACCCATGAAGATCTTGTCCTTCGCGTCTTCGAAGTCCTGCATCTCGACGATGCGCTTGCCGCGGCGCGCCGCGAACAGCGCCGCTTCGTTCACGAGGTTCGCGAGATCGGCGCCCGAGAAACCCGGCGTGCCGCGCGCGATGACCGCCGCATCCACGTCGTTGGCGATCGGCACCTTGCGCAGGTGCACCTTCATGATCTGCTCGCGGCCACGGATGTCCGGAAGACCGACGTACACCTGGCGGTCGAAACGGCCCGGACGAAGCAGCGCCTTGTCCAGCACGTCCGAACGGTTGGTTGCCGCGATCACGATGACGCCCGAGTTCGCCTCGAAGCCGTCCATTTCCACCAGCATCTGGTTCAGCGTCTGCTCGCGCTCGTCGTTGCCGCCGCCCATGCCGGCGCCGCGATGGCGGCCGACCGCGTCGATTTCGTCGATGAACACGATACACGGAGCGTGCTTCTTGGCCTGCTCGAACATGTCGCGCACACGGGCCGCGCCCACGCCCACGAACATTTCGACGAAGTCCGAACCCGAGATGCTGAAGAACGGCACTTTCGCTTCGCCGGCAATGGCGCGCGCAAGCAGCGTCTTACCGGTACCCGGAGGGCCGACCAGCAATACGCCGCGCGGAATACGCCCGCCCAGCTTCTGGAATTTTTGCGGATCGCGCAGGAAGTCGACGAGTTCGGACACTTCTTCCTTGGCTTCGTCGCAACCCGCGACGTCCGAGAAGTTGACCGCGTTGTTGTTCTCGTCGATCAGGCGGGCGCGCGATTTACCGAAGGAGAACGCCCCGCCTTTGCCGCCCCCCTGCATCTGCCTCATCATGTAGAACCAGAACACGATGATCAGTATCGTGGGTCCGAGGTAATACAACGCGGACACGAGCGCATTGGGCTCTTCGTCGGCCTTGCCGCTCACCTGCACGCCGTATTTCATCAGGTCGCCGACCATCCAGATATCGCCCGGAGAGACGATCTGGTATTTCTGGCCGTCAGCCGGAGTGACCGTGAGGTTCCGCCCCTGCACCACGACGCTCTTGACCTTGCCGGCCTTCGCGTCGTCCATGAACTGCGAGTACGAAACGCCTTCCTGGACACGGGGCTTGTCGAACTGCTTGAACACCGTAAACAGCACCAGTGCGATAACCAGCCACACTGCTGCCTTCGAAAACATGTTGTTGTTCAAAGCACCACTCCTTCACTCATAGATGGGCGCCTACATTTGCCTTGCGACACCACCAAAGCATTCTAATCCAGTACACCGACCCCTGCCATAACGTTTCGCTACCGCAGGAATAGCCCGAGCGCCTTGTCCTGTCCGCCTCTTGCACCCATTTTGCGTCCAGGTCGCGCCTTTTGCACGGCAATCATGCCCCGTTTAAGCGGGACGTTTGAGATGTTTACCCAATATAAACGTTTCGGACGATTTATCGCGCGAAGCCTTCGGTTTGCGCGCCGCCACGACCTTGAACTGCTGCTTGAACTTCTCGACGATCTGGCTGTAGCCGCTGCCGTGGAAACATTTGACTAAAAGGGCACCATCCGGCTTCAGATGATTTTGCGAAAATTCGAGCGCGAGATCGCACACGTGCTCGATGCGCGCCGCGTCCGCGGACGCGACTCCCGAGAGATTGGGCGCCATGTCCGAAATTACAAGATCGACCGGACGGCCGCCCACTAATTCTTCGAGTTGCGCGAGCACGTCGTCCTCGCGGAAGTCGCCCTGCAGGAACTGGACGTCGGAGATGGGCTCCATGGGCAGAAGATCGAGCGCGATGATCGTGCCGTCGATTCCGCCTTGCCGCTCTTCGTCGCGCTTCGCGCTCTGCGCGAGCTTGTTGCGCGCGTACTGGCTCCAGCTACCGGGCGCGGCGCCCAGGTCCACGATCACCATGCCGGGGCGAATCAGCTTGTCCTGCTCGTCGATTTCCTTGAGCTTGTAGGCGGCGCGAGCGCGATAGCCTTCCCGCTGCGCCATTTTCACGTACGGGTCGTTGATATGGTCGTGCAGCCACGACTGGTTGAAGCGATTTTTTGCCATTAAAGATGAACTCTTGCTGCGTGATTCCGCGCTTTTAGCGGATAATACGCGTTTTATTCGTGCGGCCGTCGCGGCCCGCTGGCCGGATGTTCGTTTCTCCGCCGGCATTGTTGCCCGCGCCCTGCCGTTCCCACGGTTTTCCGTTGTTCCGACGCGCTTTGCCGCTGGCGGCCCGCTATTCGCGGACCGCATCTACGTTTGCCCAGGTTGTCCATTCATGCCTGTCGACACGCGCGGCGCCGTCATTTTAGTCGAGTCTGCCACATCCCATGCCCGCCCTCACTCTTTCCGCCGAACAGCGCTCCGAGCTGCGCTCCCAGGCTCACGCGCTCAAACCGGTCGTGCTCATCGGGGCCGAGGGACTGACCGACGCCGTAATCAAGGAAATCAAGGTTCACCTTGCCGCGCACCAGCTCATCAAGGTGCGCGTGTTCGGTGACGAGCGCGAAGAGCGCCTCGCGATCTACGAAGAGATCTGCGAGCGCCTGAACGCCGCGCCGATCCAGCACATCGGCAAGCTGCTCGTCATCTACAAGCCCGAGGAAGCCAGGGCAAAGACCACCACCGCGCGCGCCGGCGCCCGCGGCACCGTGTCGCGCCCGTCGGCCGACGTACCGAGCGCGCGCGAAGCAGGCAAGCGCGGCGCGGCGCCGCGCACCGTCAAGGTCGTCAAAGCCAGCGACAACCCCATGCGCAAGCCGAAGGCGCAAAAGGTCACGGTCAAGGGCAACGAGCGCGTCACGCAAGGCGGCAACATCAAGCGCGCCAAGAAACGCCAAACCAGCTCCAAGCGAGCCCACCAGGGTTCGAAGTAAAAAGCGCGGCCTTCGAGCCGCGCTTTTTTTCGCCCGAACCGGCTTCAGGCCGCTTTCATCGCAGGGCGGTTTCCACGTGCTGCACCACCGCGCCGCGCGCCGAGGGCAGCAGCCAGACGAGCCACGCGCCCAGCAGGCTCTGCACGAGATAGAACAGGCTCGACACGCCGTGCAGCAAGCCGAAGCGGCTCGCATACGGCGAACTGGCCACGTCCATTCCCGCGCTCATGGCCTGAACGCGCAACGCATTCATGAACGGCTGCAGCGCGAAATAGCCGATCAGCACGCACAGCAGCATGGCGGCCAGAATCCACCGCAGGCGGCGGTAGCCCAGCGCGCCGCGGCGCGCGAGCACGTTCGAAAGCCCGAGCAGCAGCAGGCCGCACACCACGCCGATCATCCCTTCGAGACGAAAGAGCTGCGCGGCGATCCCGCCCGCCACCACTCTTTCGAGCGATGCGAACAGGACGGGCGCGACCGCATACCCGATGGTCAACTGGCTGCCGACCCACACCATGGCGAGCAGCCCGAAGATCCGGTGCGGAACGAGCGAAACGGGAGCGGCGTAAGCCGCCTGACTTGCGGTACTCACGGCGACGCGCCCTCAGACGTAGCGAACCTCGATGACCTCGTACTCGCGCACGCCGCTCGGGGCCTGCACTTCGGCGACATCGCCTTCGGACTTGCCGATCAGCGCGCGCGCGATGGGCGAGCTGACCGAGATCAGGCCGTGTTCGAGGTCGGCCTCGTCGTCGCCGACGATCTGGTAGGTCACCGTCTTGCCCGAATCGAGGTCTTCGAGATCCACGGTCGAGCCGAACACCACGCGGCCATCGGCTTCGAGCGTGGCCGGGTCGATGACCTGCGCCGCAGCCAGCTTCGACTCGATTTCGGCGATGCGGCCTTCGATGAAGCCCTGCTTTTCCTTCGCGGCGTCGTATTCCGCGTTTTCCGACAAATCGCCTTGCGCGCGCGCTTCCGCGATCGAATTGATGACCGCCGGACGCTCGACGGATTTCAGCCGCTGCAGTTCTGCGCGAAGTTGGTCGGCGCCGCGCCTGGTCAAGGGAATCGTGCTCATAAACAACTCGTACGGCCCACGAGGGCCTAAAGAAGACCGCGCCACGCACGCTTGTCGCGCGCGTTGCGGCCATAAAAAAAATTCCGCGGTTAAGTGCATCCCGCCAAGGCGGCTGCGCGCTCTGGCGCAGCCTGAAAACCCTGTTGGGACGCCGCTTAACCGCGGCACATTCAGCTTTTTAGCCTGCCTCGTCTTGCGTTAGACAGGTAATGGAAGCCTTAGTTTAGGCGAGCATGGAGGCCTTGTAAATCATAGACTTCCAGGTTCTTCAGGTAGCGCAGGCCCTCGACGGCCGCGCGCGCGCCCGACATCGTCGTGTAGTACGTGACCTTGTTGGCCTGCGCGCTCATGCGGATCGAACGCGAATCGGCGATCGCCGAACGGGTTTCGTCGACGGTCGTGAAGACGAGCGAAATTTCGCCGTTCTTGATCATGTCGACGATGTGCGGACGGCCGTCCTTCACCTTGTTCACGACCTTCACGGGCACGCCGGCCGCCTCGATCGCGGCCGCGGTGCCGCGCGTGGCGACGATCGCGTAACCGAGTTCGTGCAGCATGCGCGCGACTTCGACGGCCTTCGGCTTGTCCGAATCCATCACCGTGATGAAGACCGTGCCCGACTCCGGCAGACGCGAACCCGCCGCGAGCTGCGACTTGAACAGCGCTTCGCCGAAGGTCTTGCCCACGCCCATCACTTCGCCGGTGGAACGCATTTCCGGTCCGAGCACCGGGTCGACGGTCGGGAACTTGATGAACGGGAACACCGCTTCCTTCACGCTGAAGTACGGCGGCACGACTTCCCTCGTCACGCCCTGCTCCGCGAGCTTCTGGCCGACCATGGCGCGCGCCGCGATCTTCGCGAGCGGCAGGCTGGTCGCCTTCGACACGTACGGCACCGTGCGCGATGCGCGCGGGTTCACTTCGAGCACGTAGATGACGTCCTTCTTCGAGCCGTCGTCCTGCGGCACTTGCTGGATCGCGAACTGCACGTTCATCAGGCCGACCACGTTCAGCGCCTTGGCCATCGCGGCCGTTTGACGCTTGAGTTCGGCGACCGTTTCCTGCGAGAGCGAGTACGGCGGCAGCGAGCACGCCGAGTCGCCCGAGTGCACGCCCGCCTGTTCGATGTGCTCCATCACGCCGCCGATGAACACGTCCGTGCCATCGGAGATGCAGTCCACGTCGCATTCGATCGCGTCGTTCAGGAAGCGGTCGAGCAGCACCGGCGAATCGTTCGACACCTTCACGGCCTCGCGCATGTAGCGCTCGAGGTCGCGCGGCTCGTGGACGATTTCCATGGCGCGGCCGCCCAGCACGTACGACGGACGCACGACGAGCGGGTAGCCGATTTCGTCGGCGAGCTTGAGCGCTTCGTCTTCGGCGCGCGCGGTGCGGTTCGGCGGCTGGCGCAGGTTCAGTTCCTGCAGCAGCTTCTGGAAGCGCTCGCGGTCTTCGGCCGCGTCGATCATGTCCGGCGACGTACCGACGATGGGCACGCCGTTCGCTTCGAGGTCGAGCGCAAGCTTCAGCGGCGTCTGGCCGCCGTACTGCACGATCACGCCGGCCGGCTTTTCGAGGTCCACGACTTCGAGCACGTCTTCGAGCGTGAGCGGCTCGAAGTACAGGCGGTCGGACGTGTCGTAGTCGGTCGAAACCGTTTCCGGGTTGCAGTTGACCATGATGGTTTCGTAGCCGTCTTCGCGCATGGCGAGCGCGGCGTGCACGCAGCAATAGTCGAACTCGATACCCTGGCCGATCCGGTTCGGGCCGCCGCCCAGCACCATGATCTTCTTGTTGTTCGTCGGGTTCGCCTCGCACTCGTCCTCATAGGTCGAGTACATGTAGGCGGTTTTCGTGGCGAACTCGGCCGCGCAGGTGTCCACGCGTTTGTACACGGGGCGCACGTTCAGTTCGATACGACGCTTGCGCACGTCGGCGGCGTTCGCGCCGAGCAGCTTCGCGAGACGGCGATCCGAGAAGCCGCTCTGCTTGAGGTAGCGCAGCTCGTCCTTCGAAAGGCTTTCGAGCGTGCGGCCCTTGACCGCCTCTTCCTTCTTGACGATTTCTTCGATCTGCGCGAGGAACCACGGGTCGATCGCGGTTTCTTCGAAGATCTCTTCGCGCGTCATGCCCACGCGGAACGCATCGCCGACGTACCAGATGCGGTCCGGACCGGCTTCGCCGATTTCGCGGATGATCTCGTCGCGGCTCGTGGTCTTTTCGTCCAGACCGTCCACGCCCACTTCGAGACCGCGCAGCGCCTTCTGGAACGATTCCTGGAACGTGCGGCCGATGGCCATCACTTCGCCCACCGACTTCATCTGCGTGGTGAGGCGCGGGTCGGCCTCGCGGAACTTCTCGAACGCGAAACGCGGAATCTTCGTGACGACGTAGTCGATGGTCGGCTCGAACGAAGCCGGCGTCTGGCCGCCCGTGATTTCGTTCTTGAGTTCGTCGAGCGTGTAGCCCACAGCCAGCTTCGCCGCGACCTTGGCGATCGGGAAGCCCGTGGCCTTCGAAGCCAGAGCCGACGAGCGCGACACACGCGGGTTCATTTCGATCACGATCATGCGGCCCGTTTTCGGGTCGATCGAGAACTGGACGTTCGAGCCACCCGTGTCCACGCCGATCTCGCGCAGCACGGCGAGCGAGGCGTCGCGCAGGATCTGGTATTCCTTGTCCGTGAGCGTCTGCGCCGGCGCGACGGTGATCGAGTCGCCGGTGTGGATGCCCATCGGGTCGAGGTTTTCGATGGAGCACACGATGATGCAGTTGTCCGCCTTGTCGCGGACCACTTCCATCTCGTACTCCTTCCAGCCGAGCAGCGATTCTTCGATCAGCAGTTCGCGCGTGGGCGAGAGATCGAGACCGCGCTTGCAGATCTCTTCGAATTCTTCGCGGTTGTACGCAATGCCGCCGCCCGAACCGCCGAGCGTGAACGACGGACGGATCACGACTGGATAGCCGCCCGTGCCGGTGAATTCCGCGATCTCGCCTTGCACCTTGAGCGCTTCTTCCATCGAGTGCGCGACGCCCGACTTCGCCGAACCGAGACCAATCTTGGTCATCGCGTCCTTGAACTTCTGGCGGTCCTCGGCCTTGTCGATGGCTTCCGGCGACGCGCCGATCAGCTCGACGTTGTACTTCGTGAGCACGCCGTGGTGGTGCAGGTCGAGCGCGCAGTTCAGCGCGGTCTGGCCGCCCATCGTCGGCAGGATCGCGTCGGGGCGCTCCTTCTCGATGATGCGCTCCACCACTTCCCACGTGATCGGCTCGATGTAGGTGACGTCGGCCGTGTTCGGGTCGGTCATGATCGTCGCCGGATTGCTGTTGACGAGGATGACCTTGTAGCCTTCTTCACGCAGCGCCTTGCAAGCCTGCGCGCCCGAGTAGTCGAACTCGCACGCCTGGCCGATGATGATCGGACCCGCGCCGATGATGAGAATGCTCTTGATGTCTGTCCGCTTGGGCATAACGCTCTCGCTAAATATTCCTGTGTCTTTTACGTCTGACGGCTTGCGTCCTGCGTTGCTTGCCGCCCGGGTACGCGCGTGGGCCGTTTTTTCAAACGGCTCGCTGCGCCCCTGCTCTGCTCGTTCCTGCCGGCTTACGCCTTCGCCTTGTCCATCAGCGCGGTGAAGCGATCGAACAGGTAGCCGATGTCCTGCGGGCCGGGCGACGCTTCCGGGTGGCCCTGGAAGCAGAACGCGGGCTTGTCGGTCAGCTCGAACCCTTGCAGCGTGCCGTCGAAGAGCGAAACGTGCGTGACGCGCGTGTTCGCGGGCAGCGTGGCGGCGTCCACCGCGAAGCCGTGGTTCTGCGACGTGATGACCACGCGGCCGTCACCGAGATCCTTCACCGGATGGTTCGCGCCGTGGTGGCCCGTCTTCATCTTCATGGTCTTCGCGCCGACGGCGAGGCCCATGATCTGGTGACCGAGGCAGATGCCGAACGTCGGGATGCCGCGTTCGATAAAGGCTTGCGTCGCCTTGATCGCGTAGTCGCAGGGTTCCGGGTCGCCGGGGCCGTTCGAGAGGAACACGCCGTCCGGGTTCAGGGCGAAGGCGTCTTCCGCCGTGGCCTGCGCGGGCAGCACGGTAACGTCGCAGCCGCGCTCGGCGAGCATGCGCAGGATGTTCTGCTTTACGCCGTAGTCGAACGCGACGACCTTGTACTTCGGCGCCGACTGCGTGCGATAGCCTTCGCCCAGACGCCACTCCGTGGTGTTCCACTGATACGGCTCGCCGGTCGACACGACCTTGGCGAGGTCCATGCCCGCGAGGCCCGGGAACGAGCGCGCGAGTTCGATGGCCTTCGCTTCGTCGTCGGAACCGGCGAGGATCGCGCCGTTTTGCGCGCCCTTGTCGCGCAGGATACGCGTGAGCTTGCGGGTATCGATGCCGGCGATGGCGACCACGCCTTCGTCCTTCAGATACTGGCCGAGCGTGCGCTCCATGCGGAAGTTCGAGGCGAGGACGGGAAGATCGCGGATGATCAGACCGGCGGCATGGACTTTCGTGGCTTCGACGTCTTCGGCATTGACGCCGACGTTGCCGATATGCGGATACGTGAGGGTAACGATCTGGCGAGCGTAGCTCGGGTCGGTCAGGATTTCCTGATAACCGGTGATGGCCGTGTTGAACACGACTTCACCGATCGTATGACCCGGCGCGCCGATCGAGTAACCACGAAAGACCGTGCCGTCGGCGAGCGCGAGCAGAGCGGGAGAGAATGACGGCAACACGGGAGACTCCTTGGCGGAGCACCCTGTGCCGACCTGTTATCCGACGTTGCGATCTTGCGACCTGAGAGCGGCTGCGGCGTCGGCGCCCTTTTCCGTGAGGATCAGGATGCGCGCGCGGCTCGCTCGCTGCGCGACTCCTTCGTGCGGTTGGCAATTGTGGCGCCGTGCCACGAGCGCGCGTTTATGACGCAGGATCGGGCGGCAGCCGGCCAGTTGACGATGAAGCGCGGGCGGCGGATGAACGGATGGGAGGAGGTAGGCGCTAGGGTGCGGGTTGATAAGCTCAAACCTTGAAATTATAGCGCGAAAGTCACGTTTCCTTCAAATTTCAGGATGACGTCGGCGGCAGGAAGTGCGCTTGCAGCCCGGCGCACGGCCCTATCCACTACAGCGCACTACAGCGGGCGGGGCCGCGGCGGCTAGCGTCGTTTATCCGCGTCGCCCGAAATTACACCACGCTTTTGGCGCCCGCCAATGAAAACGCCGCCACCTGGCGGGGTGACGGCGTCAAACACAACAAAATGGAAAAGTGATCGGAGCGAAATACCACGCGTTGCCCCCGCAACGCATGTTGAGCACCCTTCGCTAGCCGCTATTTTGTCTTATGCTTCTGCGCGTGGGTTTCGGCCTTCGGGCGGCTCGCCGCACCCTTCGACGCCTTGCTGGGCGCAGCGCTAACCGTTTTGGCCTTGACCGGTTCGGAAACCTTGACGACCTCGGTGCGCGCGCGACCGTGCTTCTTATCGTATCGCGACTTCGACCCGGTGTCTGCAACGCGGGTGCCGATTCGCTGTACGCCACCGCCAGAAACGTTCGCTGCAAGACGCTCCGGCCCCGGTTCGCTCGGCATCGCCTTGTTCACGGGCACGTGCAACACCAGCACCTGGCCCGGCGCAACGTAGTCGCGATGGGTCTTGTTCCACGCCTTCAACTGGCCGAGCGACACGCCATAACGGCCTGCCACCGCTTCCATCGACTGCTTGCGGCGCACGCGGATCAGCATCTTGCGCGTGTCGGGCACGTCCGGCTCCATGGCCAGCACGGCGCTTTCGGCCACGTCTGCGCTGATGTCCTCGTCGTCGCCGTCGTCGGTGCGCGGCACCACGAGCGTCGAGCCCGGTTTCAGGCGCATGCCCGCCGGAATCTTGTTCACCGACATCAAGGTGTCGGCGTCGACACCGATCTTCTGCGCGATGGCGGCCGGCGTGGCGCGCGAATCGGTCGTGTAGACGGTCCAGGACGAAAGCTGGCCGGAATACGCCTTCAGGTTGCGCTCGAACGCGCTCGCGTTGTCGAACGGCAGCAGGATCTGCGGATCGGTCGCGCCGAGAATCACGGGCTTCTTGAACGAGGGGTTCAGCGAGCGGAATTCGTCCGTCGTCATGTTCGCGAGCTTGGCGGCGACATCCACGTCGATGTCGTGCGAGGTCGTGACCGTGACGAAGTACGGGTGGTTCGGAATGGACGGCAGCGTGAGCCCGTACTGCTGCGGGTTCATCACGATGTTTTTGACCGCCTGCAGCTTCGGCACGTAGTTACGCGTTTCGTTGGGCATGCGCAGGCTCTGATAGTCGGTCGGCAAGCCCGCCGCCTCGTTGCGCGCGATGGCGCGCTGCACGTTGCCCTCGCCCCAGTTGTAGGCGGCCAGCGCGAGGTACCAGTCGCCGAACATGTCGTGCAGGCGCGAAAGGTAGTCGAGCGCGGCGCTGGTGGAAGCCAGCACGTCGCGGCGCTCGTCCTGCCACATGTTCTGCTTGAGGTTGTACGTGCGGCCCGTGCCCGGCACGAACTGCCACATGCCGGCGGCCTTCGCAACCGACAGCGCCTGCGGGTTGTACGCGGATTCGATGAATGGCAGCAGCGCAAGCTCGGTGGGCATGTGACGCGCTTCCAGCTCTTCGACGATGTGATAGAGGTACTTCTGCGAACGCTCGGTCATGCGTGCGACGTAGTCGGGCCGCTGGGCGTACCAGTTGGCGTTCATGTCGACGAGGTCGCTCTGCAGGTCGGGCATCTGGAAGCCGCGGCGAATGCGCGCCCAGAGGTCGGCGTCGGGGCTCGTGAGCTGATCGACGGAGCCTTGATCGACGTTAATGGTTTCTCTGGCTGCTGAGGTCTTTCGAATGAGGTCGGCGTTGGCCTGGGCGTTGGCTGGTGCTAGAGAACTGGCTGAATTACTCGCAGACGGCCCCCCGCTCGCACAAGCGGCGAGCATGAGGACCAGCAGCGCACTGATTATGAATCGCATGA
This sequence comes from Paraburkholderia sp. J76, assembly GCF_905220295.1. Lineage (NCBI taxonomy): Bacteria > Pseudomonadati > Pseudomonadota > Betaproteobacteria > Burkholderiales > Burkholderiaceae > Paraburkholderia > Paraburkholderia sp. J76. The sequence goes on from NZ_CAJMZJ010000015.1 coordinate 154,262, forward strand.
AAATCTACATCCGCATGGCTGGAATTTGCAGCCGATAGTACGGAACGTGCCGCCTTCCGTCAATCGGAATTATTTGAAAAAAAAGCCATGAAATCCGCAGCTTGGGCGAGATTTCATACGATTGGGTTGAGCATGCCCCCTGACCTGGACGGGTCAGCGGAACCGGTTCTTCCATTCACGCATCATCGCAAAAGCCGCGAGCCGGTCCGGCACCGATTCGTGCAGCGCCTCGGCGAGTGCGGCCTGCACCGCCGCATCGCCCGCGCGCAAGAACGGATTGACGGCGCGCTCGTGCGCGATCGTCGTGGGCAGGGTCGGCACGCCACGCTCGCGCAGCGCCGCCGCTTCGCTGCTCCACTCGCGCAGGTCGGCGTTCGCGGGATCGCACGCGAGCGCGAAGCGAATGTTCGACAACGTGTATTCGTGTGCGCAGTGCACGTGGGTATTGCCGGGCAGCGCCGCGAGCGCGTCGAGCGAGTCGAGCATCTGCGCGGGCGTACCTTCGAACAGCCGGCCGCAGCCGCAGGCAAACAGCGTGTCGCCGCAGAACACGTGCGGCGTACCGCCGGCGTCCGCGGCCTGAAAATAAGCGATGTGGCCGCGCGTGTGGCCAGGCACGTCGATCACGGTGAAGTCGAGCGCGGGGGCATCCAGATGGACGGCGTCGCCGCCCTTCACGCGCGTGACGAACGCATCGAGCGGACCGAGCGCCTCGGCCGCCGGGCCGTATACGGGAACGCGGCCGTCGGCGAGCAGGTCCGCCACACCGCCGACATGGTCGTTGTGGTGATGGGTGAGTAAAATAGCGACGAGCCGCCAGCCGCGCTTCGCGAGGTACGCACGAACCGGAGCGGCGTCGCCCGGATCGACGGCAACGGCATTCCGGCCGTCCGAAACGACCCAGACGTAATTGTCTTCAAAAGCCGGAACCGGTACGTACTCGTAGGCGCACGCATCGCTCGAACGCGCGTACTCAAGCGGACTCTTCATGGGGCGACGTATTCTTCGACATGTCTGACCGATTGATTATAGACTGGCCCGCCTGGACCGCCTCGCCCGCTGGCAGGTATGTGCTCGGCTGGGAACAGGAGCAACTCGACCGCGTGGTTTCGAACGTGTTTGGCTACCACGCGCTGCAGCTCGGCCTGCCGCAGCTCGACGCCCTGCGCGAGAACCGCATGCCGTGCCGCGGCCTCGTGCTCGACGCCGCCAGTGCGGCCAGCGCCCCGTACTCCGTGCCCGGCGCGGGCGGCGCAACGCAGGGCCTGACGCGGGGTCTGACGCAAGGCCTGCCCCCAGGCCTGACCCCGGCCCCCCCCCAGGGCCGCAGCCCGGCCGCGGGCGGCGGCTCGCTGCTGCACGCGCCCGCGGGCCGCAGCACCGTATGGTGCGACTATCTCGATCTGCCGTTCGAGGCGCAGAGCGTCGACCTCATCGTGATGCCGCACACGCTCGAATTCACGAGCGACCCGCACCGCCTGCTGCGCGAAGCCGAACGCGTGCTGATGCCCGAAGGGCAACTGGTGATCGTCGGGTTCAACTCGCTTTCGCTGTGGGGCGCGCGACAGTCGGTCGGCAAGCTGGCCGGCCATCCGTTCCTGCCCGCGCGCCAGGACCTGATCGCCTTCACGCGTCTGAAAGACTGGATCAAGCTGCTCGGCTTCGAGCTTGAACGCGGGCGCTTCGGCTGCTATCGTCCGCCGCTCGCGACGGACCAGTGGCTCGGCCGCTACGGCTTCATGGAAGCCGCGGGCGACCGCTGGTGGCCGATTTTCGGCGCTATCTATATGGTGACGGCGATCAAGCGCGTGCGCGGCATGCGCCTCGTCGGGCCACTGAAGGTCAAGAAGCCGGTGCTGGCCGCGAGCCTGAAGCCTGCGGCCACCACCCCTTCCCCAACACGCAACAAGGACACATGAGCACACCCGACTTCGTCGAAATCTTCACGGACGGCGCCTGCAAGGGCATTATGTGACGTGGTGTGAACAGTTTTTCCTGTAGAGAATTTCGGCTCCTGTGGGCCGTCCTTCCAATCCACATCCAAGACTAGACTACCCGAACAAAAAATGTTCATTTCCTTGCAGCACGGTGCTGCATGTCCTATCTTGTTCTTGAACAAGACGGCTGGCGCTTGGATTTGAACAATTTTTCGAGACAGCGCTGCCCACCCCGGCTCAATTGCCGTTTTTTCAAGGGCTAAGCGCTGCGAATGGTCACAGTCGTCCGGGTAACCGAGCACCCACCTTTCATCCGCAAGACCCGATGGTCCGTACCTCGGCACATCTGTAGCCTGCCTGTAGGGTTCCGCTTTCTCGTCGACCGCGACGGCGACGTCATTGAGCCGGCGCTCCTGTTCATTTTCGACACGTACACCCCGGCCGGCGTTTTGAAACGGGAAAAGACTGTCAAAACCTATGTCGAAGCGCTGTACGAATGGTTCTCACATCTTGAAGCGCTCGAAGATGCTTACGAGTTGGCAATAGCCGCGGGCGATAAATCTGCCCTTCCGCCACCTACTTGGAATCAGGTCACCGCCCAACACCTTTTGGCCTACTCGGTTGCTCTCGAGAGCGCAATAAGTCCGCTTACTTTTTCGGCACTAAGCACCGCGACGAAACACGACCGGATGAGGACAATAATTGCACTTTATCAGTGGGCTTTCTTCAAGGGCTATTACACAGATTTTGTGAACTTAAAAGAGGTTTATGAAAATTCGACAAAAAAACCTCGTGCGCGCATTCCAAGAGCGATTCCGATAAAACAACTCGTTGAAATCCTAAAGCGTTTAGGCCCATTGCCCAGCGAATGTGTTGGTCAAGAGCATAAGCAAAAAAGCCGTGACAGACTCGCAGCGGAGTTTGCTCTGCGATGTGGATTACGAATTGACGAGGTGACCAACCTCACGGTAAGGCAAATAACCAAATTGATTCCTCATCGTGGACCGAATCCGCATAAGCCCGTAGCCCTACCCCTTACACACACGAAAGGCGGAGAGCCGCGAGAGGTCGCTCTGCCATCAAGTCTTCTTAGAGAGGTATTAGCTTATATTGACGGCGAACGGGCTGAGGTGGTCAATCTCGCAAAATCTCAGGGCACGAACGAAATTTATACGGAGCCGGCAAATTTGTTCGTCAACGGTGCAGACGCTAGCCAGGAAGATATCGGAAAACCTTTGACCACTCATCGTTTGAGCGTGATATTCCATGACTGCGTGATTGCATGTGGCTTCTTCTCAGTCGTCTATGAGCAAGGTCACGCAAACGCCCGTAACGACTCCCGTCGAAAACGCCTTGTAGCCCTCTACACCTTTCACTTCCTCAGGCACACTTTCGTGTACTCAATGTACTACGCGTTACAGCGAGTTGGGGTCAAATTTCCCTGGCGGACGATTCAAATCCTGCTCGGCCACGCCCATTTATCAACCACCGTGAAATACTACATGCGTGGCGTCGGAACTGCCGAAAAGAAAATATCGGACGCGGTCGTAGCCGTCGCTCGATTCCATGCCGACCGGAGTGCGCATGGCTCGGCCTAAAATACCACGGGACGGAGTTGCTCACGAGGCAACCACCGCGCTGTCTCCAACGAACGTCAGGGCACTTAACGACAAGCGCGATGCTATCGGCGTCACGGCCACGCCGGACCGACTGGTCATCCGCTGGCGAGATTCTGGTTTCGAGGATTCAATCCACGCTATCGACGTATCCAAGTGGCTGAGGCACGGGACGCTAGCCGTGCCGTTTGCGCACGCGGTCTTCGCAAGTGGGGCGCACAAAGCCGCTCCAACCCGTGCTCACGTATGTGACTCAGCTAAGCGTTTCCTAACGTATGCTTCGAGCCAGCAGAGATTTTCTCTGAACACGCTCGGAGATATATCGCAAGCTGTAGTAGATGACCATGTGTCGCTTCTTGAGTCAGCCCGAAAAGAGGATGGGACGCCTTATGCGGGCCTCACGAAGTTCGCTTACCTCAGCACGATAAGAAGCTTGTTCAAGTATCTAGAAGGGGTCCGGTACGAGGGCCAATCGATTCCCAAAGGTCTGTACTTTCCCAAGCGTTTTGACAAAGAAGGACGGGATAGTATCAATCACACAAAATCTTTAGATGAGATAACAACGATAGCGGTGATTCGCGCCTGCTATGCTGACTTAAATGACATAGATAAGAACAAATCCTCAACTGTGATTGAAGCAAAAAATTACAGCGAAACTGGAGAGTTGAAGAACTGTCGATTTCCGGACATTCAGTTCCATGCCAATAGCCAATGGTCCACGCGTTATATCACGTCCCGCGACCTAGTCCCATTCGTCATCTTGAATGCGATTGTCACTGCATATGACCCGTCTACCCTCGCAAAATGGACCGTGGACCGGGTGACCAAAACTCATCCCCTGTACGGCAATGAACGATGGTTCTTGAATCCGGAAAAGGGCCGCGCGGGCTCTGTAGAACAGCCTCGTTCATACTCAACAGAAATTGATACTTGGGCCAATCCTGTAAAGCTTTTATCCAAACTTGAAGAAAAACTCGCTCTTCTGCGTTTATTTGCACCAGCTCACGCTGCAAAGCTTGTTTTCCTTCGGTTATCGCCGGACGGAAAAGTCCGGTCTATTTACGACATACGGAATGGCGCACTCAGCCCCGATTTCAAAAAGAATCTAAGGGAGTTTCAAGCACAATATAAGCTGCCGCGGTTTTCGATAAAAATGTTGAGACCAACGGGGTTGGAGTTGGTCCACATCATCTCAAATGGCGACATATTTGCGCAGAAAGAAGCTAGTGGTCAAATCAGCGAGACGGTTGACCTGATTGATTCGACCTACACCTCGCCTGCGGCAAAAGCACGGGACCGGGCAAGGCTTGCCCGCGTACTGACGTATCGCGAACGATTCCATCGCAGCAAAGGCAAAATCGACCCGCGCAGCCCCACCGCCGAAGCGGTAAGCCAACTGAATGCCGGCGCAACTCCAGGGTTCGACTGTTTCAACATATACGACTCCCCGCTGTCCGGACAACAATCCGGCCGCCCTTGTTCTGGTTATGGCTTGTGCCCGGCCTGCCCCCTGTCCTCGGTGAATGCTGGCAGGCCCAAATCAATAGCGCGCATCCTGCAAGTCCGCGATGCATACGTTTCGGCCAAAGGCAGGCTGGACTGGAATCACTGGAACGAGGTGTACCGACCGCAGCTAGCCGCCATTGAGGAGCAGTGGTTGCCGCTGATTCCGAAAGCCGATATCGAGAAGGCGTTGAAGCTGGAACTCCCTCCTATCCCTGAAATGGACTGACGACATGACCCGTAGAAAACAGGCCGCGGAGGCGATGGTTGAAGAAGTCTTGAATGACTTCATCACAGAGCAAGAATCAGAGGGCGTCGACGACGAGGAATGGCGCTACCAGTCTACGACCCCGGGTCGTCCAGACATGGCAATCAGTTGGGAATTCTCGCTGCCAGACGGCAGCGTATTCACAGACGCGCGATGGATGCAGCTAGCTGTCGAGATGCAAATTGCCGTGCAGGCCTTATTCAGCATCAGACCCAACAGGCGCAAGCTCAAAAATAGTGCGGCCTATGACCTCTCGGCACGGGTTCGATTTCTCGTCAGATGGATGGTCCTGTCTGGACATTCAAGTATGGGCGAGCTGACCAATGAAGCTCTCGACGAGTACAAGGCGCACGTTTATCTGCTCAAGGCCGGAGTTGGTGGAACCAAGGGGTACACCGCGAACACGGTATCGAAATATCTGTCGTTCCCGGTTCTTCTCTATGCGGTCCGGGATGCTATCAGGAACGCTGGGCTTCCAATTATTCCTATGGTCCCCTATGGCGGCGTAAGCCCTTTCTCCCTTGCAAAGGCATCGAGCGCACCCTTGCCCGAGCGTATACCGGCTGTGCCGGACGCGCTGTACATTCCCACAATGAATGCAGTCGCCGAATGGATGGACATCCAGATTCCCGAGGCGCTCGCAGCCCTAGAGGAATATTTTGCCATTCAGGCGAAATTCCCGGAGGACACCGCCCGCCAGAAAGCGGAAATGGCCAAGCTGACATTTAGCACGCCCCCGTCAATGTCAGAGCCGTGGTGCCCCGGGTTTGCTCAGCCTTGGGTCAGGACCCGGAGACGCAGAACCAAAGAAAAGTACCGGGAGACAGGGCTAGATATGTGGTATGCCACCCGCGCACTTTTCAGCGACGTACGCGATTGCTGCACCATCGCAATCCAGGGCGGCACAGGTATGCGCATCTCGGAGCTTTGCGGTCTCGCCGCTCTCCCGTACGACAAAAAGACCGGCTGGCCAGCGTGCCTTGAAATCGAGCGGTCACCGTCGGGCGAAGAAGAACTGTTCTTCATCAAAGGCTACATCTACAAGGGCGAAGAAAGAGACCGGCCCGGCCGGTGGCTAGCCGGTATGCGACCGGTTGGCTCTGACTATCTGCCGCTTCCCATCCGCGCTGCTCTGGTGCTCGACAAACTCTACAGTCGCTACCGTAAACTCACGGGGCGCAACGACCTACTTTTTTCGCTCAACAATAATCGCAGGCTGCCGGACCTCGCCGAGCATATCGGAGATGTGGCCAGCGTTGTTATCGCTGACGGGCAAAACATGTGGGTCCACCATTACGTCGACTTCCCTGATGAATTCGAGAAATGGAAAATCACGAGTCATCAATGGCGCAAAAGCTTCGCTCGGTTCTGCTTTCGGGTGGACGAGACGTTGCTGCCTGCAATATCGCGGCAACTGCATCACATCAGCGTTGCGATGACTGAAAAATACTACTTGGGCACAGACACCGAACTTGAATGGCTGCTTCGAAGCGAGTCCATCGAGTACGCGTCCGAACTGCTGTATCGTTTAACCCACGGCGAGTCGTCTGCAGGTGGGATGGGCAACGACGCAGAGGATTTGACGTGGAGCTTCGATACCAATCTGGAGGCTGAAGACCAGGATGAAGCGCTCGATGCCATCCGTCGCATAACGAGCGCGGACAACGTCTGGGGTTGGGGGCTGAATTGGGGAGCATGCGTCTTCAGGCCTGAGCATGCTCAATGCAATCTCCGTGATAGCACCGCAAAAATTCTTGCCACCTCGCCGAAATTCGACGGCCTGTCTCCTACTTCGTCTTGCCAGTACTGCCGAAATCTCTTGATACTGAAGGAACACAAGCCGTTCTGGCAGGCACGCAAAATAAAGATGATTGCCGTCCGGGATAGCAACAGGGCGGCGGGCTTGAGCGACGTCGAGGCCGTCACTGAACGAAACATTGCTCAATGCGACAAGATACTGGAGCGCTTCGAATGACCAACCCTGCGTCCACTTCTGACATCGAGGATGCAGACATCCCCGAGATTGCGCTTCCATTCACTGATGCACTGGCCCGGCTGCTGGCCAATGCGCCGGAACAGGAAGAGAACCACAGGCTGCTGAAGACAGGGAAGCTCCGTGTGAATCTCCTGACCATCGCGCGAGAAGCTGACCGGAGCCGAACAAACTACGTCAACCATCCCGAAATCCTCGAAGCACTCAAAAATGTGCTTCCTGAAAATCACCCTCTACGTAGAAAGCTTGAGAATGAGTCGCCTCCGGAGAAGGCGCCGCGCCCCGTCGACCCGACAAAACCATGGAGGGATGAAGTTACGCGACTAACGTCGGAGCTGAAGCAGTCCCGCACCAAAAATGCCGAGCTGTTGCTCTACATCAGGCAACTCGAGCAGAAGCTGAAGACAGCACTGAATCCCGTCGAGAAGGTTCAGCCCATTGACCTTGCGCGCGCCAAACGGTTGATAGCAAAAAACCGGGAGGACGCGCGAAGGAAGTTTTGACAGCAAATCTCGCCGACGACGATAGTATTTAGCTCACCGACACTGCGGTACCCGTCGGAGACGGCACTACTTCAGGCTTCCGCTCCCAGCAAGCTGCTTCTTTGAAATCGTCGCGCCCTTGTTTGCGAGCACGTCCGCACGCTCGTTGAAGTCATGGCCGGCATGACCTTTGACGTGATGAAACTTGACGGTCTTGTGGCGGCGGACAGCTTCGTCAAGAAAAGCCCAGTGGTCATGGTTTGTCTTCTTCCGAAACTCGCCTCGCATCGTTTTGACCACATAGAGCGAGTCCGTATAAAGGTCCACGGTCGAACCTTGGGGTAAGTCCTTCAACCCATGCGCCGCAGCCCTGATTTCGGCTATCTGGTTCGTACCATGGCCAATCGCCTCAAACCCTTCATAGACGACTTTCCCATTGCTGAGAACGACCCAACCACAACCAGAGGGACCTGGGTTGCGGAGCGACGACCCGTCCGAGTACACCACAAAGTCACCGGCTTCTGTCGGCGGACTAAACTCGACCTCAGCGGTTATCTTGGTCTCGGTAGGCTCAAACAGGTCCTGTGACTTTGGCACGAGCGGGGGCGCGCCGCTGCGCTCACGTAACAATGCTTCGACAGCAGCGCGCAGCGCCCGCTCAGTGATGCCGTTCGGCATCTTATACCAGGTGAGTGCCGCGTTAATAACGTCACCGGTTATCTTCGGAGAGTCGCTATCTCTGGTGATTGGCATGTTTAAGTGCAATGTAATAACTTGACCAAGGCGCACCACCGACAAGAGTCGTGCACATAAACACAGGAGTCTATCAGGTACGTACGACCGTCCTGCGGAATGCACCGTTGTGCAACTGCAGAGCGCCAGCGGTCGCGCTCAGAGGCCTGCGTGAACCGCTAAGAGTTTTTGCTGTTTGGCGTGCCAGACGCTTGCAAGCCCCCTTCTCTCGCACCGTCCGCTGTATGAACAACGAAGAACTGCGGCGTGGGCGCGGCATATCTAACCATGCAAACCATCTGCTGCGCCAGCGGACATCGATAGTCCGAGCTTGGCGAGCGTTGGCGGTTGAGGCGAGGTTATAAGGGAACCCCTCGCACGAGAGCGAGGCGCATTGCAGGCGAAAGGATGGTGGTATCGACTTGCTCCGCTGTCTCTTTGTAGACAGCGGCTGACATCCGGCAGAACTCCGACTTGCGGCCATTGACGTTCTGCATACGATACGACGCGAAATGCTCGCCATTGAATGTCGCCAAGTAGTAACGGTCCTTGTTGCCATTGACCAATAGAAGGTCAAACAAGACCGCCCCACGCACTTTCCGCTCACGAAGCTCGCTCTCTAAGAGGTCGAGCTCATCCATCGGGCTACGTGCGCCCGACGAAAACACAGCTGCGGAAATTCCTGGGACGGTCGCCGTCCGTACGAGGAACGGTAAGTTCATAGATTCGCTACTTTCTGGCACCAAACTTCGGCACACTTCATCACGTTGTCGGCAATGTCGCACGCGTCCTTGAGGGAGTCGAGGATTTTGGTCGTTTCGACCATTGACTCCATGTGAAACAACGGGTGCCGATGTTTGTAATATTCCGTGTAGGCATTGCCCAGTACGTCTGCCCAGTGAGCGCCTACGTGACTCGCGTTCACCGGGAGAAGCTGCCACTTCCCAACAAGCGGCTGCTCGAAATACTGCCCGACCGCATCTTTAGCGGCAGGTTTCAGACCCGCGTCAATAAGCATTTGCTTAATAATACCCTCCAGACCACGGAGTGCCGGGAAAGCTACGGCAGAGAAGTCCTCTAGCTCAATGTCCAACTTCTGCAGGGTAAGCGCTGCCGAGAACTGCTTTTTCACCTTGTCGTCGGCGTAGTCGAAAAGGGACGGATAGCGCGCCTTAAGCTCATCAACAATAGCCTCTGCCTTTATATCAACATGGCAAATGGCAATCTGTTTCTCAACGAACGTAGTGAGGGTCAGCTCGCCTTGCAGGAAGTCCATGACCAGCGCGGCGACCTGAGCATACTTGCCCTGGAACTGCAGCGTTCCGTTCGTGTACAGCTTAACCGTGACTACGTCACCATTGATACCACGATATCGGGTCAGTTCATAATTCGACCCTTTTTCGGTAACGAAGAGCTCAACTCCCCCACCCGCCAAAAAATCCTTCAACTTGGCCAGCCGCGAGGCGTCCATCTTCGGGATGGAGACGTCAAATCGATTCTTGTCCGAATACGAGCACTTGTCGCGGACCTCGGTCGCCAAGACGTCAAACACGTTACGGTCGCCCTTCGAGAAACCGAGTGTCGTGCTTCCGTCCTTGTTGGCGAAGACGTTAATCAGGAACGGAGTCCCTGCGAGTTCGCCACTGTAGTGAAAATGCTTCTGGTCCCGGACATCTTTGATTGCAAGCTTCTCCGCGCCAAAAGCGACCAGACAATCCGCAATTTTTTCACGTTTGAGATAGAGGCCGGTGAACGATGAAGTCGCCATTTGTGTTGCTTTTCTGAGACGTTGGTCGAGCGCCGTGGAGCGCAGTGGGTACTGCCGAGCGCCCGCTTTAAGGTCGGCGAAGTCTAGCACAAGCTCAAGCGCAACATGCTAAATCACTGAATAAAAAGGATATTTTCACAATCAAATCGCCCATTTTCGCAATAAATGACCCTCTACAGACTCCCAGAGACGAAACAGATGCAAGTCCGTCGCTGACTTCTCGAGCCGCTGCCCAGCCCAAAGGGCCACAAGGTGCTGACAGCCAAGGATGCCCCGTGACCAACGGCTGCCGACTGTGCTATCGAAAGCGGCCGCTGGCCGCATAGCGACTTTTCGGCGCAAGAGGCACCCCCAATCGTCGTCACCTCTCGTCATCGTTCGGCAGTTCTGACCGTCGCTTCGAAACGCTTGCCCCCGCAAAGTAAGCAACGACGCTCCTTCCAAATCCCATAGGCAAACGTAGGCGATGTGGGACGTGACAGCCTCGACTACGGCACTGCGATGGCATCGCCGCGCCAGCACAGTCGTCCCACATTCTGCGCTTCGTGGACCGCCTTAGGCGACCAGCGGCCCGTCGGCAGCCCGACCGGGCGCGGCTAACCGCGCGTAAAGCCAATCGACGACATGAGGGTCAAGCAAACCCGTGACGAAGGCTGAGTTCCAATTGTTTTTCCCTCCGTGCTCCTCGTCTAACAATCCCACCTCCTCCAGAAGCGTGGTTCGCAGTTGCTCAGAGCTTGCAGGCACAACTGCCAAAGCCCTAATGGCCAGACGCGGACGTCGGCATAGGTTGCTCCAACCATCAGCGAAATACCGGAGAATCGCAGTCCGCTCGACAATGCGCCGTTTATGAAACGCGATGGCCTCGTACTGCACGTGTTCCTGCGGAACACATAGCTGCAGACTCACCCTCGGAACGAGCCCAAGGTCGTCAAATCGCGCCGCAATCAACCGTTCCGACAAGCATTCGTCAAAATACGGATGCAATATGCGCTCGCCAGGCGCATTTCCGAGCAAGGCCCGACCTCGCCGAGTATTGCATTTGCATGCTGGGACGAGATTCAGCGAGAAGACTGCAAAGGCTGCGTAGTCCTCCTTTGGCAACAGATGGTCTAGCTGTCCGCTGTGCAACGAGCCGCACATAGGACAGACCCAGTGCTCGGACTCCCGGCGCATGTCCGTGATGTATTTCAGTACTCCGGGCGGTTTCCTATAGTGCGCTCTCAGGAGTGGTCCGACCTCCGCATCCAGCTGAACCGCCTGCACAGCGAAACCGTTTCCCCCGGCAGCTCGATACTGAATATAGCCCTCCGTGATTGCGGGCACCGAACCCTGTAATCGAGGAAAGCTGTCTACACGGCGATTGTTTGCCAAGGCGGTGAATGCCGCTGCGTCGTCAATGTCCGGGGGAGTAAGCTTATTCATTCGCCTGCCTCCTCTCGAGCGCCAGACGCAAAGAACTCAATATTTCAGGAGAAAGCTCCCCCTTATAGGTGGCGTATAACTCATCCCAAGTTTCATAGCGGCTAAGCAGACGCTGCTCTACGTCGGCCGCGAGCTTCGTTGGCTCGTCTTCGCCAAAAACAAAGCATGAAATTGCTCCCACATCTGCGCCGAACGTCTGCAACCGCAACGGGTCACTAAAGACAAAGCCATCGTCAGTCGTGCGGAGCACGCTCACCTGCTCCCGAAAAACCTCACGTACGAAGTACACGGAGTGAGTCGCGATGATTGCAGCAGACCCAGTCTGGGCCAGCATTGTGTTCAGTAGCGCCACGAACTGACTTATGAAGTTCGGGTGTAAGTGCGTCTCCGGCTCGTCCAATAACAGCAGTGAACCGTTCTCTATGTACAGACTCGCTTGCGCCGCGAACCGCAAGAAGGAGATTTCGCCACTGCTCAACGCGAATGCCTGCCCGTCCACGTAGCGGACGGGGTCCTTGTTCAAGTCGATAGCTGCGAACAGGTCTAGCAGGTTGTCGTCAGCGATAGACTGCTCGGATTCGGCTTCAACACTGAGGTCGCCGGCACGGTCCATGACTTCGGCGGGCCGAAGAAATTGAATGTCGACAGGTTCGTCGCCTTTATTCGTTCGCAACAGCGCAATCTGGTGCCAATCAGAAATTGACTGAATCGCCGTCAGGAATAGCTGCCACCGAAGTAGATTGCCAATCCGACTTTCCGAGCGCGCTATCTGCAACATCATGTCAGCAACTCCACCGCCCCGTCGGACACGTCCTCCGCGGTTCAGTGCGAAGCGCTTGTACCATACCTTTGGACTCTTCCTGCGTTCTGACGGAAATACGGATGCGGATTCGTTCGTCGGCGCAAATGCAAGTATGCGATTGATAAGAACCCGCCCGTTAGTGGCCCCCTCATGTAAGGCGCTATCGTCGCCCACCAAGGCTGCATTCACGATTCGGCCGAGTGCCTGACTCTTTCCGACTCCGTTCTTCCCGATAACCACAGAGATGCGCTTCGGCAACTCCGCCCCGTGGTCAAAGCGGAACTTGAGCTGATGACCGTTCTTCTTTCCAGCTAGCTGGAACTCAACTTCGATGTCGCCGGACATGCGGCCGATTTGCTCGGCATCAAGCCCCTTAAGGATAGGTCCAGCATTCTTGTATGCAAAGAATGCTTCTGCGGTCCGAATGAACGCCTTCTGGAAAACCTCAGTTTTGGAAGCAGATTTCGGAAGTTCTGAGCGGGGTAGAAGTTCAGTGAGTGCAACCAGGTCGTTCAACGCAAGCAGTACATTCGATGCAACGTCCGCCCCCAACACACTCACGATACGCCGATAGTCCTCCATCGACGGCAGCATCGTAAAGAACTGCTGCGACTCTTCCGCCGGCACAAATTCATTGGTCGAAGCACCCACAGTGTCATGTAACCAGCGCACATCCGCCGACTCCGAAGGAGTGGACGTCACATAGCCGAAGAATCCGCCCATACTCATCGAGTCGACATCACCGTCAAACTTGACGTGAATGTCTACTTGAATCTGAAAACGTGCCCCCTTCACCTTCTCGGAACTGGGGACGATGAGTACCGAGTACGGGCGCATCCGGCTGGGAGGGAGCTCAGTCAATCCGAAAAACGTCTTGAAGTCCCGGCCCGAACCCCGACCATTTGTTGCTGCTGCCATATGTATCTTCGCAAAAAAGTACTGGATTCAGATGCTGTGTCAACCACGCCAAGCTAAATCAAGCGAGATGCGGTGGTGTCGGCAATCCGAACGTAAACGCATGATGCTTAAAATCGCTGTCGGCCGGGACGACCCTGTAAAGCATCCCGTTGCTGAACCTATCGGAAACGTCAATCAACTTCTGCAGAAGGCTCAAGTTGTTGCGTTGTATCTCGTCCAACTGTGCCTTTGCCTCACGTAGCTCCGGCATGGAACTATCCTCGATGAAATTGAAATGCTTGCCGAGCAGCCCACATACCACATCCGAAAGCTGTACACCGAACGAACTCTTCGAGTCCACAAATGAAAATTGGACCTTCTTGGTCCCGTTCCAAAATACGACATCGCCAAGCTGCTCTTGTATGGTCAACTCTTCATCAAAGACGTGCTGAGACTTCCTGAAAAGACAAACCGGACGTATATAGAAGTCGTGCAAGCCGTCTATGAGAACATGATTCTCATTATCGACAAGAAACGCAAGTTCATCGAGCTTCGACGCCTCTTTTACCATAGATTTCAACATAGAATCTGCTGGTGTGCGCGGGATTTCCGCCGTTACGTTCAAGAACTCCAGAACAGCCCCTGCAAATTCGGGCGCCTTCCTTCCCACATTCGGATAGTCGTACGCTCGAAGAAGAGCCATGAACGCGAATAAGTCTCGCGAGACGATGGCGTAAAGCTCATTTTTTATTTCACGATGAAAAACCATGAATTGAATGAACCGCGAATCGGCGAAAAGCGAATCGACAATATCCACCAACGACCAGTACACAAGATTTAAGTTGTAGTAGTGAATGTACAGCTTGTTATTAACAAGAAATTGAAGAAAAATATTCAACTTACGAGAGCGCAAAACATCGAGATAATCGCCCTTCGCAACGAGGTCAAATTTAATCTCTGGCGCGCTTTTTTGAATTCGCATCGCCTCACGCAGCGGAGCAGCGTCGGGAAGAGGTGTCATCGCTCGTCGCGCAATGCCGCCGAGAATGAAATTCTTCAGCTCTCGGTCGTTAGGCTGCCCGTCATCTCTCAGATGAAGCTTACGGATGTTGTTGGTTTCGTCGTAGTAGAAGACCATCTTCTCATCCACTCCGTATAGCCGCTTGAGGACCTTGTCGCTAGGAGCAGGCGGTAGATACAGAAAGTTCTTCCGAATTTCGCTTACGTCGATTGCTAGCATTGTGATTGTGGACGCGATGTTGCGATTAAGAGATACATTGGGAAAGTTCTGACATGGCCCATGCATATCGAATACTCTCGACCAGTACGTCCCACTACGCGTTCTCACCACCGTCAGCACTCGTCGCGAATTGACGTACCACCTGTTGAACTGAGCAACGGGGCCATGCCTGCCTCGACCATGACCTGCCAGTAAGCGCTTGCGCCGAAGGCTTCTACGGACTAGACGGGACTCGTTAGATACACGCTGAAAATGTCACACACTGGTCCCGGCGGAAGTCTCTGGCAACGCTCTTCGGTCGACGACGCTTACCGGTGCCAGGCAACCGCGTCACTTATGGAAACGGAAACGGCCTCTTTTCGACAAGACAATCATCTAGACCTTGGAGGTCGTCCACGCAGGCGACGGACAACCCTGGTATCGGCTCAAGAGCAGGATAGCAATGGAATATCTGCGATTGCAATGAGACATCAAATATGAGGAAGTTGGCTAGCGCCCCGTTGTAAAAGCCTACTGGACCCAACGCATCCAAGCAGATTCTGTAGCTTTGCGGCTCCCCTAAGAGTTGCTTCCAAGCAAGCTCAAACCGGCTTTGCTCGGCTTCGCGCGAGTAGTCTTCGGCGTCTCGCTCATGCTCCCGCTCTGTGGAGTCGAAAAGATGTGCCATACTCAGCCAAAACGCATACTCCTGTAGTTGTGGCGTCAGGGTCGGAAACATGATGCCGACGTCACGCTTCCCATCGGAATACTGCCTGACATCCTCAATCGTCTTACAGCCAAGTGCGTAGTGTTTTTCCCTTTGCGACGATGTCTGCGCTCGGATTCCCTGTAGTCGACTACACGCGCTTGAGTAAGCCTGCGCATAGTCTTCGTAGTAGTACCTTGCGTTGTCGGCTATCCGCTTAGTATCTGACAGGAATGCCTCTGTGATGTCGTTGCTATCCGAGAGCAACGCTAGCATCTCGTGCGAGTCCTCCGCAGGAGCTCGACAATACTCCCCAAGGCTGCTACGAAGACAGTCTGCGTCGCCCATGCCGCCGGGTAGCGCTGCTGCCACTGTATAGAACCACTTTCGATACAGAACAGGCTCAATTGGCTGCATTGCCACGTCCTGAGACCAGTCAATGGGGCAGGTGAAGTACTTCGTAAGTTGCAACGCCACGGAGCGAGGATTCAAATCGTCGGCGGTCTCAGACATAATTCTTGTTGGTCTAGGTCACAAATGGGTACGCCGCTGCGCGGCGCAAACTCGTCGGCGCACGATGTTACCAGCCGGCGATGGAACCCGTGTTCGCGAATCAATAACGACGAATCAGTCTCAAGAGTCCGGGTAAATCTGCCGACATTCAATAGCTAGCCCATCGCTGGCCAACAACCAAAAAGATTCGCGAGAACTAGAGAATGTCAACAATCAACGCGTACATCCCGCAAGTCACCTCCCTCATGTTCGAAACCGAAGAAGGTGAGCGGGCTGCCAGTGCCCTCATCGAGTTCGGCGGCTGGAACCACGTAGACAAGGTGCTGTTACCAATTCAAGTGACCGAGCTCAGCCGGATGCCAGGTGCGGACGTGATTCGATGGGTGTTTGATAGCCTGTCGGCCGCCGCCGAAGCCGGTCGCCTCGACGCCGAGCGCTATATCACGCAGGTGTTCCCCAGCGCCGACGACCTGCGCGATTTCCGCGCATTGCTGCGTGATGCGGGGTTCGAGCGATGGATGACCGACCGCCATCACGCCGCTCTACGAAAGTTGGGCAACGCGGAGTGCGACTGTTCCACATACCCTGGTGCGACGACTTTGTTTGACCCGAAGGACGTCGACTGGGCGTAACTCCGCGACATCCCAACGCTAGTTCCCGCCCTGCTGGGTAAGTCGACTGTCTACCGAGTAAGGCGGGAGCCTACGAGCGATTGAAACAGCTGCAATATCTCTACCTTCGTTCTCCCACTGCCAATGGCAGACAGGAATGGGGCGAAGCGCATCGACACCTCAACACCGTTGCGCGGATTGAGCAGAACAAAGTCCTGCCATTCATCGCCCCGGCCTTCGATAGCTGCTGCATAGCTAAGGAGCCAGTAAATGGCGACTTGGCGATAGTCGGAGGCTGAAAACCGCTTGGCGGTGCACTTGACTTCAATCAACGTGTGGCCAACCGAGAAGTCACCCTGCCCGCTCGCTATCCATTCGAGTCCGGGGATTGCCGGGCGCAGCATGAGAGGCAGCCCTCGCTCTTCGCTCATCGCCCTCAGTCGTGCTGCCAGATTCCCTCCGACAATGGTAGCAAGCGTCTCGTCGCACAACTCAATTCTTTCCGGGAGCTTCGCGTCGAAGAAAGCCTGCTGCCGTTGGAGCGTCGCCTCAATGCATTCGGTCCAGTCCACAGGAACCCCAGTGACGAGACGCTCACCAACGGAGTAGCCGAGTTCGAATAACATCGCCCGCTGAAGCTTAGACAAAGCAAGCAACGCCAGAGGTAGCTCTTGAATCTGGAACCCGTCAGCGCCAGAGTTGAAGTGCGCCACGATGCCTGGTGTCAGTTGAGGAAACACTTCATCAAAGATGCCAGGGATTTCTCGGGCAACAGAGCGCGGGTCAATTTGCATCCTTGACCTCCTTCGCCCATTCCTCGTAGACCGTTGCCAACAGCGGCTCCGCGCCGCGCGGGTGCCTTTTAAGCTTCTCCCTGTCCTTCTCCCTATCTAACGGAACCTCCACTCCGAGCGCCCAAGCCTGCGGAGTTGCACGACGGAATTGCCGCCGTGCTGCGTCACCTTCGTCGTCAAATTTGTAGGTCGCAAGCCAAAACAGGCGCTGGCAATCAGCGCTGAGTTGTGCCCATCGATTGCGAAGCAAGTTGAACCCCGGTCTGTCGCCCCAATTTCGCCAGCAGTCTATGCACGCACGCCGAACAACGTCGAGCTGCGTCGAGTCCCAAAGCTTGCGCACATACACAGCTCGTTCGGGCGTTGAGCAGAATCTCAAACACCGCATGTAATGCAGAAGGCTTGCGTCGACATTGAGGAGATGAGCCGAGTGAACTGGAACCGCATCCAGCAACGAGTCGATGTCTGCGTAGATGGACTCAAAGCGCGAGTCACCGCGTAAGTGCGCGATGCCCCGCATTATGGTGGAAAACGACGAGCGGAACGCATGGAGATTCGTACCGTTCAACAACGTGGACGCGATTTCGAGTGCGACATGCGGCTCATGTAGTCGCATCGTGCGGCCGATTTGCGCTACCAAGAACGTGTCGGGTAACGCTTTCTCCAGCTCCCGATTCAGCAAATTCCGAACTTGGAGCGTCTCGACGGTCTCCTTCAGCGATTCATAGTCGTGGCTGGGGTTATCAGAATACGGGTCAAATTTCAGGTCGATGGTCCGGAGCTTGTTCGCCTCGTCGTCACCGGCGCCAAGCTGAGAGTTCACGTAGTCCCGATAGTGCTTCGATGAAAGGAAAACAGTCTTCGATTTGTTGAGACTTAGACCGTAATCCATCAAGCTTTGCGCCAATACCCCGAGTGCACGGTAGGCGTCAGCGGTATTGCCTGCAATCAGCACGTAATCGTCGACATAGCGGTGCCACGTAACACCGGCCGCAGTGATAGCAGTATCGACCTGGTTGAGGAATAGTTCGGCCAAGACACGCGCTCCTTGCCCCCCAACCGGAAGCCCGAAGGACCGCCCTGCGGAGAGCTTGCCCAATAGCGCATTTACTTGCCTCGAGACTTGCTTGCTATCGCCACCGAGGTCGTTTATGAAATTTTCGATGTAGTGGTGCGAGACGTGTTCGTAGAAGCTCGACACGTCGGTCTGGACAATGACAGCATCTGGGCCCGCAACATCAAGGCCCTCCAGAGTCGCCTCCTTGAACGCGCGCCAAGAACGGTTGGAATCAAACAACTGCGGCCCGTCGCCATCCAGAAACCGGTACGAGTGAACGGTAGCTTTGCGCTGGGGTTCCAGCACCTCGGCCACTGAAACGGCCAAACCGTTGAGGTATATGTTCCAAAACGGATGAATCTTGGTTACGACTCGGAAGCCAGCAGGCCCCGAAGGGGCAATAAGCCGCTCGCTAGATACATGCAATCCAGCGATTCGCTCATGGTTCTCCTTGATAGGCCCATCACGTAACTCCTCGTAGAATCCGAGCGCAATGGTCGCCAAGTCCTGCGCCCGGTCCCCACAGAAGCGAACGTCTATATCGAACGGTAACGTGTCGTTGTCACCGTGTGCTGAGATGTCGAAGGCGGCGCGTGCAAAATGACGCAAAGTCGGCTTCAGCAATTTGGGCCCCTTATTTGGCATAGCTTTACGTTCGGCCGTGTGGACTGGGTTGGTGCTCCTTCCCATCGTAACAGAGGGGGGAGCGACTCAATGCAGGGGCAGGAAATCAACGAGCCCATTCCCCGCGGCACTTAGCCCTGCACTCGCGCACGCCGAGCCGTTGGCCTCCGCCGTGAATGTGTTATCCTGGCTACAGAGAAATGCGCCGCCCAGAGTTTCTGCACGAGCGCGAAGGTAAGAAAATGGACGAAAGAAGACGTGAAAGCATCGTCGCCTACCTACGGCGACGTATGGACGAGTTTGGAATCAAACCCGAGGATGTCGCGGCGTCTCTTGCCGCGGACCAACAGCGACTACGAGCAGTGCGCTATCGAGACGCCCTCGGTCACACCTGGGACGGTAAAGGAACCGCTCCGCAATGGGTTGTTCAGGCAACCGCGGCGGGCCAATCCCTTCAGCATTTTGCAATCAGCGAAACCGCCGAAACGAAATCGAACAGTAAGAGTACGGTTGACTGGCGCAACGACCCGTTCGCAGGCACGCGCCTCGCTAACCGGTCGCAGGAATACGCCGCTGGCGCCTAAACTCACAGACGCCGCGGGACTGCCCGAAATGACCAACGGAATTGCGGAGGTAGGCGTCTCGGCGTAGCGCCCCGCAAATTGAGCCGAGCCGAGGGTATCCAACAGCGCTAGGTCCGTAATGCTCCAGCGATTGGCGCCGTGTCCAACAGCGCTTGTCTCAGCGATGAGTTGGCCACGCCAATCAACCGGAGTGCGAGAGTTGACCGGATACGTCCGGTACATAAATGTACCCTCCCGCCGCGTCTCCATAAGGCTTCGCATGTCCAGCGACCAGGCGTCCCGCAGTCCATGCACACAGGGCGGCGTCGATAGCGTCGATTGACCTCAATACCGCGGAATCGACGCCAACCGTCTCGAGGAGTTTTCTGCGCTCGACAAGTTTCCTTTTGGCGGAAACGGTTTCCTTCCCGAGCACAGCGCATGCAATGGCATGCGGGAACGTCTCGAAACTCACGCGGTGGCCCGCGTATTCTCGGGAACTCAAAAGCGGATAGGCATTTGCAAACGCGTGGTAGACCTGTTCACCGCAAAGCATCCAGTCATAGAAACCGCTGGGGCTGGACTTCGCTTGCTCTCGTGTTGGCGTGGCAAAGCAGTGAATGTGCTGCCGCGCCAGTTCCCGCTCAGCCAGGCGACCGCTACCTGCCTCTGCCCATCGGCACGGTGCGTCAATACCGACCGCCATCACATCAAATTTGAGACACTCTCGCAGCATCTCCGACGGCGTCATTCGTCTCACGTTGCTGAGGATGTGTTCGCCCTGAAGGATGACCATATGGCATCCTTTCCTCGCTCCGCCGACATCAATGCCAGCAACTGTGCTCGTTTCCACGGCATCCTCACGCACTCTTTCTTAGCCGGGCTGCGAAGCCCCAAGAGCCCGGCTTAGTGCTAGGTTAGGCCTCAGCAAGCGTGCTCGCAACCTCGGTCGGCGCCTGGTTCACGGCAGCGTCGGCAGGAGCCGTGGCTTTGACGGCGTTCTTTACCACACGCGCTTTGCGGGCAATGGGTGCCTTCACGGTCGCTCCGACCTTGGAGGCAGTTTTCCGAGCCGACGCTGCCGGCGTCGTCGCCGCAGCCTTCTTGGCGGCAGGTGCCCCCTTCTTCGATACCGCGGCCTTTTTTGCGACGGGCTTCTTGGCGGTCACCACCTTGGCCGCTTTCACCTTCGGCGCCGCTGCCGGCTCCGCGGCCACTGCAATCAAAAACTTCGACCGGTCCTTGGAGCCTGCTAACCATGCGGGCGCGCGACCACGCCCACTCCAAGTTTCATTGGTCTTGGGGTTGCGATACATCGGCGGCTACCAAGCCTACGTCGTTGTGTGTGCAGGAATACATTTCTCATCAAAAGCAGACATAGGTCATTTTGATTTTCTGATATCACAAATTAGACGGCCGATAGGAGTGCTTCCTTGCACTCTACGTAAATCATCTTGGGAGAACGATGTGTCAAGAATAGAGCGCACGATACTCTTTGGTGCTGCAGCTTGCCTTTTGACTGCATGCGCTGACCCAAAAGCAGTTCAGAGCTTTGCGACGATGGCGCCGCCGCCTCAGACCGCTCAGTCTCTGACGGTGGGATATGTTTCCGAACCAACGTGGCGGGAGAACGTTAAGTTCCTCACTGACGACCCGCCTCAGACTCAACTGTCGGCAATTGTCGCCGAGCGCACGGAACAAGCAAAAGGTTTCGAGACGATAGACAAAACAATTCGCGAATACATGCAAGCGCTGGGCGCAATCGCTTCGGACAACGTTGTGCAGTCGAGTGTCAACGTCAAGCAACTGACGGATGGTCTCACAGCGTGGCAAAAGGCTGAGCCTTCTCTGGGAATCACCACGGGCCAAGTAAATGCGGTCACAGAGGTCATACAAGCGATGGCGGATGCAGCGGAGACAGGATATAGAGACGAAAAACTAGCCTCGATACTTGGAAAGTCACAGCAGCCCTTCGTCGAACTGGTCGATATCCAGATTTCCATCGTGAATAGAGGAATCGTTCCGTCTTTAAATGAAGTAAATAAGGTAATCAATGACAAAAAAAACGCTGTCTCCAGCCAGAGTAGCGGCGTTCGATATTTGATTACTCGCCAGTTCGACGACGACAAGAGAACGTATCAAGCTCAGGTCGATGCCGCAACCGCTTATGTTTCAAGCCTAAATGCCATCAAAGAAGCCCATACTAAGCTCTATGAAAACCGTAACAATGTCCTCTCGAAGGAAGCGTTTGAGCAAATAAAGCCGCTCGTCCAAGAATCGTACAAAGCGTATCATGATTTGCAGGCAAATGTCCCAAACGTATCCGGCAACTAGAAATTTAAAATGAAAACTCTCCAGGAGAATTAAATGACACTCGCCGAAACCTCGTTCGATTTGGCTGACCTTTGCGACTCAATGGCCGATGAAATAACCACCGCTCGGAGTGCAGTTGGATATACGGAATCCTTAGGTCAGGGTGCCACGCTCGACCATTCAGTATCAAGCCTTCGGGATGAAGCTGACGCGATGAGAACTGCCGGTGTGGCGGCATCCCTCGAGTCTGCGGATGCGGCCATTGCCCAGTTGAATGACGCTACGAGTCAAGCGAATGATGCGGTCAGTAAGCTAAAAGAAGCCAACGAGATGATAACAGTCGCCGGCTCGCTACTCGTCCTGGCCGCCGCGGCGGCAACCGGTAACATTCTGGGAATTGCAACCGGAGCTGCTGCACTTGTCTCTGAGGTGAAGGAGCTTTAATTCTAATACGGTGCGCGGCACGTTTGTCCATCAAACGACGCTTCGTTTGATGGACGAAAAAAAGCACACAAAATGTGAATTCCTGACAGGCATTGAGTTCACAAGTCATCTTTCTCAGATGAGAGGTGAGCCCTTAAGCGGCTCTCGTTCAATGGCAAAGGTGCCTAACCGATTTTCTAGTTATGTACTATTTCAGACCACCGCAGCGGGCCAATCGCTTGAGCATTTCATGCGGCGAAACCTCTTGCGAAATCAAACAGCAAGGGTAAGGTGGATTGGTGCAACGACCCGTTTGCTGGCACACGTTTGGCAACAAGGCCGCAGGAATACGGCGCTGGCGCCTAAGCTAAGTTCGCCGTAAGACTGCGAGAGATAGAGAGGTGGATTAGCGAAGACGGGGACGCGCGAAGGTGCCGTTAGAGGCAAAAAGAGAGATGTCGCCGAAGAAGCCCTCTAGTAGGTCTGACGACCAATTGACAGCCACCGGGGTCCAGATGAAGGCATTGGCATTGTGATTCACGACCCCAAAGAAGAACGTGACCGGAGCCGCCGACTGACTTCGACACGCCTTTCGAATTTGGATGCGTACGTCGCGTGCCTCCTGCGTTCCCTGGCGTGTTGCGCGAAAAGGTCACTCCACAGTTGGAGCGGCCGGCTCATCTGGTGCACGATTGCCGGTTGCCGCATCACTATTGTCGCGCGGCTGCACAACAACTTTTGGTGCCTCTGTCTGTAAAGGTTGTACGGCTTGTGCCGGTTGTGCGGCTTG